>JAGXRP010000032.1 GCA_018335795.1 Desulfobulbaceae bacterium | reverse complement strand
GAATTTTGTCCTCGGATAAAGAAATATCTGATGACTCTAAGAACCAGTCATTGTCTTTCTTAGCCCAAAGGTCATATTTGAAATTATAAAGAGACTGAGAACTATCTAAAAACAAATCATCATTGTCCGAAAAACAAACAAGTATGTGATTTGAATCAAGAAAATTCACTCTATGAATCAAATTTCTTGTAATAGTGTCGGATTGCAAGTAAGAAATGACTTCCATTGGGTGCTTGCCTTCAAATTTTTCAAGTTCGTAGGTATTAGCTTTCCAATTATCGAATTTTCGCGTCAAAGTATCAACGGGTTGAAAATTTTTATCTTTAATATAGATGCTGTAGTTGGTAATATCAGTCACGGCATATGACCCTTGAAAATAATCAATTACATTTCTCGGTTGAAATAAGGTCCAATAAAAGCCTTTAGTATCTTCATAAATTTCAAAGCTATGATTAGTATCAGAAAGATTGAGTTGCCAACTAAATAAATTGTCCTTATTATAGCTTTTTGGTAAGTATTTGTCAGATAACCCGACTAGAATGCCTTTATCCAGTACAAGTCTATTTGCATAGTAGAGTCTATCCTGTTTGAAAATTTCTTCTAAGTCGTAAATTTTATCCGAATTTAATTCAGTTGCCCCATCATACACATATCTTATTGCTTTATTTGCAATGCAAAATATCAATGTATCAGCGTCGCTACAAATATTTGTAATGATGTATTTCTCGCAATTGATTGTATAGAGCATACCAACATCAATTATAAGTTTGATAATCTCAGTTGAATCTTTGATATTAATTAACCTAATTGAACAATCATGATCTAACTTTCTATCATAATAATACATTTTATTGTTTACCTCAACAATATCTACCCAATTGATTCTCGATAATCCATCGGCAGGAATTTCATATTCAGAAATATTTCCAAATAAGCTCCTTAAAAAAAATAACATTAGTATTGTGTTCATAATCTTGAATATAAAGACACCATGCATGATCCTTAAAACATGCATAGTGTAAAAAATAATATTGAAATTTAATCTTTTTCAGTTATTGTTATATTGATTTGTGCTTCAAAGTTTTGTATATCTGTAGACCACTCTACGGTTCTGTAATACATTTTTCCAAGTGGAACATACATTATATTGTTAGTATAGACGCCAGAAAAAATCCCGAGATTTATTTGTTCTTTTGCATGGTCAAACATTTCATCGCCTTTACTATTTTGGTAAAAAATTCTAAAAGAATCGCAATTTTCACACCATTCAGCAGTCGCAAAATCGCATGTAACTGGGCCACCTGGATCAAAACACGATAACTCACATCTATCATCAGGGAAGCAATATATTTCAACAGTTAAATATCCATTTCCAAATTTCGGAGTCCCATCACCTCTATCTTCTAGAGCAGCCGATGTATTGTATTTCTTTTTAAGGTCGCTATATGCGTCATAGCAGAATACTAACTGAGTAATAAATATTATCAATAATAGTTTTTTCATTTTAAAACCTTTAAAATAAATTATACAAATTAAATTAATAAAAACTAATACATATAAAAGTTTCGATGCGGTGGGTATTCAGCTCACCCCCAAAGCTCCCCGTGCTCTGGGTGTTTATCGCACAATCACATCCTACCTCTCTCAACAGTGAGTGAATACGATTTATGTATTGTCAATGAACTTTGCGAGAGTTTGGAAGATAAACTTAAACTATGATTCTTGTGTGTTGCAATTGCATTCGTTTGTGGAAAAGTATTGAGCAATAGGGTACAATAAGACTTTAGCATCTCGTCGCTCCTCTGTAGCTCTGTAGCTCTGTAGCTCTGTATAAATCTCTATTTTACAAATTTTCAACATCAATTGTCTTTATTGTATGTCTCAACAATGCTAACATATTAATGCATTATGACATTTCCAAATAAAATATGAAAATATTTTATTTTTTTCCAAAATATCTTTTCTTTTTCACCTTCGAAGGTTCGGGGTGAGGTTTCAGCCCCCCAAAAAAAAGCTGCCCTTTTGGGACAGCCTCGTTCAATCAAATTTATTCTTGCTCGGCTAACCAACGTTCGGCATCAATTGCGGCGGCACATCCCGAACCTGCAGCGGTCACAGCTTGGCGATAGACATGGTCTTGGACGTCTCCACAGGCAAATACGCCCGGAATATTAGTATAAGTGGATTTGCCCTGTGTTATCAAATATCCGTTCTCGTCTTTGTCGAGCTTTCCCTCAAATAGCGAGGTATTCGGGCTGTGTCCGATTGCGATGAAACATCCTCCGGCTTCGTGATTGCTCATTTCTCCGGTAACGACATTTTTCAATCTCAAGCCTGTCAATCTCTTGATTCCCATGTTTTCTTCGCCCAAAAATTCGTCCACAATGCTATCTGTGATGATTTTGACTTTGGGATTTTTCTGAGTACGTTCGACCATGATTTTCGATGCACGGAATTCGCTGCGTCTATGAACTAATGTGACTGATTCGCCGAAATGTGTCAAATAGTTCGCTTCTTCCATTGCTGTATCACCACCGCCGATTACGAATATTTTTTCGCCTTTGAAAAAGAAGCCGTCGCAAGTGGCACAAGCTGAAATCCCTGAACCCCAATATTTACGCTCGCTTTCGATATCCAAAAGCTTAGCAGTAGCACCGGTTGCGATTATCAATGCATCGCAAGTGTACTCATCTCTTTCTGATTTCAGTTTGAATGGGCGCTCGGAAAAATCAACTTTTTCAATCGTTTCAAATAATGATACTGCTCCGAATCTTTGGGCTTGTTTACGGAAAATTTCCATCATTTCAGGACCTTCGATTCCATCGGCGAAGCCGGGATAATTTTCAACATCGGTTGTTATTGTGAGCTGGCCTCCGGGCTGGTTGCCCTCAAAAATCGCTACTTCAAGATTGGCTCTCGAAGCGTATAATGCTGCTGTGAAGCCAGCAGGACCTGAGCCTATAATAATCACTTTAAAATGTTTTGCCATTTTTATTGCCTTAATTTTACAGATTTTAATCTACAAATATAAATAATTCTACGCGAATTTCAGACGAATGAACGTATGATAATATTGCAATATGTTTTAAATATTCGAATCTATTATTTCTCGGGATAAATATGAGCTTTGCTCCAACTACCGTCACCAAAATATTTTGCGGCTGTTTCTTTTACATTAACTAAAGTTATGGCATCTATTCTTTCGATGATTTCTCGAACGCTTTCGTGGTCCCCGATTAAAAGCTCATTTTTCGCCAATGACTGCATTCGCGCTGACATGCTTTCCAAATCCATAATCAGGCTTGATTTCAATTGTTCTTTTGCACGATTGATCTCAGAACGATTCAATTTATCATTGAGGATTTGGTTCATTTGTTCGAAAATCATTGTCTCAGTAATCCGAACTTTTTTCGTATCCGTTGCAGCATAAATATAAAAGACACCTGCATCAGAGTGCATCTGCAAGGTCGAAAATATCGAATATGCTATTCCATGGCGGTCGCGAAGCTTTTGGTACAAACGCGAACTCATTCCATCGCCAAACAAAATATTGAATATCATCAGAGCAGTTCTATCTTCATCTTTGAGTGATGCAGCTCTTTTGCCCAAAAGCAGATGTGATTGTTGCACAGGTTTTGCCATTTCGAGAGTTAGAGCTGCAAATGGTTCAGGTGCTATACGCGTGTAAACTCTGTACCCTGCATCCAATGCCCCGAATAAGTTCGAAATTGCATTCAAAACAACTTGATGCTCGATATCGCCGACAAAAGTTATAATGATATTGTCGGGTTTATAGTATTCTCGGTGGAATTGTTGTAAAACATCCGAATTGATTTCCCCGACAGACTCTTTTGTTCCGATTATCGGATTTCCCAATGGATGATTCTGAAAAAGAATTTTATCTCCCAAATCAAAAATGTATTCTTCGGGGTCATCCTCGTATGATTTGATTTCTTCAAGTATTATCAACTGTTCTTTTTCAATTTCCTTTTGCAAAAGCAATGGATTAATCGTTATGTCGAACAAAATATTCAATGTTTTTCTAAAATGTTTCTTCAGTGCTCGCACATAAAAGCAAGTATATTCCTGCGATGTGAATGCATTCGTATATGCACCCATTGATTCGAATTCACCTGCAATTCTGCGTGAAGTACGCTTTTGGGAGCGTCTAAAAACAGCATGTTCCATAAAATGAGCTGTACCGCTGTAATCGGGGCTATCGTCTCGCGAGCCTGCATTTACAAATATACCTAAAGCTATTGATTCGGCATGAGGGATTTTTTCTGTTACTAATGTCAATCCATTATTTAAGACAGTTCGTGTTATTTCCAATGAATGAGTTTTTGTTTCTTGTAAATTATTCTTGTTTTTCATATCAAACCTAATGAGACAAAACTGGTGAATTTATCACCTGCAATTATTAAATGGTCTAAAACTTTGATGCCTATTATTTTTCCGGCTTGGACTATTTGTTCTGTGATTTTTATATCTTCCTTCGATGGTTCAGGATTGCCGGACGGATGATTGTGCATCAAGATTATTGCTGCTGCACTTTCAGTAATTGCCAATCGGAATACTTCGCGGGGATGTACTACGCTCGAATTTAGTATTCCCTCAGTTATAGTCAAGTCACGGAATATTTGATTGGATGTTGTCAGCAAAAGCACTTTGAATACTTCAATTCGCAAATCTCTGAGACGTGGAATGTAATATTCAGCTATGTCTTCGGGTGAGCGGAATATTTTTTTACCTGAAAATGGTGCGATTTCTATTCTTCTGCTAAGCTCAAATGCTGCAATTATGCTAACGGCTTTGGCATCTCCAATTCCTGAGATATTCTTGAATTCGCTAAAATCACACCGAGCCAATTGATTCAATGAAGTATGTTTTTTTAATAATTCCCTCGCTATATCAATTGCAGACCTGCCTACAGTTCCCGAGCCAACGATTATTGCCAATAACTCGCTATCCGATAACACTTCAGGTCCGTGCATCATTAGCCTTTCTCGCGGTTTCTCGTCAGTCCGCCATTCCCTAATCGGAGTGAATCGGTTTGTGGGAGTGTAATTTCCGTTTCCGGTCTCGACAGGTTCTAAAGTATGAGGTATCATTTTATCGTCTTGTTCATCCAATCCATGTATCCTTCGGAAAGTTCGCTAATTTCAACTGCAATAATTTCGGGTACTTCATCATTATGTAATTCTTTAATTCTATTTTCAAGTTTGTCAAGATGACTATTGGATGTCTTTATCATCAATATGAATTCTTGGCGTTTTTCAATTTTTTTTTGCCATTCGTAAATTGAAATGGCACCAGAGATAATCGAACAACACGCTGCAAGGCTTTCTTGGACTAAAGTTTCAGCTATAATCGAGGCTAAATCCTCATTATTCGTCGTTGCAAAAACGATTCTGAAATCTTTATTTTTTATCATGTCCTAACTTTTTATATTTTTGAATTAAATTATAAACAATGTTACGAAAATATGATTGAACTATTGATTTTTCATGTGCATATTGTTGCTGCACTTTACGCTTTTACAAAAAATTGGCAATCCGATGGTGTCAAAGCAGGCATATTGTCTATACTTATCATCGGATTGTTTTTTTCAATAGGTTGGGCTTTGACCGCAACAGTAGCAAATTTGATTTGGAGCCATGCATGGGATTCGATATTTTTCACAGGCGATACACTCGGGCTTTTGTTGTTGATGTTCCCCGAAACTATTTTCTACTATCATTATTTTCTGAAAGACAAATCGAACTAAAATCTTAATTTGATTTTATAAATCTTGCAATTGTGATGTTGTTTTCCGATTTGATGACGATAAAATACACTCCTGAACTAATCGAATTCAAATCAATTTTGTACTCAATTTCGCCTTCGGGGATAGTTATGATTTGTGTAAACACAGAATTCCCTGCAATGTTCAATAATTCAATGCTTGTCACAAAGTTTTTATCAGCTTTGAATCCAATATTCAAGTGGTTGCCAAGAACAATTTCCGGTACCGATGACTCTAATTGAGGTATTCGGAGTAATTCAAAAGATGCCTCAGGTATGCAAAACTCATTTACTTTCAATCCACCATCTTGAGTGGTCAAAGTCACGTCTTTTTCAGTAAATAGCTCAACATTCTTGAATACAATTGGTGTATAATCAGGCATTGACCTAAGTGCGTAGCCGTCAATTCTTATAATATCACCGACTTTGCCGAATAAATTTCTGCTCGATACTTTATCCAATAGGATGCTCAAATTTCCAAATTTGTATGTGAAGTCTGTTTGGACAAATTCATCACCAAATTTTGAAGTAATAATTGTTGGGAAAAAAAGCTTGCGGTCGAATTCAAATTCCAAACGTACATATTCGGTATTGAATCTCAAATCTTCACGCAACAATTTTACAGGAATTATTATTCTCTCACCTGCTTCAGCTACATGTTGCTCAATCATCAAATCAAGCACATAATTTTCTTCCTGAACATCTGCAATGAGTTTGATTTTTTCTGTATCTTCGCAATAATTTTCGGCTTTTACAGTAATATCAAATTCAAATTGTCCGTGTGTATGAGCAGTATAAGTAAATGGAACTTGGAGATTGTCTCCACCTGCAATTTTCGCTCCGGATGTGAATTCAAATTCAATAATTCCACTTGCTTCAGGTTCAATCTCGATTGAAGTTATTGATACATCGTGTTCAGTCAGGTTTTCTATCCTGAAGCTACCGCCACTTTCATCTCCAATCCATATACTATCAATATTGATAATCGAAGGAGTTACAGCAATTTCAGTCTTATAAATATCAATAACGAGTTCAATTTCATGTTCAAAATAGCAATTCAAACTTCTAATCATCAATTTACCAATATTCAAACCAAGTTCGCACATTGTTGGGTGAGCATACACAGTAAATTGCTTTGAATTGTTTGCCGGAATTTCCGATTGTGCTCCTTCAATTGAAAACATAGTGCCTTCGATTGTAAATTCAAGCAAATCACTTACATTACCGTCATTACGCAACGAGAATGTCATCAACTTTTCATCTTCGCAAAGCTCTGCTGTGCCAAAATCAAGATTGTTTCTATCGGCACTTGTAGTCGGAGAGTAGTTGTATGCGATAAGTTCCGTTACAAAAATATTATTTTCGGTATCATTTGTCCTTATAGTCAAATTTGCAATATGAGTTCCTAAGATATCTGACACGAATGCAATATCTAGCTCAAGATTTTCTTCGGGCTCTATATAATATGGTAAAGCCGGTAAATTTGTGATAATAAATGAACCCTGAGGTTCAATGGTAATACTCGTAATCGTGTCAGTCACAAAACCGAAATTGACTACTGTCAATGTCTGATGTTCAAGATCTGAATTACAATAAGATTCGCCAAACTCAATTCTGTCTTTATCAACGGACACATTTCGCATTATGCCGAATAAATTGACTCGTACAGAGTAATCTTCTGGGCATAAGCCATCTGTTACTATGATGATATCGGAATCAATACTTTCATGCCCATTATTAGTGAATTTCAATTCAAAAGTTATTTTTGAACCCGGCAATAGGACTTGAGGTAAATTCGGTGTCCATTCAAATTCCCAAGTATCCGGTAAATCTTCGATTTTGATTTCTGTTATTGTTACATCTGTATTGGAGAATGATTCAATCAGCAATTCACGTGTTATTGATGAGCCGGTTTTTACAGCACCTTGGATTGTTTTGGGATTTAAGGTAAGCAAATTAGAAATGCCACGCCCACGTAAAGTAATTCTTACAGTGTCTCCACAAGGTTCTGTTATAAATTCCAAAACTTCGGAAAACGATTTGGCTTCGTTCGGGAAGAAAGAAGCCCAAAATTTTATGGAATCATTTGGATTAATCGAAAATGGAGTATCTTTCATCAATTCAATTCTAAAATTATTCCCAAGGTTAATTTTATTGTTGAATTTAGCTATCCATGTGCCAATGTTCTTGATATATTTCTCAATTTGATAAATTTTTCCAACGCAAACATCTCCCAAATCTATGACTTGGTCGTAAACAAGTTCTGCTTGTCTGTATTCACCTGAATAATCAATTAAATGAGGGTTTTTATTCCCGCGAGCTTTGGTGGAATCGTTATTGTTTATTGACAACTTGTCAGTATGTGGTCCATTGCCAAATGGTTTGTATAGAATCAACAAAGTATCTTGTTGATTTGGCTCTATACTTTTTGATTTGGCACCATCAATCCACCCAATAATTTTGAAATAAGTTCCATTGGTAAATTTCAAATCATTCATTGTCAAAGTTGAATTACCGGTATTTTGGATGATTAATGTATCAATTTTTTCGTTGCCACAAACCAATGAAGCAACTCGTTTTGTATCCGAAGTTATTATTGAAGAATATGCATAGCTTCTGACTGTCAAGATTGTATCTTTTTCGCAAGGATGAGTTGTGATTCTGAATCTAGACTCTACCCAACCGGTATCTTGAGCTAAAATTCTGAAATCTGATACAGAGCCTTCTTTCAAGATTTTATTTGGTACTTTGGATATATAAGTGATTTGGTTATCACTTTGCAATTTATTGACAAACTCAATTTCCTCGCCATCTTTATCTGCTTTCCAATCAACCTTAGTTGTGGACAATATATTGCAATAAACACTATCAACAATAACAATATCACTCATTGGATATGCAGAAGAGAAAGTTGAATAGCCTATCAATGGAATATTGATAAATGAATTACCGGAGCCGGTTCTCGTAACAGTTGCTTCGAGCATTGCACGAGATACATTGCGACTATTTGGAGTAAATTCGATAATAATCATTCTACGCGTGCATTGAACTATAGATGAAAAGCTGTTAGGAGTCACAATTCTGAACCTATTAGCATCAGCACCGGTAATACTTAGAGCCAAATCCATTGGAGTAAATGATTCATTGTCAATATACAAAGTATCAAATTGTGCAGTACCCAAACACACATCTCTAAAAACAATCGAATCTTTAGTAAGATCATTTTTGGGTGGTTTCAATTTGTAAATTCCATCACCTACAAGCCAACCTTCATTTTTGGAAGTGAACCACATATCATCAAAATCGCCATCTTCGATACCGCAATTTTTCAAAGCCCACGTAACGCCGGCGTCAGAAGTATAAAATACGCTTGTATTGTTTCCGCAAGCCCAACCTTCGCGGTCCCCTAAAATAAAAGCTCCGAACATAGGTTGCAAAGTTTGGAAATTATTCCATGATGAACCTGAATTCGTTGTGAATCTCATTCCACCGTCATTTCCGCCACCTTGGCAATTAGTTCCTGCATAGGGTAGGAGGAATGATGTGCCGGAATGAGTCAATTCTTCGTGCCAAATATAAGTGCCGGAGAGAGCTAAAGAATCCCAAGTAAATCCTCCGTCGGTAGTTTTCCATAGCAGACCGCTACTAACTGCAAAGCCCAAACCGGCTTTGTCATACATAATTACATCAGTCAAACCGCTGTGATTAACACCATTTTCAAAATAAGTCCAATTAGACCCGCCGTCAGTCGTGCGCCAGTATTTCTGACTCCTACCACAACCGCCACCAACCAAAATCCCGAAATTAGCATCCATGAAGTAGCATCCCCAATAATCAGTAGATATAAGGTCCGGCGTAATTTCTTCCCACGATATACCACCGTCTTTGGATTTGAAAATGCCATCAGGACCGGAAGTATAGCCAATTTGAGTTGTAGGGAAATGAATGTGTTCCAGATGATAAGCATTAGGGACTATAGAACCGCTCCAAGTTTGCCCACCATTAGTTGTACGGACAACCATACCGTTAAATCCGCAAGCCCAGCCGTGAGTATTTTGAGGAGCTAAATAAAAAATATCAAGCCAATAGTTGTTTTTAAAGGCATCGGGAAGGTTTTGGATTTTTTCCCATCTCTGCGAGTATGAAGTAGTTGAACCTAAAATTAAGATTAAAACTACTGTTATGGTGTATATTTTGTTCATATTTAGCTATTTTTTTGAAAAGGAACATTTTTCAAACAGAATATAAAGAAAAATATCGAAATATCAAATAAAAAAAGGTGAATATTTTGAAAATATTCACCTTAGTACAAAATTTGCGCCCGAGAGTTATCTCCTCTTTTTATGGCGATTTTTGCGAAGTCTTTTCTTTCTCTTATGAGTAGCCATTTTATGGCGTTTTCTTTTCTTACCGCAAGGCATTTTTAGCTCCGTTTTTTTAAATTTGAATGAAAAATTTTCTCAAAATAAACAAAATTTCCGACATAAACAAATTATGAAGCTTTTTCTTCTAATTGAAGTTTCATAGCTTCATTAACTTTATTCAAAAAATCGGGTGAAGGTTTGAAAATTGGAACATAACGCTTGTCAAGCGGAACGAGTTCCCCGGTCTTAGGATTGCGTGCCATACGTGGCTTTCTACTTTTATGTTTGAAAACACCAAAACCGCGAAGTTCAATTCTCTTACCATCGGCAATGGCTTTGATAATACTTGCAAAAACACCATCCACAACGGCTTTAGTTTCAATCTTTGTCAATCCTGTTGCTCTTGCAATTTCATCAACTATATCAGCTTTAGTCATAGCTTACCTGTACAAATTTATTTTAACATAAATACAAAATATCATATTTTAGGAAGGCAAATTTAACAATCTTAAAGTTAATAGAAAAATTTATTTTGATAATTATCTCTAAAATAATGAATTATGTATTTTGTTTTCATTATTGACTGAGAATTTTTTATTTTTGAAGTTCTTGGTTTATTATGTTTATGTTTTGATTCGGAGTTTATGTGAATTGGAATGACAGTCAACAAGCGTCTGATAAAGAAATTCAGTTAGAATTGATGGAAATGGGCAAGTTCCCACGCCATATTGCTATCATTATGGATGGTAATGGTAGGTGGGCTGTCGAAAAAAACATGCCCCGTATTGCCGGACACAAAGAAGGAATCGAAAGCGTTCGCGATATCGTCAAAGCCTGTTCGCAGTTAGGTGTTCAATATCTTACTCTTTATGCATTCTCTATCGAAAATTGGAAAAGACCGATGTCAGAAGTTAGTGGACTTATGAAACTTTTAGAGCATTATCTTCGTCAAGAGATTGATGAATTGAATGCAAACGGTGTAAGATTAAGAGCCATTGGCAAAATTAATTCTTTGCCGAAAGTTGTACAGAAGCTACTTAAGGACTCTGAAGTAAGGACAAAAGATAACCAAGGTCTTAATCTTACTTTGGCTTTGAGTTACAGTGGAAGATGGGATTTGGTTCGTGCTGTCCAAATGATTGGTTTGGACATTCGTCGTGGTAAAATTTCGCCGGAAGATATAAATGAAGATTTATTTGCTTCATATCTACAGACTCATGACTTACCTGATGCGGATTTGATGGTGAGAACGAGCGGTGAAATGAGATTGAGTAACTTTTTATTATGGGAGATGGCTTACGGTGAGATTTACATATCCAATAAGTATTGGCCTGAATTTCGACGTGATGATATTTACGCTGCTCTCAGCAATTATCTGCAACGCGAAAGGCGTTACGGCAAAACTTCTTTACAAATAGCAAATGAAAAACAAAATGTCTCAGAAGAATCTTATTTACAGCGAGTTTTTAATGCTTTCAAAAAATCTTAGTATATACTTAGTTTTATTGCTGATTTTTGTGATGTCGCAATCTGCAAATTCTCAAGGCTTAGGCAGTATGAAACCGGAGACTTATACGATTGCAGGCATAACGGTCGAAGGCAATATTTACACTGATGCCGAAACTGTTATCTCGCTATCTGGCTTGAGAATTGGCGAATCTATCAACTATCCTGTTGATGCCAAAATCCAAAAAGCTGTTACCAATATTTGGCAACGAAAGCAATTTTCAAAAGTTGACATTGTTGTGGATAGAATATCGCAAGTGGGATTGTTTTTGATTATCAAAGTGGACGAATTCCAAAGATTGAATGCTATTATTATCGAAAATAATGATAAAGTTGACGAACTTGATATTCGCAAAGCAGCCGGTAAGATAAGAGGTGATATCATCTCTAACTACGAATTGTATCTCATCAAAAGCAAAATCAAAAAGCTTTATAACGAAGAAGGTTTGACATTTGCACAAATTGATTTGGAACTCCAAATGACGGACACCTCAAATTATGCAAATATCTTAGTTTATATTGAAGAAGGGATTGAATTCAAAGTAGCTTCAATCAATTTCAAGGGTAATGAAGCATTTTCCGATAGTGATTTAGAAGACGCATTCGATGAAACTTCCACTAAAGCATGGTGGCAATTTTGGAAATCTGCCAAATTTGACCAAATCAAATATGAAGAAGATAAGAAGCTATTGATAAATTTTTACCAATCGGAAGGGTATATTGATGCTCAGATTCTCTCTGATACAATTATTTATGATGAAGAGAAAAAAAGAGTTCATATAACGCTCAACGTAGCCGAAGGTCCCAAAATTTACGTTAGAGACATCAAGTTCAAAGGCAATACAATTTATACAGATAAAGTCTTACTCCAACGTCTCGAATTCAAACCCGGCGACCCCTATAATATAGAACGATTCACTATGAATTTATCCGGAAACGAGTCGCAAACTGATGCATCGTCGCTATACATGGATAATGGCTACTTGCAAGCAAGACTAATACCACAGTTACAAAGAGTACCACCCGATTCTGTGGATATCGTTATCAATATATTCGAAAACGATAGATTCAGAGTAGGTAAAGTTCACATTGTAGGAAATACCAAAACTAAAGACAAAGTTATTCGACGCGAATTATACACTCGCCCGGGTGATTTTTTCGACCGCTCGGCAATTATACGAAGCGTAAGAGCATTGCAAGTTATGCAATATTTCAATCCCGAATCTCTTCGTCCCGATATCAAACCATCGGAATCCGACAATACTGCAGTTGATGTAATTTACAAAGTTGAAGAACGTTCCACAGATACATTCAACGCATCTATTGGTTTTGCCGGTAGTTTTGGATTGACAGGTGCACTCGGATTTACATTCAACAATTTTTCAATACTCGAACCACTTAGGGGTGGCGGAGGACAAATTTTCAATCTAAGTTGGGAATTTGGTCAAGCAAATCGTTACCGCACATTTTCATTAGGTATTACTGAGCCTTGGTTATTCGATACACCAACAACAGTCGGGTTCAACATTTTCGACACATATTATCGTTACTTAGATTTGAACCAAAGCCGTACAGGGATTGGAATCAATCTTGGGCGTCGTTTCAAATGGCCCGATGATTATTGGCGTGGCGATTTCACTACAAGATACCAATTGAACAACAACCGTACAGCGTCATTTTATTACCGTCAAGGTGAATATACTGAATTCTCGATTGGTCAGAAAATTTCGCGAATATCTTTTAACAATATGTTTTTCCCGTCAACCGGTTCTAAATTTACACTTTCGACAGATTTTGCGATGGGTGCTATTGGTCTAGGTCAAACGGATTACATCAAAAATGAACTCAATTTTGAGATGTATAACCCAATTACCAAAATCGAAGGAAGCGATAGACTTGTGTTTATGATTGCCGCTAAAGTCGGCTACATCACAGGGTTTCAGTCGGATACTACAATTTCGCCAATCGAATTGTACAGAATGGGCGGAAATGGTTTGAGTGGATTTAGCGTTGTTCCGTTACGAGGATATCCCGATAATAAAATCGGCTCAGGGCGTGGAAGTCGCGTGATGTCTAAATATACAGCTGAATTGCGTTTTGCAGTTTCTCTCGACCCTATGCCTATATATTTATATGGATTTGCCGAAGCCGGCAATGTGTGGGATAATCTGAGAACCACAGACCCTTTCGATTTGAAACGTTCGGCAGGTCTTGGAGTACAATTAATGGTTGCACCAATTGGTGTTATTGGGTTCAGTTATGGCTATGGGTTTGACCCATTGGGCGTCAATGAAGAAAAATCAGGGTGGAGATTCCTATTCCATCTCGGACAATAGAATATTTTTTACATTAATAAATTTTGGAGTTATGTTATGAATAAGATTTTAATCGCATCATTATTGGTTTTGTTTGTTGTTTTTACGACTAATGTTCAATCCCAAAATACTTTGGGTATTGTAGATGTCGAAACAGTTCTTAAAGAAATGCCAGAAGCACTTGATGCCGACAAAAAAATCAAAGAAGTTGGTCAAAAATGGCAAGATACTTTAATTCAGCTTCGAACCGGTTTGCAACAAAAATTTGAGCAATATCAAAAACAAAAATCTATGATGGCGCAAGACCAACAATTGAAAGAAGAAGAAGCTCTTCAAGCACAAAATATGCAAATGGTTCAATACCAAGAAGAAAAATTTGGGCAACAAGGCGAACTCAATCGTCTCAGAGAAGAATTGCTCGAACCATTAAGAACTAAAATCAAACTCGCTATTGATAAAGTTGCAAAAGAAGAAAAAATCAAGATGGTAGTGGACAAAGTCATGGTACTTTACTCAGATACTACAATTGATATTACTTTCAAAGTGATTGACACTATTAAACGAGCCAATAAATAAGATAATTGATATAAATCGCTCGCTTCTACGTCTGATTATATGAATTTCAATTTTTGAATTATGAGAGGCTTTAAAATGAAAAATAAACCCAAATTTCGCAATGTTGCAATATTTGTGCTAATCTTGATTGCTTCCGCTAATTTAGCAATGGCTCAGAGAGTTGCATTCATTAATTCAAATACCATCAGGGAAAAATTCCCCGAAGCTCAACAAGCACAACAGCGCGTACAGAGCATGACTGACGAATGGAAGCGCGAACTCGACGCTATGCAACAAAAGATTGACAACTTGGAATTCGAAATCAAGAAAAACAGATTGATTTGGACCGAAGATGAAAGACGTACTAAAGAAAGTGAATTAGGTTCTCAAAAAAGAGTTCGGGAGGATTATGCCAAAACGATATTCGAACCAACCGGAAAATATGACCAAGCAGTAAAAACTATTTTCACTCCCGTAGAAGAGAAAATATATGCTGCGGTTCAAAAAGTAGCAGCTGACCAAGGTTTCGACATTATTCTTGACCAAAGCGTTCAACCATTGCCCTACGTTAACTATAAATTTGACTTGACAGTAAACGTGTTGCGGGAGCTTGGTGTGGACGTAGGCGAACTTGAAAAAGATTTGCAAGACAGAATTGAAAAAGACCCTCGGAACGAACAAAAAATCTCCAAAACACCTCGTCAAAGAGGCAGAGGAGATTACGACCCCGATGCACCTCCGGCTAAGGACAAGCAATTTGAACAAGAACAAGAACCCGAACAAAACAAAGAGAACCAACGGCAACCACGTGAACGTCCAATTGAAATGAGCAGACCAAAATAAGAAAAAAAATGAAAGTTCAAATTAGTTTGAATCAGATATTTGAAATGACAGGTGGAGAACTTTTGGGCTCCACCGATGTTATTATTAGTGGGATTCAAGGCATAGAAGATGCCGCCCAAGGCGACTTAACTTTTTATTATAGCGAAAAGTACAGCAAGTTTTTATCAAGTTCTGATGCATCTTGTGTTATTATACCTTTTGGCGTCAATATTACTCCAAAGCCGAATCAAGCATTTATTGCTCATGAAAATCCACATGCAGCATTAGTGTCAATATTGAATCACTTGGCTCCAAAAATTGAAATCTCGACATATAATGTTCACCCCTCAGCTGTTATAGAATCGAATGCATCATTACCAGAAAAAATTCACATTGAAGCTCATGTCAGTATCGGGAAGAATTGCGAAATTCTGCCCGGTGTCATTATTATGGCAAATGCTACAATTATGGACAATGTGAAAATTGGCAAAAACACAATGATTTATCCCAATTGCGTTATTCATTCCGATACTGAAATTGGTGATAATTGCATCGTATATTCAGGTGTGGTCATAGGTGCAGACGGATTTGGTTATCTTGAAAGTGATGTTGACGGGACTTATAAAAAAATCCCGCAACTCGGAAATGTAGTTATCGAAAACGACGTCGAAATTGGTGCAAATTCAACTGTAGATAGGGCACTAATCGGCTCTACTCGCATTATGCAAGGCACTAAGATTGACAATCTTGTCCACATTGCTCATAATTGCGAAATTGGTATTAATAATGCAATTGCAGCTCAAAGTGGATTTTCCGGTAGTGTACGTACAGGAAAAAATTGCAAATTTGGCGGTCAAATCGGATTGGCAGGACACCTCGAAATCGCTGACGAAGTAGTTTTGCTCGCTCAATCAGGAGTTTCCAAAGGAATCACCAAGAAAGGAACCTATTTCGGTTCGCCGGCAAAAGAAGTCCAAGTAGCATTCAAACAAGAAGCAATACTACGAAATTTACCGGAAATGTACAAAGATTTAGCAATAATTAAAAAAAAATTATCTGAAATTGATAAGCATTAAAATAGGCATACCAAATATAAATTTACTTTTATTCGGTTAACTTTCGTATTTTTGTAAATTAAATTGTTTTATTCACTCCATAAGAGTAAATGGAAAAACAAAGAACACTACAAAAATCGGTGGCATTTTCAGGTACAGGCTTACACACGGGTAATCCTTCTACAATTACATTCCATCCGGCTCCGGCTAATTATGGGTATGTTTTCGTAAGAACAGACTTAGAAACACCGGTCGAAATTCCTGCACTTGTTGATTTCGTCGTTGACCTTTCACGAGGTACAACCCTTGGAATTGATGGTGTCAGAGTACATACCGTTGAACACGTATTAGCAGCCTTAGCAGGCTTAAGAATAGATAACTGCCGTATCGAATTAAGTTCTAACGAACCACCTGTCATAGACGGTAGCTCAATGCCTTATGTGAATGCTCTACTCGAAGCCGGTATAACAGAGCTTAATGCCGAAAGAGAGTATTTCGTAATAGATGAAGCTATTCGATATACAAACGAAGAAAAGCATGTTGACATCGTCGCATTGCCAAATAATGATTACCGAATTACTGTAATGATTGATTATTTCAATCCCGCACTCGGTAGTCAGCATACAGGGATGTTTGATTTGGAAAAGGAATTCGTGAGTGAATTTGCTCCTGCTCGCACATTTTGCTTTTTGACCGAAGTTATGGAATTGCATAAACAAGGCTTAATCAAAGGCGGAAGTCTTGATAGTGCAATTGTTATCATAGATAAGGAAATGAGCTCCGATGAACTCGGCGAATTGAAGAAGATTTTCAGATTGAACGGCGTGCCGAATCTTGGCGAAAATGGCATTTTGAATGGCACTCATTTGAGATTCAAGAACGAACCCGTTCGCCACAAGTTGCTTGATATGATTGGTGATTTGACATTGATTGGTGTACCCTTGAAATCCCAAATTCTTGCTGCTCGTCCGGGTCATGCCAGCAATATCGAATTTGCTAAACTTATAAGAGCCAAATATCTTGAGCATAGAGCCAAATTCAAAAAGCACAACCCGACTGACAAAAAAACACTCGATATTAACGACATAATGAAGGTCCTTCCGCATCGTTATCCTTTCTTACTGATAGATAGGATTGTCTCAATTGATGACGAAAACAGTATCATTATAGGACTGAAAAACGTCACTATCAACGAACCTTTTTTCGGTGGGCATTTTCCTGACAAACCTGTAATGCCGGGCGTACTCATACTTGAAGCACTTGCACAAGTAGGTGGGCTTATGATAACGAGAAAAGTTGATAATATTGACAATAAATTAGCCTTTTTTATGGGAATAAAAAATGCTAAATTCAGAAAACCCGTTTTTCCGGGCGACCAATTAATTATGGAAGTCAAACTTATTTCTAAGCGTCTGAATACATTCTTATTTGAAGGTAAAGCTATGGTTGATGGTCAAATCGTAGCGGAAGCTGAGTTTCAGGCTGCTTTAGTTGATAAATAAAATGGTTACAAAGATTCATCCTACTGCTATTGTTTCGGACAAAGCAATAATCGGCAAAAATGTAACAATCGGTCCTTTCAGTATTATTGAAGATGACGTTCAGATTGGTGATGATTGCGAAATCCGCTCTTCGGTTGTTATTGGCAATGGTGCAAGAATTGGCAATAATGTCAAAATCTTCGCAGGTGCCGTTATCAGTACCGAACCTCAAGACATGAAATTTGATGGTGAGCAAACTTTCACTATCATTGGCGATAATACTATAATCCGCGAATTTGCTACTATCAATCGTGGAACCAAAGAAACAGGCAAAACCCAAATCGGTTGTCACTGCCTCATTATGGCGTACTGCCATATTGCTCATGATTGTATCATCGGTGATAATGTCATAATGTCAAATGTTGTTCAGATCGCAGGTCATGTCGTTGTCGAAGATTGGGTCATTCTTGGCGGAGTTGCCAAAATCCACCAATTCTGCAAAGTCGGCAGACACTCTATGGTCGGAGCTGATGTTAAGATAGTCAAAGATGTCGCTCCTTACACTCTCGTTGACCGCAAGCCGGCTCAAGTCGAAGGTATAAACAAGATTGGGCTTCGCAGACGTGGTTTTGAAGCGGAAACCATCAACGAAATCGAGCTATTCTACGATACTTTGCTTTTTTCCGGTTTGAACAATTCTGACGGAATTGCAAAATTTCTTCAAAAGGGCGAAACTTGCCCCGAAGTAAGCTATTGCATAGACTTTATCAAAAATTCTGTCAGGGGTATTCATCGCTAATTTTTTCCATTTAACATAATATGGAATTTCGTGCTATATGTCCGATGAAAACCAAAACAAAATCAGATTTGATTCCGTTATACGAAAAACAAAAGATTTTTCAGTTTTAAAACCGATTTTATTGCTGATTGGGGGCGATTTGCTTTCGATTATCTTTTGTTTTGCCATTGCATCGCTTGTCATTCAGAGCTTTTATTATCCCGCTCTAAATATATTAAACCTCTATCTCGAATTCCAACTTGTCATGCCTGTGTTTTTTGTAATGTTTACTGTCAATAGACTCTATCCGGGTTATGGCAATTTCATCGTAAACGAAATCCGTTCCATTTGGATTACAATTACACTGATGTTCAGTCTGATGGCTGTTGCATCGCTCTTTGTTCATCTTCAAATATGGTTTGTAAAGTCGTTTTTCTTCCTATCTTGGGCTTTGCTATTGTTCATTATGCCAATCATAAGACACATTATCAAAATGCTATTTACATCAAAACCCTGGTGGGGAACGCCGGTTTTGATTATCGGTTCGGCAAAATCTACAAAAAAAGCAATCGAGTCACTCCAGAAGAATCCTTTTGGAGGTTATAAGCCTATTGCCTGTTTTATTTATGATTACAATGATGAAAGCATCGAAAACGAAAATACAGAAACATTTTCTTTAGATGATTTGCATCAATTCGATTCGATTGATAGCATTAATACAGTCATTTTTATAAATGAGGGAATTCCTGAAAATCGCAAAAATGAAGCTATTAACCACTGTGTTAAGACATTCAAAGACACAATCATAGTAAACGAAATTTACGGGCTTTCGAGTTTCTGGCTCTTATTCAATTCGTCAAATAGCTTTTATGGAGTGAATCTGAGAAGCAATCTGTTGGATAAGCCGGTTATCATTTATAAACGATTTTTCGACCTAATACTCAGTATTGCTTTGCTTGTAGTGTGGTTGCCTTTGATGCTCTATGTCACATTGGCTCTATTGTTATCAGACACGAAGAATGTTATTTATAAGCAAGTCAGGATGGGGCTCAAGGGCAAGCATTTCAATCTTTTCAAATTCCGCACTATGAAGGAAGATGCTCATGATTCCCTGAGCGAAATTTTGGAAAAGTATCCTGAGAAAAAAGCTGAATATGCCAAATTTCACAAATTGAAAAATGACCCGCGAATAACAAATCTTGGACGTACCTTGCGTAAATTCAGTCTCGATGAATTACCACAGTTCATCAACGTACTGAAAGGGGATATGAGTTTGATTGGTCCCAGAGCATATTTGCCCGAAGAACGTTCAAAAATGAACGACACAGATAAATTGATTTTAAACGTCAAACCAGGAATCACAGGCTTATGGCAAGTAACCGAGCGAAACGATTCAACATTCGAGGAGCGTTGTATGGCTGATATATATTACATTCGCAATTGGACTTTATCACTTGATTTTTATATTTTTATCAAAACGATTTGGGTCGTAATGACCGGTAAAAGCAGTTTTTAAGGATAAACATGAAGAATATATTTTTTACTGCATTCATATTTTTGATGATTTGTACAAATGTTCACTCCCAAAGTTACGATGTATTGCTATTCAGACCATTGACAGCAAATACATTCGAGCCGAGAATTGGGGCGCATTACAATACCTGTGACGAAAATTTGCGATTGGACATCGGGGCATCATTTGATTTGCTAAATTTTAAGTATGATAACTCAGCTCTGGCTTTTGGGACAGATTTTTTCACATATACTCGCCTTCGGAGCGATAATAATTTCAAATTCCCCGTAGAAACTTCAGATTATTTTTTCGGTTTAAATGCTTCTTTCGAGCATGAACTTGGTGATGACTTAATCGAAGCTCGATTTAGATTGGCTCACATTTCATCTCATCTGGTTGACGGCTATTCGCAAAACGGAACATTTTTCAAAGAGCCCTTTGTTTACAGCAGAGAGTTTGTTGACCTTTACGTAGTTTACGAAACGCATTTTACGTCATGGTTTTCGATTCGTCCTTATGCCGGATTGACGCTTGTATTCTCGACTATTCCCGATAATGTAAATCAAATTCTACCACAAATAGGTATCGAATCCGAAGCAAAATTGAACGATAATGTTAAATTTCATTTTGCTTTAGATGTCAAAGATGGCGAAAATCGAATTGGCTATATTGCTCAAAGCGGGATTGATTTCCAGTTCAACAAAAAGTTCGGTGTTCGGCTGTTCTACAAGTATTACAACGGCAATTCGATGCACGGAATGTTTTTTGATGAAAAAGATATTTATAATGCAGTTGGTTTTAACGTAATTTATTTTTAAATTAGAGGTTGGAATTGTTTATATTTCGTAAGACATATTTTTCATTACAAATTTTGGAGATTTTATGGCAAGAAGCGTCAACAAAGCGATAATTTTGGGTAATTTGGGTCAAGACCCGGAACTCAGAAGTACTCCTACAGGTCTGTCAGTCACAACACTCAATGTTGCAACTACTGAAAGTTTTAAGGATAAGAACGGAGAATGGAAAGATAATACTGAATGGCACAGGATTGTCGTGTGGGACAAAATGGCTGAAACTGCTCATGAAAGACTCAAAAAAGGCAGCAAGGTATATGTTGAAGGAAAAATCACAAACAGGTCTTACGACGGAAAAGATGGTGTCAAACGCTATGTTTCGGAAATTCGAGCTTCTATGGTCATTCCATTGGACTACAAAGCTCCAAACAGAAATAATGACTATACCGATGAATCCAACGACGAAGACATCCAAGTTCAAGACAATAATGGGGAAGATATTCCATTTTAAATTTCAAAACTGTAATTTCTATAAATTCCGCTTAGCCGGAATTTTTTATTTTTTATGAAAAAACTAATTTTATTCGACATTGATGGCACAATCTTAAACTTCAAGCATGGTATAGCCAAATCTTTGTTTGCGGATTTGATCTCAGAATTGTTTGGCAAGGAAGTTCCTGATTCGGCTATTCCTGATTTTTGGGGTATGACTGATTTGCAAATTCTGAGAATCATTAGCCAAAATATCGGAGTTTCATACGATGAAACTTTGAAAATTTTGCCAACTATTTGGAGCAGGATATACATAAGTTTTGAAGAACACACTACAATCGAAAATGTGAAAATTTTACCCGGTGTTGTTGAATTAATCAACGATTTGCACGATAATCCGGACATACAATTAGGGCTTATAACGGGTAATTTCTTCGAGAATGCATATTTGAAACTTCGTGCACATAATTTGGACAAATTTTTCCCAATTGGAGCTTTTGGTTCGGATTCGGACGATAGGAATATGCTCCCTCCAATAGCTATCAAAAGGGCTAACGAATTCGTCGGGAGCCAAATTTTCACGTCGAATAATACGCTTATAATCGGCGACACACCTCGCGATATTGATTGTGCAAAGGCTCATAATATTGCCGTTTTGTGTGTTGCCACAGGCTCTATGACATTCGATGAATTATCTTTGCTCAATGCTGACTTTGTGCTGAATGACTTATCCGATACCACAAATACACTCGAAATTATTAATAGACTTATCGAAAATTGAAATGAAAAAAATAATAATTGCAATTGACGGACCGGCTGGTTCGGGAAAATCTACAACAGCAAAAATCGTTGCCGAAAAGCTCGGTTATATCTACATTGACACGGGCGCAATGTATAGAGCCGTAACTTTGGAATGGCTGCGATGCGGATTGGACATGAACGACGAGAATCTTAATAAGCTGATGGACAATCTCAGTATCGAGCTCAAACAATCCGAATGGGGGCAAAGAACATTTCTTAATCATGAAGATGTAAGCACGGAAATCCGATTGCCGGATGTTACCAAATATGTCAGCCCCATCAGTGCGTATTCCTATGTTCGGGAAAAGTTGGTCGAGCAACAACGATTGATGGGTAAAAATGGCGGTGTTGTCATGGACGGACGCGATATTGGTACGGTTGTATTCCCTCAGGCAGAGCTTAAAATATATTTAGTGGCGTCAATATCTGCCCGTGTTCAACGTCGTTTGAAGGAGTCAATTGCAAAAGGGATTAATGTTTCCGAGTATGAAGTCAAGCGGCAAATTGTTGATAGAGATGCTTATGATAGCTCTCGGAGCAACAGCCCGCTCCGAAAAGCTGATGATGCTACCGAAATTGATACTTCGGACTTGACAATCGAACAGCAATCCAATTTGATAATTGATTTGGCAACAAAAATAATCAATAAATAAGCTAATATGAAAGTTACTATAGATCATAAATCAGGATTTTGTTGGGGAGTTGTCCGCACTGTTGATATTGCGGAAGAAACTCTGAACCAGTCTCATTTAGAAGGTAAAAATGTCTATATACTCGGGCATATAATTCATAATCCGAAAGAAATCGAAAGGCTCGAAAAAAGAGGTCTGACCACGATTACCCATTCGGATTTGGAGCGTATTGCTAAAGATGACAAAGATGCCAAAGTGATTATCAGAGCTCATGGCGAACCACCGGCAACATACAAAAGTGCCGAAAATCTCAACTTAGACGTAGTTGATGCTACTTGTCCACTGGTGACAAATTTGCAAAATCGTGTCAGGAAATACCATGAGCAGAATTTTCAAATCATAATCTTTGGCAAGAAAGAACATGCTGAAGTCATTGGGTTGAGAGGTGTTTGCAATGACCAATGCCTTGTAATCAAAACGTTGGACGAAGCTATGCAAATCACTGATTTCGACCGCCAAACGGTTTTTATGTCGCAAACAACTATGGATAAACATCAATTTCATAAAGTCAAAGAGTATTTAGATAGTAAAATTAAAAATATGATTGACCTGGGAGAAATTGACAACAAACTCTTAGCTCGCGATACCACTTGTCGTGCTGTTACGAGCAGGGAAGAGCCTTTGCTCAACTTTGCCCGTATCAACGATGTTGTGATTTTCGTTTCGGGCAAGAATTCATCCAACGGCAAAAGCCTCTATCAGTCTTGCTTAAAAGTCAATCCCAAAACCCATTTCATCGAAGATATTTCCGAGATTGATTGGGCATGGTTCGACGGCGCCGAAACCGTTGGTATTTCCGGTGCTACGAGTACCCCGCAATGGTATTTGGAAAAAGTCAAAGCTGAAATCGAAAACAAGTACAATATTGATGAAATTGCATTAGTCAACTGAGATTTTTTTGCAAATTAAAAATTTTTTACTTCCGTCGAATAAAGTAACTGCATAAATTTTATTCTCATCACCTTCGAGTAGATTCAGTTTCTTTCGCAAGTCATCAGTTTTTATAGGAAAATTTCGGACTTTGAGCATAGCATGCGGTTTTTCTCCCAAAACTTTTTGCAATTCTTTGACATTTGGTTTTGTAATTGCTATTAGCTTGTAAATTTCTCCGGCAAAATTTTCTACAAAAAAATCAGATGTGAACAAATTTGTATTTACACCAATTTCATTTATTCCGAAATGCGTTTGATAATCAAAATATTTCCCCAACTTGACTAATGCTACATTAGTTTCATAGATGTATTTTTTGGGCATTTCGTAGTAGCTTGGGGCTTTGTTGAGCGTGCCGCTTATCACGAAATTTTTGCTATCTCCAAGTTCAACAGCGACGATTTGTGGCTCTTTCGTCGCTATACTATTCAAACTCACTAATATTTCTTTGCATTCATTATTGACCGAAACAACATGAATGTAATCAATCTTTTTAAAATATCTTAAAATCTCGTCAATATCAAACAAAGGCGAAAGTTTGACCATGATTTTGCTCGCTTTGGTACTCAAAATTGGGAGCAAGGTTGACAAATCAGGTGTCATATCATTAAGTTTGATAACTCGCTTGCCTGCTTGACGACGAGAAGGGTCAACATAAGCAAAATCAAATATTTTGTTGGTTTTGCTCAAATAATCTATGCAATCAGTTGCAACGATTTCTACATTTTCCAAATTCAAAACAGAGAAATTTTGCTTCAAAAGTTCAGCCAAATCCACATTATTTTCAATAATCAGATGATTTTCAGAATTCCGGGCAATAGCTGCCGAATCTATTCCTGTGCCACCTGTGCAATCAATTGATGAACTATATTGATAAATTTGTGATTTGAAATTTGCCGTTTTTTCGCTAGAGGATTGCTCTAAGTATTTGCTATTGGGCAAAATCAAATCAAAATTTTCGTACCACGACGGGACTTTTGATTTAATTCGTTTACGCGATTCAATCTGTTCTAAAGCAATCTTCAATTCTCGCATCCCGAGTTCTTTATTTTTCAAAGCTAACTCGTGAATGTCCGACCGGGCATTATTTTCAATAAAATTTCTTACTTTTTGATTAAAATTCATAAATTTGGTTTATCAATTTGAAACTAAGCTAAATTAACAATTTTTTCACTATTAACAACGTCAAAGGAGATTAACCAAGTCAAATTCTGAAAATATATGAAACTGAACATTAAAGACGAAGTCTCTCGGCTGGAATCGGTGATTATTGGAATAGCCAACGACAGGGGCAATACGATACATGAGAACAATCCGAAAATATCTAAACATCTGAAGCAAGGGACACTACCGTCCGAATCACAATTAATCAAATACGTTGATTCTTTTGCCGAGCTAATCGAATCTCAAGGTGTAGAAGTTATCAGACCGAGAAATATCGAAAATCAAGACCAAATTTTTGCTCGCGATATTTCATTCGTTATTGACGATGTTATGGTCAAATCCAATATGAAAAAGGAAAATCGACGGATTGAACTCCAAGGTATTGACTTTATACATGAGCAAATTCCGTATAATCAAATACTTGAAATGCCGGAGGATTCTTTCATCGAGGGTGGAGATGTGATTTTGCACGGAAAATATGTTTTTGTCGGGATTTCCGAGCGAACTAATTGGAGTGGTTACGAGTTTTTGAAAAAATCATTTCCGCAAAAAGAAGTCATTCCATTTCAGCTTTGTGTAACTGAGAATCCTGCTACTAATACACTGCACCTAGATTGCACCTTTCAGCCCGTTGGCTTAGATTCGGCGATAATTTATGGGGGAGGCTTTGTTTATTATCCCGAAGCTATTTATGATATTTTTGGCGAGAATAAGCTAATCAAAGTAACCCAATATGAGATGTATCACATGTATCCGAATGTTTTTTCATTGGCTCCTGATAAAGTCGTTTCTGATGCATCGTTTGGCAGATTGAATGATATTTTGAGAAGCAAATCAATCAAAGTGCTCGAAACAAATTATTCAGAAGTAGGTAAGTTGGGTGGATTATTCCGTTGTTCTACATTGCCTTTGGCGCGCATTTGACAAAGCGCGGTCTTCACGAAGGCATTGATTTTTATTTCGACACCACAGGTTTAATGGTTTTTACCGAAAAGTATCACTTAGAACGAGGCTATTGTTGTAAAAGTGGATGCCGACATTGCCCTTATAATTCAAAAGAGACACCCAAAAATTCTAAAGATAATCCAAAGAATCAATTATTGACCCGGTAAATGGAGCGATTGCTCGCTTGTAAACTCCTTGTACGTAAGCTATTGCCATTCCATAATTTGTGATCGGAATATCGGCTTTTTTGGCTGGTGATAATCTATTCATGATTTGCTTTTTCGTGACGACACATCCTCCGCACTGAATAACAAGGGCATACTCTTCAATTGGTGTTTGCAATTTATCGAGTCCGGCTACAAAATCAAAATGCAAGTCCTTTCCGGTGAAATTGCTTATCCAGCGTGGCAATTTCACTCTACCGATATCATCACACGAAACTAAGTGTGTGCATGATTCCAACATCAAAATTTTGTCACCACTTTTGAGTTCGGAAATTTTTGGTGTTCCTTGCAAATATGCCTCAAAATCGCCCTTATATCTCGCTAATAAAATGCTGAATCCCGTCAGTGGTATATCATCAGGCACTGAAGCCGCTGCCTTGAGCAAAATCTGGCTATCTGTAATTACAAGTTTGGGTTTGATTCCGGTAGTTTTCAAAAAGGTATCGAGTTCACGCTCCTTGAGAACAATCGCAACGGCGTCATTGTCCAAAATATCTCGGATAGATTGCACTTGGGGCAGTATCAAACGCCCTTCGGGTGCTTCGATGTCAATTGGAGTGATGAGCAACACAATATCGCCATAAGATACCAAATCGCCAATCATCGAGTTTTTTTTCCAAGCTGATTCGGGTATATTCAATCGAATTTTTGCTATCAAATTTGAGATGTCGCTTTCGTGAGTGCAAGTGACTGCAACAACATCTACTCCATATTCCTTCTCGGTTTTCAGAGCAAAATCTTTGTCAAGCGGGATTAAATCTGATTTGTTGTGTGCGATAAGAAAATTCAAATCGTTTTGTATGAATAAATCAATCAGGAAAATATCAGTTTTGCTTATTTGATTGCCCGAAATGACTAATATTGCAAGGTCAACGTGCTTGATTGCTTCAATACTCTTGTTAATTCTCTTTAGCCCCACCTCGCCCGTATCATCTGCTCCGGCTGTATCTATCAAAACTACAGGACCTAAGCCCGGGATTTCGATGCTTTTTTTTACCGGGTCAGTCGTCGTGCCCGGATGCTCCGAAACGATAGCAATTTCCTGTCCGGCGATTTTATTTATCAGCGAACTTTTTCCTTGGTTTCGGATTCCAAAAATGCCTATATGTATTGTAGATTCTTTACCTTTTGCCATTTGTCTTATTCGATATTAATTCGCTGACTGAAAATCCTAATTTGTTCAAATTCTCTGCTTTTATCAAATCCACCAAAATATGCTCTTCAATAATTTTTAATTGACGATTGGCTTCAATTATGTCTATAGATTGTGTTACCATAATATTTGACAATTGTGCTGCTTTATGATAACCTATATGAGGTAATAATGCTGTACTAATTGTAGGACTCATCATAACTTTTTCGGTAGATTCATCTTCGTTTATAGTCAGTTTTGAGATTAAGTTCTTGCTCATAGTTTCGTTAGCCGCTATGAGAAGTTTTAAACTACTGATTAAATAATGCCCGATTGCCGGCAAATACGCATTTAAATCTAAGCAGCCCATCGCTGTTAATCCGGTTATTAGCTGGTCATGAGCATAGATAATATGGGAAACTTCGATGACAAATTCATTCACCACGGGATTTACTTTTCCGGGCATGATTGACGAACCTGCTTGCAATGGCGGCAAGTTGATAGATTTTTCTCCAATATCGGATGATAGCAGCCGCAAATCCGAGACAATTTTTTCTAAATTTACGGCATGAGACTTCAGTATAGCATGAACTTCAACGAGCGTGTCTTGATTGGAAGTAGCATCGGTTAAATTTTCACTTCTCGTAACCGGCAAATTCGTTATATTCTTCAAAATATTCGGCACTTCCATTATAAAATATCGTGGCACCGTTAGCCCTGTTCCTGCGGCACTACCACCGATATTGACAACTTTGATTCTCTCGAAGCATTTCGAAACACGCCACCAATCCCGCCACAAAGCTTCCGTATAAGCAGAAAAAAGTTTGCCGAATGTGGTGGGCACTGCAGCTTGCATCTGTGTATAAGCTAATCTCAAGGTGAAATTATGCTCTTTTTCGAGTTTCTCAAAAATTGCGCGCGTATCATTGATAGATTTTTCCAATTGCTCGAGCAAACCCATCACTGCTATTCTCAACGCTGTTGGAATAACATCGTTCGTGGATTGATAAATATTGGCATGTTCGATAGGGTCAATTATGTGATAATCGCCGCAATTATGACCTAATGACAACAAAGCAGAATTAGCGATAATTTCATTGATATTCATATTCGCACTCGTCCCTGCACCACCTTGAATCGCCGGAACTATAAAATGCTCGAAATATTTACCTTTCGACATCTCATCTGCTGACCTAATCATTGCTGATACGATTTCAGGTTCGATTAGCTTTAACGGCAAATCTTCTGAATTGAATTTACCTTGTACAGCTTGAGCAAATTTTTCGTAATTTAAATAGTAAGCGAGCTTGACAATGCTGACCGCTTTGTACCACTCTATACTGAATCTCGTATTGTCGGGGAAGTTGTGCTTTGCCCTAACCGAATGAATGCCATATAAAGTATCCTTAGGTATATCACAAGTTCCGAGTTGGTCTTTTTCTGTTCGCATATTCAATCAATCATTTTTTATTTGTTCATAAAAGTAGTGAAATTTTTGTAATAAATAAATTTTAAAAAAAGTAAGCCATAACTAAAATTCATTTTAGAATTGCATCGGGAAAACTATTCATCATATCTAAGTTTGCACTTAACTAAGTAATTGATAAATAGTGAATTATTTGACGATTTTTCTTGCATTATTTGAGTTATTTACGTAGTTTTGCATAGTATATTGATACAAATGTATAAATAAAGTCAAGAAAAATATCAATAATAAGTGAATTTATTAACAATTAATTTAAAATAACATTTAAAAGGTGTTGCAATGACCAAAACCGATACGATGGTAAAAGAACTCGTTGACAAATATGGAAACAAACGAGAGAGTCTTTTGCCGATTTTACAAGGAGTTTACGATATAGAGCACTTCGTGTCAGATGAAGCTATGGTATCCATAGCTCGCAATCTCGATTTGTCGTCAGCCGATGTATATGGTAAATCTACCTTCTACAGTTTTCTTGATACAGTTCCGCGTGGCAAATTTGTGATTCGCGTATGCAAAACTATCGTTTGTGATATGCACGATAAAAACCAAATTGTGGATACTTTAGAAAACATACTGAAAATAAAAGTGGGCGAAACTACGCTGAATCGAAAGTTCTCGCTTTTATATACAAACTGCTTAGGTTGGTGCCACAAAGGTCCGGCTATGCTTGTCAATGATGATGTTTACACAAATTTGACACCCGAATCAATACGGGAAATTATCACCGATTACAAAAACAGAGATTAGGAACATAAAATGCAAGAAAGATTAAAAAGATTAGATGTAATACTTGGAATCCATCCGGAAAGTCCATACCAAGTAATGGAAAAAGCTTTGAAACGCGCCCCCAAGGATATTATCTCAGATTTGATAGATTCGGGATTGAAAGGTAGAGGAGGGGCAGGATTTTTGACCGGTTTGAAATGGAAGTTTGCTGCTGCTGCCGAGGGCGATGAAAAATTCGTGGTTTGTAATGCAGACGAAGGCGAACCGGGCACTTTCAAAGATAGAGAAATTCTTACTATAGTACCCAAAAAAGTATTAGCCGGGATGGGAATTTGTGCCTATGTTACCGGTGCCAAAAAAGGTTATATATACTTGCGCGGCGAATATAAATATTTAGTGCCACATCTGGAAAGAGAAATCGCTGAATTCCATAAAAATTGTTTCAAATTAGAACTTGATTTCAATGTTGAAGTATTTCTGGGTAGTGGTGCTTATGTATGCGGCGAAGAAACTGCGTTACTCAACTCAATGGAAGGTTTTAGAGGCGAACCTCGAAATAAACCACCATTCCCCACAAATAATGGATATTTGGGCAAACCAACTGTTGTCAACAATGTTGAAACTTTGGTCTCAGCTCAAGTTGTCAGCAGAATCGGTGTCGAAGAATTCAAAAAACTCGGTATCCAAGATTCCCATGGCTCCAAATTATTCTCGGTTTCGGGCGATACACCAAGACCCGGCATTTATGATTTAGAATTCGGTTTGTCATTAGATGAATTCGTTCGCGAATTTGGAGACGGAGATACTAAAGCTGTTCAAGTCGGTGGTGCATCCGGTTTTTGTGTTCCACGAAAAAAATTCCAATCTACAACGATTGGATTCCCCGGTGGTTTGACTGGTGATTCATTGCCTACTGGTGGTTCGATGATGATTTTCAACAGTTCACGTTCTATGTACAATGTACTCAGAAATTACCTTGACTTTTTCGAAGAAGAGTCATGCGGTCAATGCACTCCTTGCCGAATTGGGTGCCAACAACTCAAAGTCGGAATTGAAGCTGTAAAACGTGGTGATAAAGACCCTGAATATCTCCAACAATTGCTGAAACTTACTGATACAATGAAGATTACAGCTAAATGTGGATTAGGACAGTCTGTGGCTAATTCCTTCTCGTCAATTGTTGACAATTTCCGTGAAGAAATGATTTATTAACAATTTATCGAATTAAAATGAAGAAGAAAAAAATGGAAAGTATTAAAAATATCATCAGTGTAAAAATTAACGGTATTGATGTTAGTATCGAGAAAGGTACTACAATTTTGGAAGCCGCACGTAAAATTAATGTTCGTATCCCGACATTGTGCCATCATGAAGACCTTTGTGTTGCCGGTAATTGCAGAGTTTGTGTTGTGGAAGTCGAAGGGGCTAAAAACTTAACTGCTTCTTGCGCTGCACCTTGCGAGCAAAATATGGTAATCAAAACCAATACCCCAAAAGTCAGAAGTGCACGTAAGGACTTGATTGCTTTGCTTGTTTCTGAACATAATACCCAATGCACAACTTGCTATCGCTCGACTAATTGCGAGCTTCAAGCTCTAGCTTCGGAATATAATGTGGACAACAACACATATCTTAGCGTCTTAAAGTCCGGTCTTCAAGTTGACCGTTCATCATGGAGTATAGAAAAAGACGATAGTAAATGCGTCAGATGTCAACGTTGCGTCCGAACTTGTGCAGAATTGCAACATGTTAACGCTATTACAGTTGCTCACAAAGGTAAAGACATGAAGATTTCCACTTTCATGGATTTGCCTATGAATGAAGTTGTTTGTGTCAATTGCGGACAATGCATTATTCATTGCCCAACAGGTGCTCTAACCGAAAGAAGATATTTCGATAATATTTGGGAAGCAATTGGCGATGAGAAAAAACATGTCGTTATCAATACTGCACCATCAGTCAGAGTAGCAATCGGTGAAATGTTAGGCTATCCACCCGGAGCACATGTAACAGGTAAAATGGTTGCTGCATTGAAAAAAATCGGATTTGATTCCGTACTTGATACCAACTATACTGCAGATTTGACAATTGTCGAAGAAGGCACAGAACTTTTGGGCAGACTCAAGAGCAAAATCAAAGATGAAGACGATTCAGTTGCACTACCGATGATTACTTCTTGCTCACCGGGTTGGGTTAAATTTATCGAACACATGTATCCCGAACATCTTGGGCACTTGTCAACATGCAAATCTCCGCAACAAATGTTTGGTGCTTTGGCTAAGACTTATTATGCTGAAAAAATCGGTGTCAAACCCGAAAATATTGTCAGCGTAGCTGCTATGCCATGTGCTGCAAAGAAATTTGAAGCAAATCGTCCGGAAATGAAATCCAGCGGTTATCAAGATATAGACGCCGGGCTTACAACCAGAGAAATCGGACATATGATAAAACAAGCAGGTATTGATTTCTCGGAAATTTCCGATTCTGATTTTGATAGCATTATGGGCGATTCTACAGGTGCAGCGGTTATTTTCGGTGCTACAGGTGGTGTTATGGAAGCTGCTCTTCGGACAGCTTACGAACTTATAACCGGCAGAGATGTGCCATTTGACAGATTGAATATCGAACCCGTTCGCGGATTGGAAGGTATCAAACATGCAGCAGTGAAACTCGAGAACTGTCTCGAAGCATACAGTTTCCTCGAAGGGGTCGAACTTAGAGTCGCCGTAGCACATGGTCTGAAGAATGCTCGCATCATTATGGACCAAATAAAAGACGGAACTTCACCTTATCATTTTATTGAGATTATGGCTTGTCCCGGCGGATGTATTGGTGGTGGTGGTCAACCTATCCCAACTAATGACAAGGTAAGAATGGAACGCATCAAAGCTATTTACCAAGAAGATTCGGATTGCAAATTACGCAAATCGCACGAAAATCCCGAAATCAAGCAAATTTATGATGAATTCCTAAAAGACGGACCTTTGGGTCATAAGTCACACAAGTTATTACATACACACTACACTAAGCGCAACAGATATTAGTTAATAATTCTTACGATATGCTCCGTTTTCGAGCGGAGCATATCATAATTATATATAAAATACGGAGAGCTTGATTTTTATTAAGCTCAATGTGTCATGCTCAATGATTCTTATCTTGAGGAATTACCGATGGAAAAGAGATTAGGAACAATGATTATTCTTATCGAAGATAAATCTTGTGTAGAGATATTAAACAATACAATATCTCAGAATTCCTCTATTATTCTCAGCCGCCACGGTATTACTCTCCAAGGTAGAAAGCAAAGTGTCATGTCACTGATTATTGAAGGTACAACTGAACAAATCAGCATATTATCAGGCAGATTAGGCAAAATTAAAGGCTTAAAATGTCGCTCAGTTTTAATTAAAAATGACATCTAACGGCAAGGTATTGAAATGATTTATTATCCCCAAAAATATATTATTCCCGATGAACCAATGGTTCCATTCATTGATAACGATGAAATCCAATCTTTTATCCGTGATACGAAATCCAATTTCGAGCAAGTTAAGGAAATAATACAAAAATCTCTTGACAAAAATCGCCTTTCACTCCAAGAAACCGCAATATTGCTCAATGCAAATGATGCAGAATCTATTGAGGCAATCAAGGAAGGCGCTAAAGAACTAAAACGTAAAGTGTATGGTGAAAGAATTGTATTATTTGCACCTCTGTATATTGGTAATTACTGTTCGAATAACTGCTCCTATTGTGGCTTTAAGCACTCTAATAAAGAAATTATACGCAAAACTTTGCTTCAGCAAGAACTCGTTAAAGAAGTTCAATCACTCGAAAAAAATGGTCACAAGCGACTTGTACTTGCGTTCGGCGAGCATCAACATTATACACCTGAATTTATCGCCAATACAGTCAATACAGTTTATTCGGTCAAGCAAGATAATGGTGAAATCCGCAGAGTAAATATTAATGCTGCACCCCAAGACATTGACGGATTCAGAATTATTCGTGATTCTAAAATCGGAACATACCAGATTTTCCAGGAAACATACCACGAGGAAACCTACAAAAAAGTCCATCTTTCAGGCATGAAACGTAACTACGAGTGGCGATTGACAGCTATGGACAGAGCACAGGAAGCCGGAATTGATGATGTTGGTATCGGCGCACTGTTTGGTTTGTATGATTGGAAATACGAAGTGCTCGGGCTTGTGCGCCATGTCAACCACTTGGAAGCTGTTTACAATGTTGGTCCACATACGATTTCATTTCCACGAATCCAATTAGCATCAGAGATGGATATTGATTTGTCCTACATAGTTTCTGATGATGAATTTACCCGGCTTGTAGCAATTTTAAGACTTGCAGTGCCATATACAGGAATGATTTTGACTGCAAGGGAATCCGCAGAAATTCGTGACCAAGTTCTGCAATTCGGTGTTTCGCAAATTGATGGCGGCTCGAATATTGAATTGGGTGGATATAGCGAAGAAAATAAGCATTTGCAAAATATCAACAGAGAGCAATTCACTCTCAACGATAATCGCTCACTTGCTGAAGTTATTCACGAATTACTTGAACACGGCTACATACCGTCATTTTGCACAGCTTGCTATCGTATGGGTCGGACAGGGGAGCATTTTATGGAATTCTCGGTGCCCGGTTTTATCAAGAAATTATGCTCACCAAATGCGATTCTAACTCTTGCTGAATATCTCGAGGACTATGCAAGCCCAGAAACAAAAATTTTGGGCTATAACCTTATCGAAGATAAAATCCAAGAATTAGCTGTTGACACCAATGTCAGAACTTTGAAAGATAAGCTCGATTTAGTCAAGCAGGGCAGAAGGGACCTATATTTCTGATGATTAATTACAATGAAATTCTCGAGAAAGACGAGCTTGGCAGAGATGAAATCCGTGAATTATTAGCAATGAGTTTCGAAGATGCAAAGCAATTGTTTAAAAAAGCGAATGAAGTAAAAGAAAAATATGTTGACAAGAAAACGTATTTTCGCGGGCTTGTCGAATTATCGAATTATTGTGCCAAAAACTGCCTATATTGTGGCATCAGAAAAGATAACCATGATTTAGTTCGGTATATTGTATCCGATGAAGATGTGCTGAAATCCGTTCGATTTGCATGGGAAAATAATTATGCTTCTGTGGTAATCCAATCAGGCGAATTGCAATCTCCTGCATTTACGAAACGAATTTCTTCGCTCATCGCCCAAATAATGGAAATGACAAAAGGTGAAATTGGAATCACTTTATCTTTGGGCGAGCAAACTTTGGATGTTTATAAAGAGTGGCGCGAATTAGGTGCTCGCAGATATTTGCTTCGAATCGAAACATCAAATCGCCAACTATATGCAAAACTTCACCCAAATGATGAATTGCACGATTACGATAGGCGTTTACAAGCGTTGCGAGATTTACGTGAAGCAGGTTTCCAAGTAGGCACCGGAGTGATGATTGGTGTCCCGTTCCAAATTTTGGAGCACTTAGTTGACGATATTATTTTTATGCGAGATTTCGATATTGATATGTGCGGAATGGGCCCATATATCGAACATCGGAGCACGCCACTATTTAAATTCAGCGGTTCACTTTTGCCATTAGAAGAGCGTTTTTTCTTGACTTTGAAAATGATTGCTGTACTCAGAATTATCATGAAGGACATTAATATCGCTGCTTCTACTGCTATGCAAGCATCCGATAAATTGGGAAGGGAAAAGGCGCTTTATGCAGGGGCAAATATTATTATGCCAAATATTACTCCGGGCGTTTATCGAGACTTTTATAAATTGTACGAAAACAAACCCTGCACTGACGAGCAAGCTGAAGATTGCCTTAATTGTATCGAAGCGCGTGTAACTTTAGCCGGTGATAGCGTGGGTTGGGGAGAGCATGGCGACTCGCCTCATTTCAAAAATAGAATGAATAGCGATAATTAGCACATTTGTCATGAATAAGTATTAATTTTGTTTTATATTATTGAACATTTTGAAAAATTATGAAAACTGATATGAAAAAAATCTTGATTACTGGAGCCCTTGGACAAATCGGCTCCGAACTTACAGTTGCTTTGCGTAAAAAATATGGTACCGAAAATGTCATTGCAAGTGACATTAGACACTCAGCAAGTAAAGTTGCCGAAGAAGGACCATTTTATTCGATTGATGTGACAAACCCCGAAACTATACGTCCCGTCATCATCAAACACGATATTGACTCAATATTCCATATGGCTGCAATTTTATCCGCAACCGGAGAAAAAGATCCGCATCTATGCTGGAATGTGAATATGAACGGCTCTATCAATATTTTAGATTTGGGTGTGAAATATGGAATGAAACGAATTATCATTCCAAGCTCTATCGCTGTATGGGGTAAGGGTGTTCCTCGCGAAAACACTCCGCAAGAAAGCGTCCTAAAGCCAACTTCTATGTATGGAATTACTAAAGTTGCCGGTGAATTGCTTTGCGATTATTATGTCGAAAAGTATGGGCTGGATTGCCGTGGTTTGCGTTATCCGGGGATAATTTCCTCAGAAACATTGCCCGGTGGTGGCACTACCGATTATGCAGTCGAAATATTCTACGAAGCCGTCAAGAAAAATTACTACAACTGTTTCCTTGCCGAAAACACTGTATTGCCAATGATGTATATGCCTGATTGTATCAAAGCTACTATTGATTTGGCAGAAGCAGATTTTGATAATTTGATTCATCACAGCGATTTCAACGTTGCTTCGATGAGTTTCGACCCAAAAACTTTGGCATCCGAAATCAAAAAACATTTGCCGGATTTCAAGATTGATTATAATCCCGATTCACGTCAAAAAATCGCCGATTCTTGGCCTCAATCAATCGATGATACATCAGCACGTCAAGAATGGGGCTGGACTCCCGATTATGATTTGCAATCTATGACTCGAGATATGATTGGCAACCTTATGGCTAAACACGAAAAAGGACTTATTTAATCAAAATCGTCATTCTCAAGAAATAAATATTATGGTGCATCATGATTTACTCTGATGCACCTTTTTGTTGTTTCGCTCAGATTAGCTATTTTAGCAAATTAATTTGAACACATGATAAACTTTCTGATAATACTATATTCGATTACCTATTTTTTCGATATTTTCCAACTTTTCGCAATTGGAAGTACCGGAATTACAATCAATGATTTTCTGACTTTTTTCATTGTTGTGGCATTTTTGGTCAGAGCTGTTTGGTATGGTGAAGAGTTTAAGATACCCAAAAATCCGATTTTGATTTTCTTCCTTTTATTTTGTTTTTCGACTTTTATTTCCGGTGTAGGACCGCTTTTGCGAGGCAATCCGGTTGAGATAACTCAGTTTTTCAAAACAACCGCACATTTTCACCAAACTATATTGTTCGCATATGTATTGTTTTTCATTCGCATTGATTCGGCTATAATATGGAAATTTGTCCGTATTTGGCTTGTATTGTCTCTTTCAATAAATATTTTTGGGGCTTATCAAATTGTAGCTCGCTTTTTCGATTTACCTTTTGCATGGCTCGATGTCAGTAATATGTCAATGTTTGCTAGAGGTTTGTTGGGTTCGGATGAAGATAGTTATGTTCAGCTTAGCTTGCAATTCGGGAATTTTTTTCGAGCGACTTCGATTTTTTCCGAGCCATCAGCATTAGCAGGGTTTAATAATCTTCTCTTTATTTTTATGTTCATTCCTTACATTCAAACAAAGAAATTTCTTTTCAAAAAGCCAATCATGAATTTCTTTGTTCTTTTCTGGATTATCGTATCACTAATTATTTCATTTTCACTTACCGGAATCTTAGGAGTTGCATTTGTATTGGGAACTGCATTAATTTTTGAAAAGTATAGCAATCTTTCTAACTTTTTCAAATCCTTGCTTTATTCCCTTCCTGTAATATTCATTGTCGAATTTGCAATCCAATCGTATAATGACCAAGGTATGATTTCACTCATTTGGACTAGAGTCAGTAGTATATTTATGTTCTTATTGGGTGGGAAGTCAACACTTTTGTCAGGCGAATCTTTTGGTGACAGATTTACAAATATGATGGATTATTTTACTGTTTGGTTGCATTATCCGATTTTTGGTTATGGTTTTGGATGTGCTTATATGACGGAATATGCTCGAAATTGGGTTTTCAGTGACACTACAATAATGCAGGTCTTATCTGAACTTGGAATCGTTGGTTTCATCGGATTTTTCGGAATGTTACTTAAACTTTTTGCCCAAACTATACATTTTAATTTGAAGCACAGACAAATCACAGACATTGACCCTGAACTACTTAAGTTACTACGTCTTGGATTATATCTTACTGTTTACTATTTCATAAACAGCTATATTACCGCTAACCAAATTATTCAAATCCATACTTATTTTTTGCTTCTGTTTATCATAGCACCTATTAATCAATATATAATTGACTATAAGAAAAATTATTTTGTTTTCAGGGCAGTTAAAATACCTTTAAGAGATAGAATCAGAATGAATTTAAGTAGTTACATTGAAAACGAAACTAGGGAAAAAGCTCGCAAAATCAGTTCTTGACCACTCTTTCAGGATTTCGTGCCGCATAATCTTTCCAATTCTTGACCGGTGAAGCATTCTGTTTCCATTTAAATGCGTGGCATAAGGCAACGGCTAAGGCATCAGTAGCATCGAAAAATTCGTGTGTTTCCGAAATCTTCAATAAGCTCTTCACCATATACTCAACTTGTTGTTTCGATGCGTTTCCATTGCCCGTAACTGCTTTTTTTACTTCACGTGGGGAATATTCAGCTACCGGTATTTCTCTCAAAGTTGAAGCCAGCATCGCAGCAGCACGGGCATGCGAAAGTTTCATGAGCGATTGTACATTCTTGGAGAAAAATACGGATTCTAGTGCCGATTCATCGGGCAAATGCCTTTCAATCACACTTGTGAGTCTCTCAAAAATTTCTTTCAATCGGAGAGGGAAATCCTCTTCTTTTTTCTTAGCCTTAATAACGCCATATTCTACTAAGATTATTTTGCCGGCTTCGACTTCGATTATGCCGTAACCACAAATCACAGAACCGGGGTCAATTCCGAGAATTCTCATATCGTTTTATTGATTCGGTACTGTTCGTACCGAGTTTAATTAATCAATTTGGTCTGCAATCGAATCATCCAAATCCATATTGTGATATAGGTTCTGGACATCATCATAATCTTCAAAAGTATCAATAAATTTCAGTACTTTTTTGGCATCTTCTACAGTTGTAATCTTTGTGTAATTTTGAGGCATATATTCCAATTTGCTTTCGCCCAATTCGAATCCATTTTCATCAAAATATTTGAAAACATTGCCAAAATCCGTCATTTGGCAGATTATTCGTGATTCTTCAGAATCGTATTCGATATCTTCAGCGCCCGATTCTAAAACTGCTTCAAATAATTCATCTTCAGTTTTGCCGAGAGTTTTGATTGTGACAACACCTTTGCGGTCGAAACTCCAAGCTACGGAATTAGTTTCTCCCATGTTGCCGCCTAATTTCCCGAACATTGAACGAACATCAGCAACCGTTCTTTTTTTGTTATCGGTAACTGTTTCAAGGATAACAGCTACTCCGCATGGTGCGTATCCTTCGTAGGTTAACTCTTCGTAATTTACACCCTCAATTTCTCCCGTACCTTTTTTAATAGCACGTGAAATATTGTCGTTTGGCATATTTACAGCTTTTGCATTTTGGACCGCAAGTCGCAATCGTGGATTAGCCCCTACATCACCACCACCTTCACGTGCCGAAACAGTGATTTCTTTTGCCAATCGTGTGAAAACCTTGCCTCGCAGAGCGTCTTGTCTGCCTTTTCTATGCTTAATATTTGCCCATTTACTGTGACCTGACATAACTTTATCTTATAAATTTTACATAAAAATTTTGTAAATATACAACAAAAATAACAAAAGTTAACCACTTCAGGTATGCTAATCACCTGAAGCGGTTATTTTTTCTAAGAAAAGCATCAAATTACTTCTTTGATTGATTTAATGATTATATCCATTCCTTTGTCTATCTCAGCTCTTGAGATATTCAAAGCCGGTCTGAAACGAATCGCATTCGAGCCTGAAGGTAAAATAATCATTTGATTTTTGAAACATGCCTTGACAAAAGCATCGCGTTTTGCAACATCAGTAAAGTCAATTGCTCTGAACAATCCTCTGCCTCTGTCATTATAAAGCAATTCGCTGAATTCACATTTCAATTCATAAAGCCGTTCGCCCAAGTATGAACCAATTTCCTTGGCATTTTCGACCAATTTCTCTTCTTCGATGATTTCGAGATATTTGGTCGCTCGTACCATATCAACCAAATTTCCGCCCCAAGTAGAATTAATCCTGCTCGAAACTTTGAAGACGTTTTCAGGTTCTTCGTCAATTTTGTCGCCAACTAATATACCGCATACTTGCATTTTTTTTCCAAATGCCATGATATCGGGTTCGACTCCCATTTGTTCATGAGCCCACATAGAGCCTGTCAAGCCAACTCCGGTTTGGACTTCATCAAAAATCAAGAGCGAATCATTTTCGTGGGCAATGTCTTTCAATTGTTGCAAAAATTCATTTCTGAAGTGGTTGTCTCCGCCTTCGCCTTGAATCGGTTCGATAATTATTCCTGCAATATCGTCAGGGTTGTCTCTGTAAGCTTTTTTGATTGCTTCTATAGAGATTTTTTCTGCGGCTATTACTTTGTCATAATTTTCTTCATTCAAAGGGAATGTAATTTTGGGATTTAAAATTCTTGCCCAATCAAATTTCGGGAATAGCTTTACCTTTTTAGGGTCTGTATTAGTAAGCGACATTGTATAGCCTGTTCTTCCATGGAACGCTTCGTTGAAATGCAAAATTTGAGTACCGCGCTCAGTAGTACAACCTTTGCGGAAGTTACGACGTATTTTGTAGTCAAATGCAGCCTTAAGCGCATTTTCGACTGCCAAGCCGCCGCCTTCGATAAAGAATCCGTATTTGAAATGCTTCGGAACTGCAATTTCGAAGAATGTCTTTACAAAAGTGGCTAATTCAGATGTATATATATCTGAATTTGATGGTTTGTTTAATGCCACTTTCCCAATATATTCCAAGAATCTGGGGTCAATCATTTTGGGATGATTCATACCAATTGGCATAGATGCATAACAAGTAAACATATCAAGAAATGACCGACCGTTTATGGATTCTCTTAAATCAGAACCTTGACTAGTGTATAAGTCCAAAATAAAATCAAAACCATCTGCAAGCATATGCTTTTTTAGTTCTTTTTTTACGTCAATAGCATCAACATGATATTTAGATTTATATCTTAATGATTCAACTAACATGATTACCTCAATGTTTATGTTCAAAAAAAATAGATTAAAAAACTTTAATAAGGAATAAGGAAGAATAGAATATTAGAGACTAGAAGGAATTCGTCCTGAGACGGTTATTTTGTGGAGCAAAGAAGACATCACACCTAGACAAGATAAAAATGAATTACCGCGAATTGTTCCGCTGTAAAGAATTTTAATACCTGCTTTGACTGTTCTGTTTCTCATATTACAAAATTACAAAAAAAAATGATAGAAATGCGGAAAAAAGCATACTAATTGACAAAACTCTATTATATTAGTCTTTTATGAATAGCAAAAACTTAAAAAAGTTTGAAAAATGAATAAAAATTTAAAAAAAGTGAAGAATTGTGAAAAAATATTTAGAATTTGTTTTATTTTTTCGTAATTTTAATATGTTAAATGAACACAAATAAGAATATAAATATTGAATTTTTGAAGTAATCAGGAGTGATACACTAATGACAATCAAGAACTTTTCTGTCAAAACAAAGAAACACAATGTTGGAGTACAACATGTAGTTTTACTTTTGGCTATGTCAGCCTTCTTTTTCTATTTCTATTTCTTTAATATGGTTCCTCAACTCATAGCCGGGTTTGTGGTTCCTCTTTTCGAACCATCTATGGACCAACAACAAAAAATTGGTTTTGTGAAGTTCGATGGGCTATCTTGGGGTACAACTTCCAAAGAAAAAGAAATGGAAGGGATGGGTAAACCAATTTCCAAGGATTTAATTAATCGTGAATACATCTTCGATTTTTCTTGGGACGCCAGAAATGAAGAAGAACACGGTTATTCTAAGAATGCTGCAGAGTTTTACGCTAAAGCACCTGTGCTTGGAGATAATGCCATCATACTTGAGCCTTGGCTCGGTTTTTCAATCTTGGCATTAATCTTTTCTTTCATAACCACCCTTTTGATAACTATGTTCATGCCGTCCAATATCGGATTTATGGCGATGCTACTTGACCGGCAAATAGATAATACGAAGGTTAAGTTACGTCTGCAAACCGGTTTTGCTGATGAAATCATTGATTTGCTAATAATGCCTGACGATAAACTTGCCGAAAAGGACATTTCGGAAGTTCGCTCTGCATTCAGGATGATATGGGACAGAACTATGACTGAAGACATCGCTTCACCGTTCCAATCTGCAAGATTTGACGATGTGTTCGATAATGACACTGACATCGTTTTCTTCCGTAACGAAGCAATTTACACTCGTATCAAAGAATTTTTCTCAGATTTCGTTGTAATCGAAATTATTGACTTGAAAAATGGTTTATTGTGGAGACGCAATAGATTGCACATTACAAAAGGATTCAGACTGTATATGTCTCATCACTTTACCGAAAAATATTCAAACCTCGTTACAGGTCTTGCTTATGGTGGTGCTGCGTTCCTTATCGTTGCCGTTGGTATTCGTGGTCTAAAATTTATCCCTGCAACACGTCCTTCTTTCATACTTTTAGCGATTTCGCTTGAGTTTATGTTGCTTTCGCTTCTTGCTGTTACACTAATGTACACTGAAGAAGAAGAACGTATGGACAAGATGTTGAAGAAAATGGAAGATGCTAATCGTAGTCAGCTCGAAGCTCTCAGAGGACAGCAAGCAGATATTCACCAGTTATCTAACGCGCTCGTTGGACAAACTGCTGAAATTATCCGTACAAGAGTTGAAACTGCTATCGAAGACTATATGACTTCCGGCGACCAAATCCAAAAAGTCGTAGCCGAAGAAATTGCTAAGAAAATTATGTTCTCTCTTCGTGAAGAAAAACCAAAATCAGGTTATAAATCTTACGGTGGCGATTCAAGAAGCTAAAAATCATTAATTTTTTACTAAAAACCATGAAATTTGAATATTTCATGGTTTTTTTTTGTTTTGTTGTAAACAAAATGCACTCTAATGTGTTATATATATATGAACATGAACAAATTTCGCAGCGAAATGAAAATATATGCAATTATCACTATTGGGATTATGTTTTTTATCAATTCCCAAGCTATATCACATGAATTCGGTTTGAATAATGGCGAACTTGATTGGTTCGACTATAGCAAGACCTACATTAAAATAGAAACAAAAGTAGATGGCGTCACTGCTGTATCCTTTTCTGAGTTGATAAAGCTGATGCCTGAACTTGCAGGAACAAGCATCAATCACATTCATTTGGTTCATCTTGGCAAAGCTTATTCCCGTTATATTATTGACGATAATGGAGTAATAGACAACAATTCAAAATTGATTTTCTACGGAAGACGCCCATATGGCGATACTACTCATTGGGATTTTTATGCTTCGCACGAGCCGTTTTTCTTGTATATAGATAACACAAAAGAGCCACAGAACTATATTTTGACTGAGGATGCAGGTCAAGTGACAGTAACTGAAAAAGCAGATTATCGCATACACATCCAAAAGGAAACAATCTATTCATTAGGTTCAGAATTCGATAGACCTTGGGCTGGGAGCGAAGTCACTGCAAGTGTCACGGCTGACTCTCGAACTATTATGGGCGAGGGGTGGTATTGGACTGTTTTGAATCCATCGCCAAATCGCCCGATTGCCTCATTTAAAACACAGATTGACATCAATGCAACGGGTGATAATTCTGATGAAATTCGTCTTTTTGCTCAGTATCGGACTATTCAAGATTCAATACTGAACGCTGTCCCGACATTAACATATTATGATCTGAGGTTAAATATAAATAACGAATTCAAAGATAGAGATTCCATTACAGGTTACAAAAGTGGTACATTGATGGGGTTAATGAATGGAAGTCAGGCTTCATTCGGATTAAACGAAATTGCTTTCGAGTATCATCAAGTCTATAATACAACAAACTCACAAGTAGGCTTGCAATACTTAATTCTTGAAGGTACTTTAAAAACTATTGCTGATAACGGGAAATCAGAATTTTTCACAAAAAGCCCTTCGACTGTTAGAATTTCAGGCTATCAAAGTAATGATATTATTGCACTTGATACAGCCGAGAGAATAATAAGATTTGGCAAGAATCAAAAGCAAGGATTTGTTTTTGGCGGAGGTGCTCAAATAAGTAAATTCACCTCCATAGTTCTAAATGACACAAAAATTTATCGCATACAAAACGGTATTCACATTTTGTATCGTAAGCCGGGAGATTCACTAGCTACTTACTTGTACGATGAAGCTTTTAGTTCTACTTTGAATGGTGTGATAAGCCAACTTCCAAAAGGCACTGAAATCGTTGCAATTGTCAATAGTCCTAATGCATTACAAGGCAATCGTAATGAATTTGCAAAACTTGGAGCAAAGAGCATCAACAATATTACTGCAGGTGACATTTGGTCATTTGCTACTGTAAAAGACGACCCAAATTCAGCCAGAGAATTTACACAAATACAGTTTGCGAATTTTTCAGGATTTATCGAATCAAACAACGGTATCAGATACCAAGCAGATTTGAACATCAATACTAACAAAAAAGTTAATATACTCACTCACGATTTGAAATCTGCACAAAATGTTCAAATCAGAAAAATCACCTTCAAAAATCTTGCGAGTAGCAACAGAAAGGCTAATGCGATATATTTAACCCATGAAAATTTCACTCTCGAAGTTGAAAGATTAGCTGAATTTAGGACTAAGACCCAAGGATTTGAGATTCAAATAATTGATGTTTATGATGTTTATAATGAATTTAACTTTGGGAAGCAATCTGCATATGCTATTAAGAAATTTTTGAAACATGCATATGATAATTGGCAATCACCCAAAGTTCGCTATTTAATGTTAGCCGGAGATGCCACTTATGACCCTCGAATGAATTATATTGATGCAGTCAGTAATATGTTTGTCCCTACATGGGGAAATCCATCAAGCGATTGGTGGTACGGTTGCTTAGATGGTGAAGAAGATTTCGTACCTGAAATTCTTACGAGTAGAGTACCTGCAAACACTTTAATCCAAATGCGCGATTATGTGGACAAAGCCATTGTTTACGATACCATTCCTCCCAATCGATGGATGAAAAATGTATTGTTCCTTACAGGTGGTGATAAAGTGGGTCAACGTCGTCAATTTTTTAATATGATATGGATAGATTATGAAGATAAAATTATTAATGAAGGTTTATGTGGTAGCATAAGTTATGTTAGAAAATTAGATGACGCACCAAGTTCAGGTTTCCAAGGTGGCGAAATCAGAAATGAAATCAATAAGGGGGCTATGTGGACAGTTTTCATTGGTCATGCTTCTGCTCAAGTTTTTGATATGGACGGTTGGGCGGCCTCCAATCTAAATAATAAAGACAGATACGGAATTCTAACTACAATATCATGTAATTCAGGGACATTTGCCGAACCAAGACTCGTCTTTAGCAGAAACGAACAGTACCTTATGCAAAAGGAAAAAGGTTTTGTTTGTGTTTTTGGTTCAAGCACGCTTGGCTGGGTCGGTGAACATAATTTTATATCAAGTTCAATGATGGACTTGCTTTCTGACACCACTAAGAAAGTACGCAATTTAGCCGAATTACTTCAACATGGTAAGTCTCGGATGTATCCGGGAGCTTTACGCCAATTATGGACACTATATCAATTTTCTATGCTTGGCGACCCACTCATACGTGTCAGGCATGCAACAGACCCTGATTTGTATCTTTTGCAATCCGATATAAGAATCAATTCCGAAATTAACCCAAACATTAGTGATAAAGATGAATCAATTTCAATAACAGGTTTATTAAACAATTACGGCATCAAAGCATCCTCGAATTTTGCTTTAAATCTTGTCAGAACCTATAAAGGGGTAAGTGATACACTTTCTTACATATATAACGGTTTGTGCAACTCTGAAGATTTTTCATTTGATTTACCTATTAAATCTATGAGTGGTACCCACACTATCACTATAATTGCTGACCCTGATAACAATGTGTATGATTTAGACCGTTCAAATAATCAAATCACATTTTCTGTTGAAGTTTTCGGGAATAAACTGTTGCCGATTGAACCGCTTGCATTGTGGGATGTGAATTCCAAAACTCCAAAATTCAGGTTAATTGAGCCTTTGAGTGGTGCTTTTGATTATGAATTTCAAGTGCTCAACCCCGAAAATGGAGCTATACTTGATTATTCCACAACCAAAGAGCAATCAGCCAATATTGTTATCAACGAAACGCATTTAGATTATACACCCAACACAAGCCTTGTAGTCGGAGACTTATATTTCTTAAAATCAAAACGTATCGAGCCGAATTCTGATGATAATGATTTCGATGTTTTGCCTTTTATCTCTTCGAGCAAAAGTATTGATAACCAAGCAAACTGGACTTTGCCTTTCAATGACAATCTTCAATTAGATGACCTCGAAAAGTTAACTGTTGATAATAATCAAATTTCTTTAAAAGATAGCCTCTTTGCTTTTAAAATCATAAGCGTCAAGGGAGTTTCCGATGATTCGGGGACACGTATAATTGAACCTTATATAATGATGCAAGTTGGTGACAAGGTTACCGCCGATGGTCCTTTCGATATTGGTATTAGCGTAACAGTTATTAACAGTAGAGCATTTCCTGATAGTATTGTACATCGAAGATTCGACACTTGGGGATTAGAATCAAACGAATTTAATTGGCGTAAAGATTCAGCATCTTTCCGATTAGTTGAATTCCTTCGTGATTCAGTTAGTGATGATGATTTCGTAATGATGGGTTCATGCCGCTCATCATTCAGATTGCCGGTTTATTTCAAGGTATATGAAGAAAATCCCGGATATGGCTCCATAGATACTTTGCTTGCTGAATTTAAGAAATTAGGTTCATTGATAGGCGACACACTCGACATCAATCTCAATAATTTGGGACAAAACATTTCATTTGCTATGATGGGATGGCGTGGAGCACCGGTCGGCTCTATACCCGAAGGGATTAATATGGATGGTGATAGCGTTGTAGTTGATGGTTTCATAACAAAATTTGAACCTAATGGTAAAATGACTTCGCCAAATATAGGTCCCGCTCTGAAATGGAATAATATCAATATAAACGGGAATTTGGAAACTACCACTGCCGATATAAATATCAAAATCTATGGGCTAAATAAGACAAATACACCCGTTCTGCTCGTCAGCTCTGCTTTGAAGCAAAATATTGATATTTCATCTATCAATGCAATCGAATATCCTCATATTTATTTTGAAGTCGAATTTATTGCAAAAGATTTGTCGGTGCAACAATACTTTAGCTCGGCGAAAACAAATTTGACTTCGATACTTGTAAATTATTTACCAACTGCTGAACTTGCCTTAGTCCAATCTGAAACAAAATCGGATAAAGAAAGCTATATACTTGGAGATTTGGCGAGCATGAACGTTGCTGTCAGAAATCTATCTTTCAGAGCATCAGCCGACAATGTAGATGCAGAAGTTGTAGTCAGAAAAGGTGGAAACGAAACAATTACCTATAATTATAAGATTGAAAGTATCGGAGCAAACGAAACAATCACGACAAATATGCTGATTGATACAAAAGAACTGGATTCATTGAACTCGATTTTTATAAATATTGACAGGGATGCCAAACTTAATGAGCTGTACACCTTCAATAATACTGCTTCATCATCGCTAAGAGTTGGTCCCGATACTGAAAAGCCACATATCAGACTTAAATTCGATGGCTTAGATTTCGTTGATGGCAATTACGTTTCTCGACAACCCGTTGTCGAAGTTCATTTGTTCGATAATTCTAAATTAAGTTTTGACGATGCGAAATTGATTTCGGTAAGAATAAATGGATTTTTACATCCATACCAACGCACAATTTGGCATGAATTCGAACCGATTTCAGATGGCACGGATTTGAAAGCAATTTTTAGATTTATGCCCGATACATTGCAATATGCAGATGCCTCAATCATAGTATATTTTTCCGACCTCGAAGGAAATGCAGATACTGTTGAGTTTACTGCAAAAGTGATGCTCAATAACGCAAATATCAGCGTACCGAATGTAGTACCAAATCCTGCTACAGAGCTTACTCAAATAGAATTCATGTATGCAGCACCCGCAGGCGGCGCAAACGTCGTTATTTCTTTTTTTGATTTGCACGGCAATGAAGTTCGCAAAATTGGACAAACTTTAGCAGTTGGCTTGAATAAAGTTCAATTTGATTTGAGAGATAATTACGGTAGCATTTTACCGACTGGTGTGTACTTTTTTGTCGTAAATGCGGAAGGAAACTATTTCCACGAACCCCAAAGAGGTAAGCTTGTCATAGTTAGGTAATTTTCTTATCGAATTTGTTATTATTTTCACTTGTTGAAATTTACAAATTATAAGAATTTATTTTTTCTATGACATCTCTCAGCAAAACTTGGCAATTAATCATTTTGTCGTCAATCACGGCAATCATACTATTTGTACATGCTTCATATTATTACCCATTTTTGTCGGATGACGCTCTGATTTCATTGCGTTATGCCGCAAGATTGATAGATGGTGACTTTTTGACATGGAACAATGGCGAATATGTTGAAGGCTACTCGAATCTGCTTTGGATTTTGATGAATGCAGCTTTGGCATTGTTTGGTATAGATTTGATTGTGTCTGTGAGATTACTAGGCTTTATTTGCGTTTTGCTCATTCCTATGCTTTTTTTCTACGACCGCATATTCAAACATGGCAAAACAATCAATGATTTATGGTTTGGGGTAATCTTTTATTCCTTTTCTGCACCGATTATTGTTTGGGCAATCGGTGGTCTTGAGCAGCCCTTATTGATGCTTCTATTTGCATTCAGCTTGTTTTTGCTCCCGAGATTTTTTGCTGATTCATCAGCCCCAAAAAATATACTTTTATTGGGTTTGACTTTTTCCCTAATGATTCTTACTCGACCGGACACACCGCTATTCATAATAGCTTTTGCTATTACTTTTATTTTGCATCGTTCACAATTGCAAAAAGAGCATAAAATCATTCCGCTTATAAAAGTGCTCTCCTTTCCGATTGCAGCTTTCATCGGGCAATTAACATTTAGGATGATTTATTACAATGATTTGCTGCCAAATACTGCCTATGTCAAAATCACTCCATCGGGCAATCATCTTCTCAATGGGCTGGAGTATGTATTTGGTGCACTATTGTTCATGCTACCATTTTCATTTTTTGCATTCAAGCAACTTTTCACATCATCAAAGCTGAAATCAAACCCGGTTTATGTTTATATCCTTACATTCCTCATCTTATACATACCTTATCTGATTTTCATTGGGGGAGATGTTTTCCCGGCATATCGTCACATGACTGTCGTTGTTGTAGCATTTTTTTCCCTCATTTTAAATGGCAATCATCAAATAATGTCGTTTTTATCAAGTTTTGAAAAATTTTCCGGAAAAGTGCCTAAAACTGTTTTGATTTTATGTTTTTTGCTCTTATTTCTTGGATTACAAATCGTCAACACGGCAAGTAGAAGAGCAAAACATGAGCGTTGGGAATGGATTGGTAAAGAATTGGGGATTACACTTAAACATTCTTTTTTAGATTCACAACCATTAGTAGCCATCACTGCGGCGGGGTCCATTCCATATTGGTCAGAATTGCCCTCATTGGATATGCTCGGACTGAATGATAAACATATTGCCAAAAATCGTCCGATTGATGTTGGCGATGGAATGTTGGGGCATGAACTCGGCGATGGTGAATATGTTTTATCTCGTGAGCCGGATTTGATTATCTTCAATGTGGGCAATTATCCTACTTTTCGGACAGGCCTTGAACTCGAACAAAACGAAAAATTTCATGCTGAATATAAACCCATTTCTATCTATTTGCAAGAAAGTGATTTTCTTTCAAAAGTTTACTTCCGTTTGAATAGTCCTAAAGTTGGGATTATTCGGAATGATGATGAAATCACGATTCCCGGATATTTATTCGCAGATACTTTGCACGTGCACGCCCAAATGATTGATTCAACCTTGAAATTGAAAATGGAACATCTTCAAAAAGCATACCTAACGCTCCCGAAGTTAAATGATGATTATTGGTTCGATATTGAATCGGATTCTGATGAGATTTTCGTTAGCATTATCCATAATTCAACTTCATCAATGCTCGAATTATTGAATACTTCTGCACAAACAAACTACGTTAAATCAGTTACTCTCAATAAAGTGAAATATGAGTACTAACCCAATTTCTTTGTTGGTCGAGTGTTGAAAACATAATCCCACAAGGGACTTGACACACCGTATCCTTCATTTGGTTCGGTATAATGATGTCGCATATGATGTTGCTTAATTTTCAACATAAATTTATTTCTGAATCCGTTATGGTGAATTGCGTAATGAATTGTGTCATACGCAAGATAGCCCGCTAAAAAGCCCGAAAAGATTGCCGGCAAATGAACGCTGCCAAAAACGAGAAGGAAAAGGAAATAAAACATAGTAGCAAGTGGCAATGAAATCGAAGGCGGCATCACAAGTCTGAATCTGTCTTGCGGGTAATCATGATGAACGCCATGGAACATCCAATGCAGTCGTTTGCCCAAAGGTGACTTTGGTTCGAAATGAAATACAAATCTATGCAACAAATATTCAGTCAGCGTCCAAATAAACAAGCCTCCCAAGAACAAAGCAAATGACTCGAGGATACCAAAATTGTAGGTAAAAATTGATTGATATTGGAAAAATAAAATGATGGGAATATATACTATCAGTGGCACTGTCCAATGTACTTTTGATAATGCTTCGACAACAGGATTGCCAAACATCTTTACGGATTCTGTTTGATTTGAAACAAAATGTTTACCCATAGCACTCTCAAAATTGTTATAGAATAAATTTTATTGTCGTAAATAAAAATAATCTATTTTATTTTTTTACAGATTCAATCACTACTAATGCTTTCTCTGTTCCTACCTGTTCCTTTCCAATTGCATTCACTGCTGTTACCACTCCTTCAATATCGGCATAAAGCGTTGACTCCATTTTCATTGCTTCGATGATTAGAACAGGAGTGCCTATTTCGACTTTATCGCCAACCTTAACAAGTACTTTGACAACGCTTCCGGGCATTGGAGCATGAATTTCGCCGGTACCCATATCTGATGAATCAATTCCATGATTAAAATTATCTTCGGAAATCTTTCGGAAAGTAAATTGTTTACCTTCGATAAACAAGTACAAAAATTCTTCATCATTTGCTACTAATACATCATATGATTTTTCGCTTGTAATTGCTCTGTAAGAGCCTTTTGATGTTTGCGAGAGAGTTAACCCGATTTTGACTTTGTTTATGTCGTAGGAGCCATTATCATCGTAAACACGATAGTTTTGATTGTTATAACTCAAAATCATAATGACCTCGCTTCATACTTTGAACATATTTCCCAATTACCCATTTCGAGCCAAGGATTGGATTTACTGTAATCGTAAATAATTTGACTTGCCTGTGCATCATGAAGATATTGATTAGCAGTCGCGAGCCCCAAATTCAACAATTTATCTTGCCTATAATTTTTCAATTTTTCATAATTCAAGGCTATAAAGCTCGTGTATGTATCTCCCGATTTGAATTCATCAGATTCGAGACATGCAATCATGAAATTAATGGAAGTTTTCACGCCCAATATCACATTGCTTTTCAGCGCTGCAATCATTTTCAATCTGGCAGATTCCCTATCATTTGCATGGACAATGAGTTTTGCAAGAATTGGGTCGTAGTAAATTGTTGCATCCGAACCTGTTTCAATACCCGAATCATATCTAACTCCTTCACCAACTGGCGTTTTTAACATCAATATCTTTCCCGATGACGGCAAAAAGTCATTGTCGCCATCTTCAGCATAAATTCGGCATTCGATTGCGTGACCTGTTTGCTTCAAATCATTTTGCTCAAAAGGTAATGGCAAATCATTCGCGATGTCAATTTGCAATTTCACGAGGTCTATTCCGGTTGTTTCTTCGGTAATCGGGTGCTCAACTTGGATTCGGGCATTGACTTCGAGAAAGTAGAAATTGCCCGAATTATCGAAAAGAAATTCCACAGTACCGAGATTGTTATAATTTGCCACTTGGCAAACTTTTTTGGCTACTTCGCCCATTTTTTCCCGTAAATCTTTTGTCAATGCTGTTGATGGCGTTTCTTCGATTATTTTTTGATGGCGGCGTTGGATAGAGCATTCTCGCTCGAAAAGGTGAACGATATTGCCGTGTTGGTCTGCAGCAATCTGAAATTCTATATGGCGAGGGTTTTCGACATATTTTTCGATAAACACCTCGTCACTTCCAAAAGCTGACATAGATTCACGGCGAGCGGATTCAATCGCTGAAATCAATTCATTGCTCGCACGAACTACGCGCATACCTTTGCCACCACCACCTGCAGCCGCTTTGATTAATATTGGATAGCCAATTTCATCAGCCAGTTCAGCAATTTTGCTTTCCTCTAATTTATCTATGAACATACCGGGGACTACAGGAATTCCATGTTCAATCATCAAAGTTCGTGAACTTGTTTTGGAGCCCATCAATTCCATTGATTCCGCACTTGGACCAATAAAAATCAGCCCATTTTGGCGAACTTTTCTATTGAATTCATGATTTTCCGATAAGAAACCGTACCCGGGATGTACAGCATCACAGCCGCTTTCGACAGCTGCTCGGATTACTTTGTCCATATCAAGGTATGATTTCTTTGCTTCTGACTCGCCGATATGTTCTGCGAAGTCAGCACTTTTGACGTGCAAGGCATTTGCGTCGGCATCGGAATAAATCGCCACAGTTTCAATTCCCATAGCCTTACAGCTTTTGATAATCCTGCAAGCGATTTCGCTTCTATTTGCAATTAATACTTTTTTTATCAATTTATCTTTTCCTTGGATTTTGTTCCTACATCCTAAAAACACCGAATTTAGCATCGTCAATGCTTTTATTCAATGCCATTGAAATACCGAGACCAAGCACGTGCCGAATATCAATCGGGTCAATTATGCCGTCATCCCAAAGCCTTGCCGAACTGTAATATGGCGACGCTTCAAGCTCATATTGGTCGAGTATCGGCTGTTTTATTGCATCAATATCTTCTTCGGTTAGCTTTTTGCCTGCTTTTTGTAATTGATTTACTTTGACAGATGCTAAAACACTCGCTGCCTGCTCTCCACCCATAACAGATATTCTACTGTGTGGTGTCATGTACAAAAGGTTTGGATTATATCCTCTTCCGCACATTGCATAATTACCTGCACCATAAGAACCGCCTACAATCATAGTAAATTTCGGCACTTGCGCATTTGCAACTGCATGAACCATTTTTGCACCATCGCGAGCGATACCGCCATGTTCGTATTTTTTCCCGACTATAAATCCAGTTATATTTTGCAAAAAGACGAGCGGAATTTTCCGCATTGAGCATAGCTCTATGAAATGTGCTCCTTTCAATGAGGATTCCGAAAACAGAACGCCGTTATTTGCAACAATTCCCACTGGATAGCCCTTAATCCGGGCAAATCCTGTGATTAGAGTTTTGCCATATTCGGCTTTGAATTCCTGAAAGCGGCTGCCATCAACAATTCGGGCAATTATTTCATACATGTTGAAAGTCTTTTTAAGCGAATCCGGAATCAAGCCATAGAGTTCTTTCGGGTCATAGTAAGGCTCTTCTGGGGCTATTCTGCCAATATCAAATTTACTCGAATGCCCAAGATTTTCGACAATATTACGGACAATTGATAGGGCATGTTCATCATTTAGCGCCAAGTGGTCTGCTACACCGGATATTTTCGTGTGAACGTCTGCTCCGCCCAACTCTTCGTCCGTAACTTCTTCGCCCGTTGCAGCCTTGACTAAAGGCGGACCGCCAATGAAAATAGTACCTTGATTTTTGACTATTACTGTTTCGTCACTCATTGCCGGAACATATGCTCCACCGGCTGTGCAAGAACCCATTACACATGCTATTTGTGGTATTCCGAGTGCCGACATCTGGGCTTGATTGAAAAAAATATTCCCGAAATGCTCTTTGTCGGCAAAAGTTTCCGATTGAAATGGCAGAAAGATTCCACCTGAATCAACGAGATAAATACACGGAAGGCGATTTTCGAGAGCTACGCGTTGGGCGCGAATATGCTTTTTGATTGTCATCGGGAAATAAGTCCCACCCTTGACAGTGGCATCATTTGCGACTATCATACACTCTCTGCCGCGTATAATCCCAATTCCGGTTATCACACCCGCTGACGGCGCGTCTCCGTCGTACATATCCCAAGCTGCGAATGCATTCAATTCTAGAAATGGAGTATTTTCATCACATAAATATTTAATCCTATCTCGAGCTAATAGCTTGTTTCGATTGATGTGCCTTTCGCGCGAGCTTTCCGGTCCGCCAAGTTTGACGCGTTGCAGATTTGCTCTCAATTCATCAATCAAACGAATTGAATTCTCGAAATAGCTGATATATTCGGAAGAGTGTGTGTTCAGTTTTGATTTTATTCTTTGCATTTTAGTCTTGTTTGGAATGTATAATTGCAAGATTATTTCTTACTATAACTGTCTGTATGCGGAGTGAATTCGAATTTCAAAATTTTAATTTCCAAATCTTTGCCTTTTTCAGGTTCGTTGAATTCACCCAAACATACCGTAAAGATGAACTTATTCGACGGGAATGTTTTTGAAAAACTTATATCGAGATAATCATTTCCGCTGCCATCGCTTGTTTTGGTCGAATATTTAGCCAACAGCTCATCTTTCGACGTACCTACGTAGCTTTCAAAAGCTAATTCATCAGGTAAAACCTTGATTTCATGCGTAGTCACAGATTTTGACTGACTATATTGATTTCCCGAATTATACTCTTCTGCGTATTTTTTATCAGTAGCATATAAAATATAAGAAAGGGGATTGGGATTGTTTTCCTCGCCGTAAAAACTGTATCGAAGCCCGGCTTGGGTCATGCCTTCAAAAATATCTTCGGTGACATTAATAGCAGATGCCATGAAACTGACGTTTCTGTCAAAATTAGTAAAATCTGTTTCGATTTGAATTTTGAAAGTACCAAAACCAAAATCCTCTTGTGTAATCAATTCTGCTCCGTGCCAAATTGCATCCATCGAAGTGAGCTTCAGCACTAAGTGCCCTTCGTCGTCAATTCTTACGTTTGATTTATCCGTCAGACAAAAATAGCGACTGTCAGCGATATTATCCGTTGATTTGATTTGCCAATTATAGCCACTGAAGCTTATTCCGTCAGGTGCAATTACGCCATCAGTTTCAGGATTGGGTTTCTCGTCCGAACATCCCCAAAATGTTAAAAACGTGATAATTAAAATCGCCAGAAAATTTTTCATGTCAGCTCTCCGAAATCATTTATAAATACAATTCATTCTCAAATAGTTAATGAGAATTTAATATTTTTGCAATTATGAAAATAAGAATAAAATCATGAAAGAACAAATCTCAGAAATAACTTTATCGGATATTATAGACGCAAAAAAATTAATTGTAGGGCATGTGACTCGAACTCCGATACTAAATTCAAGCTCAATTAACCGAATTACAGGTGCTGAAGTCTCATTCAAATGCGAAAATTTCCAAAAAGTAGGTGCATTCAAATTTCGTGGAGCAACAAATGCAGTATTGTCATTGAGCCAATCAGATGCTGCAAAAGGTGTAGCCACTCATTCTTCCGGCAATCATGCACAAGCATTAGCCTTAGCCGCTTCTCACCGAAATATCCCTGCTTACATCGTTATGCCGAATAATTCCCCAATTGTCAAATCGGACGCCGTTCGCGAATATGGCGGAAAAATAATTTTTTGTGAGCCAACTTTGCAAGCTCGTGAAGACACCCTAAATCAAGTGGTAGAAGAAACAGGCGCTATATTCATCCACCCATATAATAATTATAAAGTTATCTGCGGGCAAGGCACTGCAACTTTGGAAATATTAGAGGATATGGGTGATATTGATTGCATAATAGCTCCTGTCGGTGGTGGTGGTCTGCTTAGCGGGACTTCATTGGCTGCGAAATCTATCGCTTCAAACATTAAAGTGTATGCTGCCGAACCAGAAGGCGCCGATGATGCATATCGTTCTTTCAAATCCGGTGCCATTGTTCCGTCTGTTAATCCCAAAACTATCGCTGATGGATTATTGACTTCACTCGGCGACAAGACTTTTGCAATCATCAGCAAATATACAGATGATATTTTTCGCGTTTCGGAAATTGTAATAATCGAAGCGATGAAACTGATTTGGCAGAGAATGAAAATCGTGGTCGAACCTTCTGCTGCTGTAACTTTAGCTGCAATACTGTCAAATTCGGAATTTTTCAAAGGGAAAAAAGTTGTCTGTATTTTGTCCGGCGGCAATGTGGATTTGGCAAAATTACCATTTTGATTGTAGATTCTAATGAGTAATGCAACAAATTCACTCTTAAAAGCGTTTAATACTTTTTAGTCATTTTCGAGAAAATCATTGTACCTTAAAAATTATAATTTAGATGAATTAAAGTCATGGTGTGTGGAGCAGGGCGTTGAGCAATATCGCGCTGCCCAAATTTTGAATGCAGTTTACACGAATAATCTCGGCGATTTTACACAAATCGAAACGCTGCCAAAAGCTTTTAGAGAGAAGTTGATTAAGACTTTCGAGATGTTTTCAATCAAAATCTCAAAAGTTAGAAAATCAGTTGATGGCTCGGTGAAATTTCTTTTCGAGCTACATGATGGCAAACACATTGAAGCTGTCTATATGCCTTGGTATGATGACGATTTCGATACAATGGAACGCATTACTCTTTGCATTTCATCTATGGCAGGTTGTCCCGTAGAATGTGCTTTCTGTGCAACAGGAACACTTGGTTTGCTCCGTAACCTTGACTCAGCTGAAATAATTGACCAAATTTTGTTGGTTCAAAAGGAGCTTGGATGCGAAATTACAAACATCGTATTCATGGGAATGGGTGAGCCACTGCTGAATTACAAAAACGTTGTAAAATCTTTGGAAATCATGACTGCAGAATGGGGTTTAAATTTATCAAGACGAAAAATCACTTTATCAACTGTCGGCATCACTAATAGGATAAAACAACTACATAAAGAGATTCGTCCGGTAAAACTTGCTTTATCATTGCATGCTACAACAGACGAAACTCGCGGAAAAATTATCCCATTAGCAAAAAATCTTAAACTTAGCGAACTACTTTCAGCGGTCGAAGAATATTATCGCGAAACAAAAATGCCCGTAACTTACGAGTATATCCCATTTTTGGGATTCAACGATACACCTGCTGATGCACGGCGACTTGCGAAGATTTTGAAAAGAGTGCCATCGAGAGTGAATATTATTCCATTCAACGATATATCATTCGCAATGCCTTCGGGATTTGGGAAAGAACTTAAACCAACTCCTAAAAATTTGATTTTAGAATTTGGCGATATCATTAGGCAAAACGGTGGCCGGGTTACTATTCGTGATACTTTCGGGCAAGATATTGAAGCTGCTTGCGGACAATTAGCATTATCATAACAATAGAGATAAATTCATGAAATCAATTTTCTTCTTATCAATCATTTTTTTCTTTACGATGGTTGGCGAGTTATTTGCAAATCAAGTCTCCGATCCCGATTCTTTGGAATATGTCGTTCGTCTTAAGAACGGTGATATGCTAACGGGTATTATTATTGATGTTTTAGATGAAACGGAAAATGGTGGAGGAATCCAACTCAAAACATTTTTAGGTTCGCCCGTGATTTATTACAAGGAAATTTCCGAAATTTACCCGAAAGTTACTGCTGATAGGACAAAAAATCGTATATTTATAATGCCTACAGGCGATGCGATTGGGCGAGACCATTTCATTGCCAATTACGAACTCGGTTTGTTTTACGCCGGGTTCGGTGTGATGGATTTTTTTTCATTTACAGTGGGCAGGAGTTTTTTGCCAACTGTACTGTCGCATGACCAGATTTCGATAATTAACGCCAAAGCGACTTTGGTGAGAATGTATTGGGAAAATGCTCCCGGGGGAATGTCATTGGCACTTGGTGGCAATCTAACTTTTGTCAATAACCGAAACAACCTTAATCACGTTTACACTTCAATCAATTTCACAGGTGAAAGGACTGATATTAACGGAATTATTTTCCTCAAGACCGGAAATAAAGACTTCTATACAGCTCGTTTTGGAATGGAAATTGTAGATTTCATTTACGAAGATGGTGCTTTTGGAATCGGTGTTGGCATTAAAACTAAGTTTTCACGGCGTCACGGACTTTATTTTATCGGCGAACTTTGGAATATCAATATTTCGAACGTGACCAATACTGCAATCATGGCTGGTGTTAGATTGCAAAATACTTCGTTTTCAGCAGATTTCGGGCTTGCAGTTTTTTCGGTACCTTATATTTTCCCTGTTGCATCGTTTGCATGGACACCATTTTAATCTTTCACGAAAAGCTTAATTACAGCCTTGGTAATATCATTGCAGTCAATTTTATTCATATCGTCAGAAATGCGCATATTCTCGTTCATAGGTGGATTGATTATTATTGAGTCAGTTCCGTAAGGTCCCCATCTCTTTTGGCTTATATGCGGCGAATTTGGATAAAAGCCGATTACTTGCTTACTGAGCGATGCTGCAATATGCAGTACTCCTGTAGAATTTGCTATCATTCCGTCGCTCAATTCGATGAGTGCTATCATCTCATTTAAATTCAATTGACCGCAAAAATTTAGCGATTGGGCTAAGTGTTGATGCAAATCATCGCAAATCTTGCTTTCAGAAGCAATCCCCGTTATTATAAATTGGAATTTGCTGTCATTAGCGAACGCTTTTAACCCGTCTATTAATTTTTCAATCGGCAAATCTCGTGCTGAACCGCCACTGCCGGGATGTATGATGATTTTTATTTTATCTTCAGCATTATTCAGCAAACTCCGCATTTTTTGAAGACCGATTTCATCTATGAACGGTCTGATTAGCTCCGTTGAATATTTAGCTCCCGTAATAGATTCTAACATTCTCACATTATATTCAGCCTCGTGAAATAGCGATACTTTGCGATGGTCACGGACTTTGTGGTTGAATAAAATCGAATAGGCACGATATGCAGAACCGATTCTAAGTTTGATACCGCTTGTAAATGCTGCAAGCGCTTCATCAAAAACCGGTCTCGGGAAAAATGCAACATCAAATTTCTCGATTTTGAAAATATCTTTCAACCCTTTGTTGAATTCATCAATAAAGTAGCATTTATCAAAGTATTCCGAATTCTTTAACAATGGTTTACAATAGCTTTGGGCTATGACTGATACAGTCTTATCAGGGAAATTTGACTTAATCGCCTTCACCAAAGGTAATGTGAGCACCATGTCGCCAAGTTTATCAGTTCTGACTACCGCAATATTTTGAGCATTTTCAAACTTCATTATGTCAGTCATATTTTGTATTTTGGCTTTATATTTGTTTAAGAATTTGATAAAAAATAATCTGCTAAGATAATGAACAGTTGCCAAATATCAGTTGCCTTAATTTCATTCAACGAAGAAAATCGAATTCTTCGGACTTTAGAGAGCGTCTCAGGGCTTTGTTCGGAAATTATTATTGTGGACAGCGGTTCGACTGATAATACAATCGCAATTGCCGAAAGTTGCGGAGCAAAAGTATTCATCGAGGATTGGAAAGGATTTGCTGAACAAAAAAATTCAGCTTTATCGAAATGTACAAAAGATTGGGTGCTTTTTTTAGATTGCGACGAAGTGCTTACTCCCGAGTTACGTTTTGAAATTGCCGGTAACATTTGTTTGCGACAGGACATTAATGGATATTTTATCAATCGTCGCTCTGTGTATTGCGGTAAGATTATGGAATACGCTTGGCAACCGGATAAAAAATTACGTTTAGTTCGCCGAAATTCAAACCCAAAATGGATGGGCGATTTTGTTCATGAAAATCTAAGCATTGAGGGCAAAACTGCCGTAATGCAAGGCGAAATGCTGCATTATTCGTATGATTCGATGAAAACGCACTTCCATAAAACTGTCGAATATGCCCGATTATCTGCTGAAAATTATTTTGAGAAAGGCAGAACAGTTTCATTTTTCAATTTGATTGCCAATCCCATATTTGCTTTTTGCAATATGTACATTCGGCATGGAGCATTCATGGACGGTAAGCTTGGTCTGGTTGCGTCTTTCAGTAGTATGATGGGAACATTTCTGAAGTATGCAATGTTGTACGAAAAGAAGATTTCTTCGAAAAGAAAGAATCATTAAATTAATAAAAAGAGGCTGCCATATTAGGCAACCTCTCTATTATCATATAATTTCCTATTATCTTCTTCCACCTTGAGGAGGTCCGCCCGGACCACCGGGACCACCGCCCGGACCACCGGGACCACCGCCCTGTCCACCGGGACCACCGCCCTGTCCACCGGGATTAGTCAATTGCATGTACTCTTGAATAGCTCTTTGCAAATCTTCACCCTCAAGTATGCTTATAAGTTCAATTCTCAAAATTATAGCTGAATGTGGAGGAATCAAATCTCCAAAACCAACGTCACGAAATGCTAAATGTGGCGGTATGTAAAGTTCCCAAATAGAACCAACAGGCATCATTCTCAATGCTTCATTCCAACCCGCATATACAGCCTGAACAGGCAAATTAAAAGCATCTCCTTTGTAAGTACTGTCTATAACTTTGCCATCAGTCAATTTCTGCACAAAGTGCATTTTGACAAAATCTTCGTTGGTCGGTACCGGACCTTTACCTTGTTGGATGATTTTATAAACTAAACCACTCGGTCTCGTAATCATGCCTTCTTTTTGTCTAATATCCAACATGAATTTTTGGTCTCTTTCAAGGACAACTTTCCCAACTTCTTCCATTTTTTTTCGACTTTCTTCAAGTTTAAGGTCTCGAAGCTCCTGTATTTTCTGCATCCATGATTGTTTGATAAATTCAATTGAGTCTTTATTAAACATCGCGTCTTTCTTATTAAATGCATCCCAGTAACCTTGCATGAAATAATCAAAATTTAATACAATAGAATCAAAACTTTGGTAAAATCCAAATTCATAACCTTGAACATAGCTGAATTGGTCAACTAATGAATCAGCCTTTGGCAAATTTTGGTTCATAGGTTCTAAAGCAACAGGTTTTTTGTCTTGTTCGCAGGCGTAAAAAACGAACACCAAAAATCCCAATGCAAGTGTTTTAAGTAAAAATTTCATTTTTTTCTCCGTTTTTGTTTAAAAGTTATCATTATAACAACTAAAGATAAGATATGTTTCATTTTATTATATTATTTTTAAAAAAAGTTAAAAATGAATTCAATTTTTTTAGGAATTTTGTGCAATATTTGAAATATCTTGTCATTATAATGGCGATTTGCTCATGCTCGAGCAAAGAAGAATATCGAAATGATTTGATTCATATATTCGATACAGCAGCTTATAGTGGTTGCTTTATGGTCTATGATATCAAAACGGATATGACAACATATGTCAATCGTGAAAGATGCTTTGAGAGATTTTCCCCGGCTTCGACTTTTAAAATTCCAAATTCACTGATTGCGCTCGAAACAAAAGCTGTTCAATCAGATAAAGACACAATTCGATATAATGGTATAGAAAAACCGATTCCGGATTGGAATCGCGACCACGACTTGGCATCTGCATTCAAATATTCTGTTGTATGGTACTATAAAGACATCGCTAATCGAATTGGTGACAGTACTATGAAAATTTGGCTCGACACTTTGACTGATTACGGCACTATGGTCAGAGCAAGCAAGATTGACGAGTTTTGGCTTGACGGTAGCCTTAAAATTAGTGCAGACGAGCAAGTTAAGTTCTTGACTAAACTTTATAAAAATGAATTGCCTTTCTCCCCGCGGACCGTTGGTATAGTCAAGGATATGATGATGTACAACCAAGACGGAAATTATACTATTCGAGGCAAAACCGGAGCCTCTATCGCGGATAATGTTGGTTGGTTTGTCGGTTGGGTCGAAACCAAAGATAACGCTAAGATTTTCGCTTTGAATATTTCTGTTCGAGATAGTCTGGACAGTCAATTTATGCGTGATAGAATCGAGCTCACATATAAGTTTTTGCGTGAACTGAATATTTTGAAATAGTTAAATTAGGTTTTTCAACTTGTTAACTTTTTCGATTTCACCTGCTATAATCAGGTAATCGTTGGAAGTAAGGACATATTCGGCTTTGGGTACAGCTTTAATTTTTTGTTCTGTTCCCGTATCAGTCTTGATTGATATTATGTCCACATCATAAACATTTCGGATTTTCAGACCACCGATAGTTCTGCCAATGAATTTTCTAGGAACTTTGATTTCGGCAATAACGTGCCCTTCGATGAATTGGACATCATTTTCTACGTTCATTTTTGTGATTTTTTGTGCCAAATCAGATGTCATTTCAATTTTTTCAATTTCTCTAGAGTATAATTCATTGATTTCGCGTCTGTAAATAATTCCGATTTGCTTGTCTAAATTTTTATTATCCATTACAGGCAAAATATCATGATTGCATTTGCCCATTTTGTCAATTATACTCATGCAGCTTTCATCCAAGTCAACTCTTTGGACATTTTTGTCGGCAATATCCCCGGCAATGATAACAAAATTCAGACTTTCGTGGTCAAAAAGTGCATCTTTTATGTTATTGATTGAGATCATACCCATAAAATTTCCGCTCAAATCATGCACAGATATTGACTGCACCTCATCTTGCATCATAATTTTTACGATCTGCTCGAATGTATAGTTTTCGGGGATTGAGATAAATGTAGTCGAATACACATCCTTTGCGAGAATGGTTTTCATTACATTCGTTTCAGCATAATTTTTGATTTGGATTTTGTTCATCACAAGACGTAACGTATAAATTGACTCACGTGAAAGCTTTGATGATAAAATTAAGCTAATTGTACAAACAATCATCAAAGGTAAAATTGAAGATGACTCTTTTGTCAATTCAAAAACTAAAATAATTGCTGTAAGTGGTGCTCGTACAGTTCCTGCGATGAGTCCACCCATAGCAACCAAGGCATACGAGCCGGACTGTGCCGTCGTTTCGGGTGCTATATAATTCATCACCGATCCAAAAAATGCGCCGAGTACGGCACCAACAAAGAGAGCAGGAGAAAGTGTCCCACCCGAACCACCCGAACCGAGAGTGATAGATGTAGCAATGATTTTCAGGAAAACCAAAGCGAATGCAATGTACCAAATAGCTTGATTGTTGATAGAGATATTTATCATATCGTTTCCAACACCCATAACTTGGGGGAAATAAATCCCAATTATACCAACTATGAACCCACCAATCGCAGGTTTTAAATATGGCGGTATTTTTACCTTTTCATCAAAAAAATCATCAGAAAAATATAAGACTTTTATCATCAAATATGAAACTAATCCACATAAAGCACCCAACACGAAATAGTAAAGTATCTCGATATTGCTGTGCATGATAATAGGCGGGATATAAAATTCGGCAAAATTTCCAACGAAAGCATGAGCAATTGTAGTTGCAATTACTGATGATATGACTATTGGAGCAAACTGCTTAACCGAAAAATCAAGCAAAATGACTTCAATCGCAAATAAAGCACCTGCTACAGGAACATTGAAAACTGCTGCAATACCTGCAGCCGAACCACATCCGACTAAAGTTTTCATTCTGCGAGATGGGACTCTGAAAAATTGTCCGATTGTGGAGCCTATTGAAGCGCCAATTTGCACAATTGGTCCTTCTTTCCCGACCGAACCTCCTGTACCTATTGTAACTGCCGCGGTAAATGATTTGACAATTGCTACCACAGGTCTTATTACACCACCTTTGGTCAATATTGCTTGCATCACTTCCGGTACACCGTGACCGCGTGCTTCGGGCGCTACGAAATGCGTAATTGGTCCAACTATCAATCCACCGATGGTAGGTATCAAAAGCAACATATACCATGGTGTGTTGGATATTCTTTCAATCAAATTTCCACCATGCCCAAAGGCAATCCCGGATATCAAATCCACTAAATATTTGATTCCCACAGCTCCAAAACCACTAACGACACCTATGATGACTGCCATAGCTATCATAAATATATGCTCAGTTGTCTGAAGATGCTCTAACCAATGCGAGGCTTGTCGCGATGATTGTAAATATATATAACGAATCCAAACTCTTATTTTATTCATTTTCTCGGATTTTGTCTTGTGCTACAATTCAAACTTAATGGTTAGCAAACTATTGACAATGAAAAAAATGATATTAAATTGGAAAAAAGAATGATGCCTTTAGCTTAAAAGTAAGTATTGACCACTTGCTGTTTTCTGTGATTTCAAATGGCATGTAATTGGCGGAACCGGTCAATTGCAAAAAGGATGTACTGTTCATGCTCAAAGGCAGTCTTTTGTGTAGTGCCAATTCTAAAGAGGGAATAAATGTGGATATATTGATTAACTCGCCCGATTGCTTGTTCCTAACTCTTGTACCCGAATCCGGAAATACGCCTATATCTTCTGGCTCTACAAGTTCCTCATATTGTGAGACCGAATTTGTTAGGTGAAAAGATGAACCTAATTGTATTGATAGTAGAAAATCGTAATAAAATTCGTACATGAGTCCAATTTGTGGGTGTATGAAGAAAATCTCAAGCTCGGTTTTATGATTGAACAAGCCTTCAATCGGCTCGCCATCAATATTCAAAATTATTTTCTCGGGACTAATAAAATCCATTTTGTGCCGCTCTATTCCGGTACTGAATGTGAAACTCAGCATATCCGAATAATTGTAAATATACTCAGCCCCAAAGCCGAGATACATGCCCGAACCACCCAATTCTTCATTACAACATGATGGTGTACCTGATAGTGATTTTGTTTTAGTATCATGCAATCCAATACCTCCGCTCAAGGAAAATCCCAAATTTGAATTGTTAATTTGGCTTTCTCCTTGTCCGTATGATGGTAGTACCAATCCAAGAATTAGAGCAAAAGCGAATTCATAAAATTTACGACTGCTTAACATTTTAGGCTCCAAATTAACATAAAACTGCTTTTGTAATTGAATAACTTTGCTTAAATTGACTAATTATTTTGTGTAAAACTTAATTCAAATATAATGAAAGAAATTGATATAAAGCAATTGATAGAATCTAAGTCATCGGACTTTTTTGATAAAAAACCGGCTTTTGTGAATAAATTTATTCTATTTGCATTGGCAAAGTTCTTGAAGTTGAATGAAATAAATAAATTTATCCGCGAAAATCATAGTGTATTTGGTATTGAATTCATCAATCGTTTGTTTGATACTTTAAGGTTTAGTTATCGCATTTCCGACCGCGACAAATGTAAAATACCTGCTGAGGGCAAAGTTATAATCGTTGCCAATCATCCACTTGGTGGCTTAGATGGTTTGGCTTTAATCAAAGCTGTTCGGGATGTCCGACCGGATGTCAGAATTGTAGCTAATGATTTGTTAATGAAAGTCGAAAACGTAAGTGAGATTTTTCTTCCATTAGATGTATATTCAATTTCGGGGCAAAAATCCCAAATAGCGTCTATAGAACAAGCATTGTTGAACGAAGAAGCCGTTATTATATTCCCATCCGGCAAAGTATCACGTCTGACAATGCAAGGCATTCGCGATTTGAAATGGCAAAATGGTGCAACTAAGTTTAGTACGAAAATGTCTGCACCAATACTACCGATTTTTATCAAAGGCAGAAATTCACTTTTGTTTTACTTAGCAGCCTTAATCAATGATAGAATTGGGATGTTCATGCTGCCGAGCGAATTATTCCGACACAATGACAAAATCATTACTATGATTGTCGGCGATTTAATCCCTGCAAATTCTTTCAAATCTCTCAAGCCCAAAGTCCAAGCAAAATTATTGTTGCAACATACTTATAAGATTGGTGCTAACAAAACCGGAAATTTCATTACTGAAAAGACAGTTATACACCCGATTGATACCAGATTACTCAAAAAAGAACTCCAGAGCAACGAACTACTCGGATATACATTTGACGGAAAGAAAATTTATCTGGTTGATTATGCCGATGCAAATAACATTTTGAAAGAAATCTCAAGATTGAGGGAAGTAACATTCAGAAAAGTTGGCGAAGGAACAGGAAAAACTTATGATATGGATATTTATGATTTGTATTACAAACATATCGTACTTTGGGATGAAGAAACTTTAGACATTGTAGGTTCTTACAGGCTCGGCATAACATCAGAAATCGTTAAACAGTTTGGCAAAAACGGACTTTACAATAGTTCACAGTTCGCACTAAATGAAGGATTTGATGAAATTTTAACCCAATCAATTGAAGTCGGCAGGAGTTTTATCCAACAAAAATATTGGAAAAGCAATGCCTTGGATTATATTTGGCAGGGAATTGGGGCATTCCTTATTCGACATCCCGAAATCAAATACCTATGGGGAGCGGTTTCAATTAGTGATTCATATTCGGATTTGGCTAAGGGTTTGATAATAGGATACTACAAAAAGTGGTACGGGGGAGATAAATCATGGGCTGAACCTGTCTATGAATATGTCACTCCCGAAATATATCAGAAAGAAATTGAATCTGTGCTCACTGCTGATAATCATATTGATGATTTCAAAAATCTCAAACAAGCCATGAAGAATTTGAACTATTCTGTGCCAGTCTTGTTCAGGCGTTACACCGAATTATGCGATTATGGCGGCTCTAAATTTGTAAATTGGTGTATTGATGTCAATTTTAATAATTCCATTGATGGCTTGATTATTCTGGATTTGACAAAATTGAAAGAAGAAGCTAAAAAACGTTATTATAATCAAAAAAGTTTTATGAACAAATCCTCTTAGAAAATGTTTGAAATGTCAGAACAAGCTTAGTCTTGCAAAAACAATGAATTCAAAGCTTTTTAACAAGTTTCCATACTTATATGCGTTTATAATTTTTAACAATGTATCATAATCCCAAAACAATGATTATTATACAAATTTATTTTTATTGACAAAAACGAAATCAAATTAAGTGAAAGAAATTGATATAAAGCAATTGATTGAATCAAAGGCACCGGAGTTTTTTGAAAAGAAACCAGCGTTTGTCAATAAGTTCATCTTATTCGCCCTGACAAAATTACTGAAACTCAAGGAAATCAATGAATTTATCCGCAATAATCAAAATAATATCGGATTAGATTTCATCAATTCACTGTTCGATACATTAGGTTTCAGCTATAAAATATCCGATAGAGACAAGAATAAAATTCCGTCAGAAGGCAGACTTGTCATTGTTTCCAATCATCCTCTCGGTGGATTGGACGGACTCGCACTCGTAAAAGCAATTCGCGAAGTTCGCCCCGATGCTCGAATCGTCGCTAATGATTTGTTGATGAAAGTCGAAAATTTGAGTGATGTTTTCTTACCGCTGGATATATACTCCATCTCAAGCCAAAGAACTCAAATCGCCACTATTGAACAGGCGCTATTAAACGAGGAAGCTGTCATTATTTTTCCGTCAGGAAAAGTGTCTCGATTGTCTTTCAAAGGCATCCGTGACCGGAAGTGGTTGAATGGAGCTACAAAATTTAGCACAAAAACGTCTGCACCAATACTGCCGATATTTATCAAAGGGCGGAATTCTCTATTGTTTTATTTCTCTGCGCTTATCAATGATAAACTTGGCATGTTGATGCTACCGGGAGAGCTTTTTCGTCATCGCCGTAAAGCGATTACAATACTTGTAGGAGAGATAATTCCATCAAAATTATTCAACGTTCTAAAACCAAAAGTTCTGGCAAAACTTTTGCTCCAACATACTTATAAGTTGGGGGCAGGCAAAGTCGGAAATTTTAAAACCGACAAGACTGTGATTCACCCTGTTGAGCAAAGTCTTGTCGAAAAGGAACTTAAAGAAAGCGAATTGCTTGGCTCTACGTTCGATGATAAACGTATCTATCTCGTTGATTATTCAAAAGCTCAAAATGTTATGAAGGAGATTTCGCGTTTGCGAGAGCTTACTTTCCGTAAAGTTGGCGAAGGTACCGGCAAAATTTGCGATATAGACATCTATGATTTTTTCTACAAACACATTATTCTTTGGGATGATGAACATTTAGATATAGTTGGTTCTTACCGACTCGGTATAGGGTCGGAGATTATCCATAAATTCGATAAAAGAGGACTGTACAATAGTTCTCTTTTTAGTTTGAACGAAGGCACAGATACCTTTCTGAGCCAATCTATCGAAGTCGGCAGGAGTTTTATCCAACAAAAGTATTGGAATAGCAACGCACTCGACTTGATTTGGCAGGGTATGGTAGCTTTCATTATTAGGAATCCCGAAATCAGATATGCCTGGGGTGCAGTTTCAATAAGCGACTCTTATTCCGGATTTGCTAAGGCACTAATTATATCATATTACAAAAAATGGTATGGTGGCAATACTGAGTGGGCTACACCCATTTATGAATACGATATTTCCGACAACATTATGAAAGAAGTCGAAGCCATTTTAACTGCTGATAACTATATTGATGATTTAAAAAATCTCAAAGAAGCACTTCGCATTATGAATTTATCAGTTCCGATTTTGTTACGTCGTTATACAGAATTGTGCGAATACGGCGGTGCAACAATTATCAATTGGTGCGTTAATGTAAACTTCAATAATTCCGTAGACGGACTGATTGTATTAGATTTGACTATGATGAAAGAAGACGCAAAAAAGCGTCTTTACAACCAAAAAAGTTTTGTAAATAAATAAATGAATATACTATCTTGCAGTGATTTATCAAAATCTTTTAAGGACAAAGTCCTTTTTGATTCGATTTCTTTTGGATTGAACCAAGGTGATAAAGTCGGCATCATCGGAAAGAATGGTGCCGGGAAATCTACTTTGCTTAAAATCATTTCCGGTATTGAAACAGCTGATTCAGGCTCTGTAGTTGTGAACAACAATACAAAATTGATGTACCTTGACCAAAATTCCGAATTTGATTCATTTGATTCAGCTTTGGAATTTGTGATGAAGGGAAATGAAGAAATAAACAATTTGATTGACGAGCATCACAAATACTCACACAAACCAAATTTGACTGAAAAGGAATCGGCTCGATTCTCCGAAATAAATCATACTCTCGATTCGCTTAATGGATGGAATCACGAACTCGAAGCTAAGAAATATTTGGGAATGCTCGGTATTACTGATTATGAAGTTATTGTTCATACTTTGTCCGGCGGACAAAAGAAGCGAGTAGCATTGGCATATGTTTTAATGTCACGCCCGGATTTGCTATTATTGGACGAACCCACAAACCATCTTGATGCCGATACAATTCAGTGGTTGCAAGATTATTTGCAATCCATGCCAATATCGTTGATATTTGTCACCCATGATAGATATTTTCTCGATGCCGTATCTGAGAGTATACTCGAAATCAACGATAGGAAAATTTTCACTTATGATGGCAATTACGAGAAATATCTCGAACAGAAGGAAATTTTTGCCAGAACTCAATCTTCCACTTTAGAGCATAATTTATCGAAACTTCGCAATGAGCTTGCTTGGTTGCAAAAAGGCGCCAAAGCTCGTCGGACTAAGCAAAAAAGCCGCATTGATTGGATTGATGAACTGAAAAAAAGCTCGATTAAATCGAAAGATAAAAAAATCAAAATTGAATTGGGCAAGACTTTCTTGGGAAATACAATCATCGAAGCTCATTACATTGCCAAATCCATTGCCGGAAAAAAGTTATTCAGCAATTTTACTTATATGGCAAAACCCAAAGACCGCATCGGAATCATAGGTCCCAACGGCTGTGGCAAATCAACTTTGCTCAATCTTTTAGCCGGAAAAATTCAAACTGATGACGGTAGCTTCGAACTCGGAGCAAGTGCCAAAGTCGGGTACTTCAAGCAAGAAATTGATGATTTGAAAGACGACCAAACCGTAATCAATTCTTTGCGCGAAATCGCCGAATTTATTGATGTAGGAGTTGGTCGTGACCGCTATATTACGGCTAAAGAATTGCTCGAAAGATTCCTGTTTCCGCCATTTCAACATTTTGCCTATATTTCAACCTTATCAGGTGGTGAACGTCGCCGGTTGGCACTTTTGCGTATGTTTATGGCTAATCCGAATGTGATTTTGCTCGATGAACCAACAAATGATTTCGATATCGAAACATTGAATGCGATTGAAACTTATTTTGATGATTTTTACGGTGTTTTGATTATCGTATCACACGACAGAGCATTCATAGACCGTATGGTAGAATTTGTATGGGTATTCCGCCCCGATGGCACGATTAAGGAATATCCCGGAAATTATTCATACTATCTTGAGCAAAAGGAAAAGGAAGAATCTCTCAGAAGGCAATTGGCAAGTCAAAATCAAGTCAAAACCGATACAAGAATCAAGGATACGGTCAAAGTTCGCAAAAAGCTCTCTTACAAAGAGCAAAGGGAATTTGATATGCTCGAAGAAGAAATTTCTTCATTGGAAATTGAGTTAGATGACCATCAACGAATGATGACTAATCATGACGGCAAAGATTACAAGCAAATCGAAACTTTATCTTCTAAAATTGAAGAACTGCAAAAATTAATAGACCAAAAAACCGAACGATGGATGGAACTTTCCGAAAGTATTGGCTAATCATGCTCGCGGATGAAAAGTGCGATGTACTTCTTTGATGAATTCTCTATCCAAATGCGTATATATTTGTGTGGTTGATATGTCGGAATGCCCCAGCATTTCTTGCACAGCGCGCAAATCGGCTCCACCTTCGAGCAAATGTGTAGCGAAAGAATGTCTGAAAATATGAGGATGAACTTTTACGCTGATTCCAGCCATTGCCGAATATTTTGCTAATAATTTCCATATTCCCATTCGAGAAAGAGGCGAACCGCGTTGATTCAGGAATAGGAAATCATGAGATTTGTTTGGGACATAAAACTGCGACCGCGCTTCGCCCATGTATCGAGCAATCCACTCAAGAGCAGATTGCCCAATAGGCACTATTCGCTCTTTTGAGCCTTTGCCAAAGACACGGACGATTTCAGATTCTACCAGAATATCACGTTTCGTTAGTCCGATTAATTCCGATACTCGCAAGCCACATGCGTACATTGTCTCAAACATGGCTCTGTCTCTGATTCCGGCAAGAGAAGCTGTGTCAGGTTGGTCTAAAATTTTGTTAATGTCTTCAATAGACAGCGTTTCGGGCAATTTCCTGCCGGATTTTGCTTGTTCGATGGTTTCGGTTATATCATCTTTAGCTTTATTAACCGAGACCAAATATTTATACAATGCCCTTATCGAAGACAAATATCTTGCACGGCTTGAGGTTGCCAAACCTAATTCAGTCAATTGAGCCAAAAAATGTTCAACATTGATTGCTTGAGCATCAGCAAATGTCTCTATGCCCTCGGTCTGTAAATATGAAGCAAAACTACGTACGTCATGCAAATATGAATGTTTGGTGTTGTCAGCGAGCCCCTTTTCCAAACTCAAAAATTGAACAAATGAATTAATCAACTTCAGAAAATTTCTGTTTATCGTTTCCATTTATTTTTTGGGAATCTCTTTATATGAAACTCGTTTGTGCCCCATTCCAATTAGACTTTTTGCAATCACCGTTTTGATTTTATTCAAATCGCTAATAGTAATGTTGCATTCGTCAAACTGCCCGTCAAGAATTCTATCTTGGATATTTTTTTCAATAATAAGCTCAATTTCTTCGAGAGATTTTGATTCAATTCGAGAGATTGCTTCGGCACTGTCGCAAATCATCAAAATCGCAGTTTCTTTAGTTCTGGGTTTCGGACCCGGATAGCGGAAATCATCCTCGTTAACTTCTTTATCGGGATTCATTTCTAAGGCTTGCGCGTAAAAATGTTTGACAAGTGTAGTGCCATGGTGCATCGGGATAAAATCAATCAGTCTTTGTGGCAATTTATATTGTCTCGCCAATTCTATACCGGCGGCAACATGGTCAATAATAATTTGAGCACTCTTTTTTGGTGAAATTTGTTCGTGTTTATTATCAATGCCAATCTGATTTTCAGTAAAATATTCCGGCTTTTCCATCTTTCCAAGGTCATGGAAATATGTGCCTACTTTTGTGAGCAAATGATTTGCTCCGATTTCGCGTGCACAACGTTCGGCAAGCATTGCAACCGCCATTGTGTGTTGGTAGGTGCCGGGAGAAATTTCAGTCAATCTCTTAAGCAATGGGTGGTCAGGATTGTCGTATTCTTTGATTTGCAAATCTGTTGAAATATTCGGCAATCGTTCGATTATGAATAACAATCCAAAGGTTATAAGTGGTGAAATTATCGAACAAATCAGAGCCATACTCATAGATTTTAACAAATCAACGTTTTCTGTGTTGCTTTCTGCACTAAAAACAAGAATAGAAATAAAAAAGCCGATGAATATAAAAAATATTGATTGGTACATTTGAGTCCGATTTTGAATATCACGCACGGTGTAAGAAGCAAGCATCCCTACGAAAATCATCTGTGTAGCCGTAATATAATCATTTCCTCTGATTCCTGCCATCAAAAGCGACATAGTGACTGTACTTACAAATGCCGTCCTCGAATCAAATACGATAGCTATGAGCATAGATATCGCCGGAATGAAAATCAAATATTGCAATGGCAAGTCCGATACAATTTCAATCGAAAGCCAGCTCAAAATAGCGATAAAAACCATTGATGCCATCAATATGCTTAGTTCTACGTTGTCCGTTATGACTCGCTTACGTAGTATCAACAAATATACTATCAGGATTGACAATATCATCGCCGAATGTCCGAAATTACCAATATAATATAATACTCCATAGCTATCCTCATCCGTCATGAAACGGGAGCTTTGGTAGGATTTGATTTTGGCAATGTTCAATTCTGTGAGTTTTTCTTTGCTATGAATGATGACTTCCCCGGCACGGACAAAACCAATAGTTCGAGGTACAGAATTCATTGATTGCTCGATTGCTTGGTCAGTCAAATCATTATGAAAAACTAAGTTCGGAACGTCAAGTCGTTTAATGATTTCTATTGCCAGCGGTTGCAGTGGGGTCTGGATTGTTTTGCTGATTAATGATTCGGCATTATCAATAAATTTGGACTTGTCAACCAGATTCACTTTATTTAGTATTATGAATTGGTTCTTATCAACTCGAACCATGATTTCGGATTTTGATATTCTATCCAAAGCGATATTTACAAATCCGTTGTCATAAGCTTCTGATAAATATTTTTCTAAGCTTTGTTTTATTAATTTGAACTGTGCTAATCTTTGCTTAAGCGGCATATCTAATAATGGCTTGAGTGACTTCTCAGAAATAGGATTTGGAAGGGTTTCTACTGTCTGAGTCAACATCTCTTCGAGGATATCTAAAATTGCGGTCAGAGCAGTACGATTTGATAATGACGCTGCTTCATCTATGACAAACACCGGTAAAGCTTCCTCAGCGGCGAGGCGTCTTTCGTCAGAGTACTTTGTTGGTTCTTTGTATATCGGGTAAGAAAATTCAGCGATTATTGGTTCATCTTCCCATGTAGAGCCTTTCACCATCCTATAATCCGGTATATTATATGCCTTTTGGTCTAATTGAATCACAAAAAATAATGATGTCAACAACAAACTAACGATGATGATGATAACTTTCAGACGCAATGAGCCTTTAATGCGATTGTAATCCATTTGTGATGCGATTGCGTTATCCACCAATATTTTTTGGAACAATGTTTGTTTAGGGTTTAGCATCTTGTTTTCTTTTGCTTTTTATTTTGAAAACTTTTTCATATTATTGCGAATATAATCATAATATTTTTTTTCGATGTAATTCATGGAATGTCTTTATATAAATAAAATCTTAAATGTCGGTGAAATTTGCGAACTAAATACCGATGAATCTAAGCACGCACGAGCTCTTCGCTTGCGTGAAGGTGATAATATTTATCTTACTAACGGAATCGGTTCGCTTTATCTTTCGGAATTAGTAAGCTATTCAAAAAATACCTTGAACTGTAGAATTTTGGAATCTTACCCAAATTTCGGAGAGCCTGACAAATATGTGCATGCCTTTATAGCTTTGATTGATAATAAAGACAGAATAGATTTTTGCATCGAAAAATGTATTGAAATCGGTGTGTCGGAGTTTACATTTTTAAATACGAGATATTCTACCAAAAGGCAAATAAATCCTGACAGGCTACAAGCAAAAGCCATCGCTACGATTAAGCAATGCAAAAGAGCAATGCTGCCGAAGTTCAACCCAACGATTGATATTGCAAAGATTGATAGCGTAATTGGCGATTATGATGTCTATTTGGCTGACGAAAATGGTCAATCATTCAAATCATTCAACTTGAAAAGCAGAGTAGCATTAATTGTTGGACCCGAAGGCGGATTTTCTGAAGAAGAAATTTCAATGTTACAAAATTTAGACAAGGCATCACTCGTCAATCTCGGCAATAGAAGATTGCGTGCAGAAACAGCTGCAATTGCAATGAGCATTTTATGTTTGAATCTCTAATTTAGGATTTTATTTATGGCAATAGATTGGCACAAATGCAAAGGTGGAGTTTGGTGTGACTTGTTCCAGTTAGATTTGGAACATGAATTTCTCCGAAATCTATCAGGTGTGTATATAGTTTGGAGCGGCACAACTGAAAAAAGCGTTCTGAAGGTCGGCTCAGGTCTTATCTCGACAGAATTGAAGAAGGAGAGAAGCGACCTCGCTATTCAAATTTTCTCTCACCACGGTGTTTATGTTTCGTGGGCTGAAGTGTCTGCTCTTAAAAGGGAAAGCGTTATGCTTTATTTAGCAGAAGTTCTTTCGCCTAAACTACCTATCAACTTACCTCGTACAATACCCGTTAAGGTTGATTTGCCATGGTGACAATGTATTACTAAACTTAGATTTTTTCTTCTCTTAGCTCGCGAATACGGGTTCTGGCTTCGTGCAAATAAATCGAGCCGGGGTATTTCATAAGTATCTCTGTGTAATAGCGTAATGCCTCAGCAGTATTTTTCTCAGCGTAATATGTATCTGCTATCATTTTTGTCATCCTATCCAAATAGATTGATTCAGGAAATTCTGTCAACAGCTTCAATGCAGCTTTTCGCGATAAATCATACTTCCCGTCATTCAGATAAATTTCCGAAATCCTTATATATGACAGCTCCATTAAATTATCGCTCGAAGAATTTGCAGATACTTCCACATACATTTCGATTGCTTTGTCAAAATTTCGCTTGTATTCTTCAAATTCCGCTTTTGCAAAGAGCATCAATGGATTGATGAAATTTTCATTTTCGGTAATGAAAGCATATTTTTGGATTGCTACATTCGCAATATCCGAATTTGGGTTCAATGTAAGTGCTTTATACGATTCTTTTGCTTTTACAATATCACCGCTGAAATATTCAATCATTGCGGATAACAAATTAGCAAAGTCCTTCGCTTTAGGGTCGGAATTTCGACTTTTCAATATTTGTTGTATTGTTTTGGAAGCGTTTTCGATATCATTTCGGATAAGATAAACTTTTGCTAATTCAATTCCTGCTTCAACCGAAAAGCCGTGATTTGGAAAATCTTTGATTAATTGCTTATATTGATTGATTGCTTTATCGTAATCATTCAAATACTCGGAATAAATTTTAGCAAGCCTTATCATACTCTCTGCGGCATGAGATGACTTTGGGTGCTCTTTAATTATTGCATCATAGCGGTTCATGATGTTTTTCAGTTCACTTTCAGTGAATCTTGTCTTTGTTCCTGCAAGCTTTCCTTCTAGTGTACGAGTATATCCGTAAAGTGCAGAAGATGCGTATGGACTGTTTTTACCTCGGTCTATCAAGATTGAAAAAGCTTTCAGTGCAATCTCATGTTCGCCATCACGAGATGTGGAATTCGCAAAATTCAAAATATCCAAACCACGCGATTGTTTCAATTCATCTATTCTTATCGTCATTTCGAGAGCTTGTTCCAATCTTTTGGCTTCACGCAGAAACCATGTATAGACTTCTTGGTAAACTATGTTCGATTTTTCTGAATCAGCTCGGCGTTTCAAGACTTTGTCAATATGCTCAAATCCTGCTTCGTTGGACATAAATGCAAACAGACGACCTTGAGCCAATGCAATATTGTAATTATTGTCCAATAAGTCGAGTATTTCCTCTGTGCCGTCCACATGATTGCCGGTTGAAATGTATAATTTGATTAAATTATCCGAAAAAAGTGAACTATCGCCAAATTTCTTTCGTGCGGCAATGTAAGTTTCAATTGCCTTTTGGAATAATTTCAGATCTATTTGACTATTTGCAACGTATTCGTAAGTTACGGCTGTAATACCGCTCATATTCATAATATTTTTCCAAATTTCATCAGCTTTTTTAGAGTTTCCTGTTCGCCAATTCATCTCAGCAGCTATGATTAAAATCTCTGGATTTGGCTTTTTGTTCGCTTTTTCTTCTGCATATTTCAGCAAATCCGAAAATTTACTCATTTGCTTCATTACTCTTGCAAGTGCAAAAAAATACGTATCATCTTCAGGTTTTTCATTGTAAAGTTCTTCATAAATACTCAAAGCACTTTCCAAATTGCCGCCTTGTTCGTAAGATTGCCCAAGTCTAAATTTTTGGATTAAAGCACTTTGGCTTTGAGCAGAAATATAAAAGATTAAGAACAGTAATATTATTAATAAGGATTTTTTCATATTTTCGGTTATAATTTTTGCAACTATTTCACAAAGAAGACGTTGTATTTTGTAAAATGTTATTGAATTCAGTATCAATCGTACTCTTATGCAGACTTTCAAAATAATATCTATAAAAATCATATTTCTCGGAATCTGTCTCTTAGCGATGTCCTCAATTTCAAAATCTGATGACATCATTTTGAGGAATGCAGATAGTTTGCGTGGACTTAATATCGAAGAAGGCAGCTTCAGAGAATTCTTTGGCAATGTTTGGTTGATTCAAAAAGACTTAGATTTGAAGTGTGATTATGCCAAGCAATTTATCAATTCCAATGCTGTGGATTTGCTCGGTAATGTTGTCATCACTCAAAAAACTATGATTCTTAAGTCTCCTAAAATTTTCTATAACGGTAGTTCAGGTATAGCAGTCGCGAATAACGGTGTAGCACTAAGAGATGCAAACAGCTATCTTGAAGCAGAAAAAGGCACCTACTCGACAAAAGCATATTTGGCAGATTTTTATGGTGATGTTTTTATCGAAGATGATTCGGTCAAAATTTACTCGGATAATGTTGTTCATAACCGCACTACTCGCGAAAGCTTCGCCACGGGTGATGTTTGGATATTCGGCAAATATACAAATGTCATTATGAAAGGTGATACAATCATCAATATTCCCAAAGATAGTTATTCTATAAGCACAGGCAACACAGTTTTGTTCAAAATTGATACTGTTCGACGACTTGATTCCATTTTTGTCGAAGAGGAGGAACAGTTCTTTTCTACTTATATCTTGTCACTTGACACTTTAAGCATCTCTTGCGATACAATGCAAGCTTATAGATTCATCGGCGACGAAGAATATTTTTTCGATGGCAATGTGCAAATAGTGAAAGAAAATATTAAAGCAATAGCCAAATCTGCTGTCTTTTACAAAAACCGGAACATAATAATTCTTCGCGACAAGCCTATCGTATGGTATGATTCTACGCAACTGTTTTCGGATTCGATAGTAATTGAACTGATTGACAACAAGTTGAAAAAAATTAGTGCTTTCGGGAACTCAATTGCAGTAACAAAAGTTGATTCGCTCGACAAAGAACGTATCAATCAAATTGCTGCAAATGATATTTATATCGAATTTGACAATGGCAAAATTAATAGTCTCAGGGGCAATCTCAATGCTTCAAGTTTGTATTTTTTTAAAGACGAAGAAGGCTACAACGGCGTTGACAGAAAATCAACCGATTCTATTCATGTAGAATTTACTAATGGCGAACCCGAAAACATATTTTGGATTGGTAGTTCGATTGCTGAGTTTTATCCCGAAAATGTTATTTTTGGCAATATCAAATCATACTTCTTGCCGGAATTCAAATGGTCAGATATCCGACCTGAAATTCAGAAAATCACGTTCGGTAGGAAAGAAAAAGAGAGACAATTTTAAAAACTACAATAAAAGTGAGTGTTTTTACTATCTTTTAAAGAAAATAGTTAGTTTATATCAGGTTTTTTTGTTAATTTAATGTTGGCTAAATTATTAAAATGCAAAATTTTGTTTACGATTAGAATCATATTGTTTATTTGGGTTTTGTTGCCACTTACTTTAAGTAGCAGTTATACACAACCAAAGCTTTCCTCGTATGAGGGGCTTCACTTCTATGTTGGTTTCATGGAAAATGAATCAAATGTAGCTTTGCCAAGCAAAAACTTAGAACAGTTCATTTTCATTACGTCCGAATTCGAAACAACTATAAAAGTCAAATACGGGCAGCAATCTCCCTTTAATGTGTTTATACCATTCAACGAAGTAGTTAACATACTTGTGCCACGCAGTATGGAGAATTTCAACTCCGAAGTTGTTTCAAAAAATTTGATTGAGATTACAGCCGAAGTCCCTATAACAGTTTACGCATTTTCGAGCATGAAACATTCATCCGATAGCTATTCTGTCATTCCGGTATCGAATTGGGGTAATGAATACGTTGCTCTTACTTTACCAAATGACCATTATAATCAACCAACTCTGGATTCCATCAGAGATTTCACCCCTCGCTCATCGCAATTTATGATTATGGCTGCTTACGATAATACTTTGGTGACTTATTACCCGAAATCTATGACTCGTAAGTTGAATCAAGTAGATTCTGCTTATTCGGTATTGCTCAACAAAGGTGAATGTTATTTGGTTCAATCTTGGCAATATATGCGCGGGCAAGGAGATTTATCCGGTTCATTTATAAAAGCCGATAAACCTATCGGAGTCTTGACAGGGCATGTGAGAACTGCGTTGGCTCAAGGGTTTAGTGCCCAACCACCTGATTCGAAAGACCATATCATAGAGATGTTGATGCCGGTTGCCTCTTGGGGGAGAACTTTTATTTCGGTTCCGTTCGGGACAAATCCTAATAGGGGAGATTATTTCAAACTCATAACTCGGACTAAAGAAGCAAAAGTTGATATTTTTACTTCAACTGGTCCACTTGAAATAAAATTTCCCGCAAATAGTAATATTCAGGAACTGCCCGGATTGAATAAACCTGCTTTATGGGTTGCATCAGCACCCATCCAACTTGCTCAGTTTATGTATAGGGTGGGCGATTCGCTCGAAACATTTAATTATGACCCGGGGATGGTGGTATTGCCTCCGGTCGAACAATATATTTCAAGCATTAAGTTTCTGACTCCGGGCGAAGTTTTTCAACCTCCTGATGCAGTTAAGTATAGCAATCATTTTGTCACGATTGTTGCTCAAAGTATTGCTCTCGAATCTTTGACCTTGGACAACAATCTTGTCGAAAACATAAGTGATATTCGCAATCAAGTAATTCCCGGTACTGATATGCACTGGGCGAGAATCGAAATAGGACAAGGGCAACATAAAATAACATGCGATACAGGAAGGTTTTCGGGCATCATTTTTGGTGTTGGTAATTTTGACTCATATGCTATGGTGCTCGGTTCATCGCTCAAAAATCCATTCAGCGACGATAAAACAAATCCAACTATAATCGTTACAGAAGACTGCTTCGAACTGAAAGGTACTATCACAGATGAAGTCAGCGACAAGAGTTTCGGGATTTATTATGCAATTGTCAATCAAATTGCTTCAACTAACTACAATTGGAAAATTGACCCTATCGCATCTGACGCAAGGAACATTACATTTACTGCCAAGCCTATAAATATTTTCAAAGATGGTAAATTTGTCATTGATTATTATGATAAAAGTGGAAATAAAGGCACTTATACAAAAACTCATAATGCTATAAAAATCAAACACCCCGATTTAATTATTTTGAATGGGATAGGGTGGTTAGATTCAACTTGTTTCGACCATGTAGTGACAAATGACGGGCTTTCCCCTATTATACTGAATTCTGTCAGTTGGAGTGCAGATAGCAGAGTAGAGCTTTTCACCGACCCGGCTTTACCCTATGAAATTCCACCCGGTAGCTCTGTTAAATTCACTATTTGTGTCAACCCTAAAGGGGAAACAAGTGCAGTCCTAGGCAAAATTGATTTGAAATTTGAGTGCGATATTAATTTTTCATACAATTACCGAGGCGATGTGCTTGCTCTCGAAATTATAGCATCGGGGCATGATTTTGGCGATGTACTTTTAGGCGATTTACCATGCGACAGCATTAGCATTACAAATAAAAGCAACACTTCTGTAACTATTTCAGAATTGAACACAGCATTCAATTTGCCGGAATTCATTCTCGATACTGCAGGGAGATTGCCCTTGCTACTCAATCCAGATGAGTCGGTAAAGTTTCAAGTATGTTTCATCCCGTCAATGAATGTTACTTACGAGGATTCGGTCATTTTCCGAAATGAATATGATTATTATGTTTATGGCATTATAAAGGGACGTGGAGTATCGCCAAAATTTGATTCTTATATCGTTGATTGGGGCAACAGACGAATCGGCACGACAAATGATACTACAATATTTGTCAAAAATAGAGGCACAATCGACGGTTTAATCAAATTTTCGCAATTCAACTACAATGACTTCAACGATGATAATTCTGTAACACTCAGCCAATTGCATAATGCCTCTGTTCCATTCCAAGACTCAATCGAAGTAAATTTCAGCTATTTACCAATTCAAGGTCCCGATTATTTACTCGAGGCTGAATATACTGCTAACTGGACTTTACATGAACCTTTTACCATCAGGCTCAAAGGTGTTCCGACAATCCCTGAAATCGAAACCGCAGATTACGATTTTGGGAATGTTGAGATTTACTCGACTAAAACAGCAACTTTCTCAGCTGTCTTTTCAAATGGGAATGAAATGCTTGCTATAGATTCTATCTTCATTATCAATGGTGATGTTGGTTCTTTCAATTTTAATCTTGATGATTACAAAAACACTTCAGTTGACCCTAACAACAATTTACCTTTTGAAATAGAATTTGCCCCTATGAGACTTGGCTCGCATGAAATTATTTTTGGTGTCGTAAATGATGCAAATCCTAATTACACACGTTCAGTCAAGCAATTCAAGGTAACGGCAAATTCGATTGCACCACAGACTGAAAATTTATTGGTCGAAATTGTAACAAATCCGACTTTCGTTTGTTTATTACATTTAGGTGAAGTGTCAATTACAAATAAAGGAGAAGTAAGAACTGATATAACAGGATTGACTATTAAAACGGACAATCCCGCGATAATGGCTCGAATAAAGAATTTTGAGCCAAAGTCTCTCGAACCGAACGAAACGGTAATTTATGGATTTGAATACTATCTCGAACGCAATGTTACAGGCTCACTTACAATTAACATCGAACTATTCGGAGAATTTGAAATAGAGCGAAGTTTCGAACTTCAACTCCCGGCTGCAGGCATTACTATCAATCAAAATGAAGACATTATATACGATGTTGATGATACTGTTACATTCAATTTCTCAGGAAATTTTCATAGTGATGCGGATACACTTGTTTCATTTAAGTTCATCTTAGACCTCAGAAAAGACTATTTTTTCATTTTAGACGAAGAAATTTACTTAAATATCGAAAAAAATGGAATTATGAATAAATATTTATTGTATAAAAGCATATTTTTTGATAAATTGGAACTTATTTTTGGTGAAAGATTAATAAAAGTATCTGAGAATTCACAATGGTCAATTGAAATAAAGGCTCTGGGCTTATTACCACCGGAAAAAGAAAAGACTTGGACTATAAAAGTCAGTTCTGATGAGTGTTTTGTGCCTGATGAAAAAAATATTAAGACTAAGTTAAATGATTTGTGTATTTTTGACTTAAGACATGTACAATTTTTGGCTAATTTTCAAGATATTAATATTTACCCAAATCCTGTACACGATGAGATGAAATTGAAGATTTTGACTGATAGAAAAATGGATGATATCGCTATAGATATTTCTGATTTATTCGGCAACACAAAGTCGTTGGGTACGCTCCCCGCTTTGGAAAGAGGTTTGCACGAGCAAATGTTTAGTATCGGTGATTTGCAAAGCGGTTCATATATGCTTCATTTTAGGAGCGATAGTTTTGAAAAAAATATTATGTTTGTAATCATTAAATAATTAATTTAAGGTGGTCTTTATGAAGTTACGTATTCTACCTGTTCTCTTGATTTCGGCTATGTTCTCTACATTAACTGTTTTTGGGCAAACGTCTGCACCTACACCAATCTTTGTGACAACCGAAGAAGTCCCTATCTATATTGGTCCGGTGTTTGGTTACAATCGTTCAATTCATAGTGTTGATTTGGCATCTTTCGACGAAGCAATTTGTCCAAGATTCGTAAATGGAAATGATAATGGGTTTTATGTAGGTTTCAGTTTCGAGCAACATTTGGGAAAAGATGCTGCTGCTTCAACGTCCTCTTTTATTTTCAGGGTCCTCTATTCCACTATGCCGGCTTTTATGGAAACTACTGAAGAGCCGATTCCTTCATTAATTACTATTGTAGATAGTCAAGGTAACCCTGATGGTGAGACCATAATCAATTCCTCAACAAGGCATACTCAACAGATTGATTACTCGGTTGTATCGGCTGAAGTTTGTTATAAAATCAATCCAATTCCGGGTATGGGATTAGGTTTCACAATTGGACCAACTTTCGACTTTGCACTTACAAAGACTCAGGACCAACGTTATGAATTATTGCAACCACTTGAAGCTCAGTTTAGAAGGAATCAAGATGCAATTGACCAATTAGGCTACCGTTATATTGATAATGACAGAACAATAGTTATCAAAGAAGGCGACATACCGAATTCAAATGCTTTTCGTCTCGGTATCAAAGCCGGCGTTCAATATGAAATTTTGGTCAAAACTTTGACTATTGTTCCGGCAATGTATTATAACTTTGGTGTAACAAATCTTTCGAGCCAAGAAAGCTGGCGTGTAAACGCTTTGCAAGTTGGTGTAGATTTGAGATGGGCTGTTAAACTCGGTCTATAATAGTTAAATTTTCAGAACCGATTCTCTTGTAAGTTGATAATCCAAACTACAGGATGAATCGGTTATTTTTTTGTTGAATTATAACGGAGTAGCTTTGGAAAGGCTGTGGTCACCTTGGAGAGCACAATACATTGATTCTTTCAAAGAGCAAGACTCGCAAGGCGAGGTTTGTTTCTTTTGCGTCGCTGTAAGCGATTTCGAACATCCTCGCGAGCATCTCGTTTTGCATACTTCCAATCATGCAATTGTGATGATGAATAAATTCCCCTACAATAACGGTCACCTGTTGATTGCTCCCAAAATTCATACAAATGACATTCTTGCCTTACCTGATGAAGTTTTTGCTGATATTTCCGCACTCACGAGACGATGCGTAGGTGTATTGAATGACGTTTACTCGCCTCAGGGTTTTAATATTGGGGCTAATTTAGGCAGAGCAGCCGGCGCAGGGGTGCCCTCACATTTGCATTTCCATGTACTTCCACGTTGGAATGGAGATACGAATTTTTTGCCTGTTATTTCCGAAGTGAAAGTGATTTCTGAATCAATCAATGATACTTACCTAAAATTGTTCGAACATTGTTCAAGGTGGTAAACTTTGGAAAAGGTTAAACCCAAAAAATCATTCGGTCAAAATTTCCTTACTGATAAAAACATCTCTTCAAAAATAGTATCTCTTCTCAATGTTGTCTCCGATGATATTGTTATTGAAATCGGTCCCGGTATGGGCGCTTTGACTGAAATTCTGTTAGGCAATCAAATCAAATTAGTCGCTGTCGAACTTGATGAACATGCAATTTCATACCTAAATGAAAAATTTAAAGCAGACAAATTTTCAAATTTAAAAATCATTCACCAAAGCATTCTTGATTTAGATTTCATGAAAATCTATAAGCAATACGGCAACAAAAAAATTAAAGTTATCGGCAATATTCCATACAATATATCTACCGAAATTTTGTTTAAACTGCTTGAAAACAGGGATATAATAGAAAATATTGTGTTAACAGTGCAAAAGGAAGTTGGGCAACGAATTACGTCGCAAGAAGGAAGCCGAATTTATGGCATCACTTCAATTGCTGCATGGATGGTGAGCACTCCGATGTATCATTTTGATATTGCTCCGGGAAGTTTCTATCCTGCTCCAAAGGTGACGTCCGGTGTTATATCACTTGAGATGAATAAGCAAATCGAACAGCAGTATTATGACGATTTCATGAAATTTATAAAAACTTTGTTCAATCAGCGTCGGAAAATGATTTCGAATTCTATCAAAAATTATCTCCCGAAAGAAAGACTTGCTCAACTTGCACCTTCAATTGAAGCTACACTGAGTAAACGCCCGGAACAGCTATCTCTAACCGAACTTGTGAATTTGTTTGATAAAATCAGAGAACAACGCAATGATTGACAAAATCAAAGAGCCACTCCTACAATTCAATTTGAAAGAAATTCTCAAAATGTCGGACATCTATTCACTAAGCATTTTGAGCGTTTATACTTTGCTTGCCATATTTTTTTCTCCGTATATTGATGGTTCAATCACATTGATTTATATAAATATATTAATTATGGCAGGAATAGTTTCTATTGCGACTATTGACGAGAAATTCAAAGCCGGCAGATTGTTCACTTTATTCAGACGAGTTTACATAGCGCCCTTGATATTCATTGTTTATGACCAAATCCAGAACTACATTCCAATGCTCAATCCCAATTTATATGATTTGACTTTGATTGCGTGGGATAAGGCTATATTTGGTGTCAATCCGACTGAATGGATTTATCAATTTGCGTTTCCCGCATTGACAGAATTCATGCAAACGAGTTATATGCTTTACTTTTTTATGCCTTTGGCTCATGGCATAGAGTTGCACCTAAAACGCGAAGATAAGAAATTGGGCGAATTTTCACGAATAATCTTGTTTGCTTTTTATACGTCTTATTTGCTGTATTTCATCATGCCGGCAATTGGACCACGGTTTTTCATTCATGACTTTTTCGCAATGGATTTGGAATTACCCGGTTTATTTCTTACAGACTTTTTCCGCAATGTTGTTAATAGTGGAGGCGGAATTCCTGACGGAGTAATGAATCCTGCCGATTTTGTCAATCGCGATTGTATGCCGAGCGGGCATACGATGGTTACCTTGGTTAATATATACGTTGTATTCCGAAATAAATCAATCTTTCGCTACCCAATTTTAATTTTTGGATTGTCTTTGATTGTTTCCACAATCTACTTACGCTATCACTACATGGTTGATGTTATGGCAGGTGCAGTATGTGCAGTAATCGCATTATATCTTGAGCCGAAAGTACGATTATTTGTGAAAGAGAAATTGAAATTCAAAAACGCTTGATTATTCCAAAAATGCCCAATTGACACTCATCCTGAAATTTCGCGTCAAATCGGGATACAGGGCAACTTGATGGTAATTCGTAGATAGCAAATTCATAAACGAGCCTTTGAAATATGCCGTCCCAATTTTTATTTCGATAAATGCATCCAATCCGTGAGGAGTGAAGTCCGATTCAAAATCCGAGCTATAATATGTTCTGCTCAATGGCATGTAGGAATAGCTTGTGCTGCCGCTTGATGCTTTTAAATCAAGCCCAACTCTCAAAATACTTCTGCCCGGTGAATAAGTGTAGAAGAATCGCACTCCGCCGTAAAGGAGCGGGAATTTATCTTTGTAATCACCTGATGCCATCGGATAGCTCCACAAACGCATCAACACTGTGAAGTCTTTGCCTACTTTGAAATCAATTGTGCTTTGCAACCCCAACATTTCCACGCTACCGGCATTGCTTAAGATGAGCCCGGACAATGTGTCTCTGCCTGTGATAGCCGCTTGTCTAGCAATGAAATCGTTGATTCTTTTTCCAAATGCTTTGAGCCTAAAGTTGGTAGATTCGCCGAACTTGTGATTAAACAAAGCAAATGCCGTATAATGCTCTTCACTCAGCAAATTTAGTCCTTCGGCAGGGTGGGGAAGACGATTAGAACGCGATATATCGAATTCGAGAGTGCTTTTATCCGAAATTTTCATCAACAAATTGGCTCCGATTGCTACACCGACATTTTCATACAATGTAAACAGTCTTGTACCACCGGAAAGCACCAAATAATCTGAAAGATTGAAAGCTAAATGCCCAAATCCCGCAAATGAAACGCCCTTTACTTCACCATGAATATACGATTCGTCGGCTTGGCGTCGGTCGAAGTAGCCACCGGTTTTGAAATTCATAAATCCGAAAAGCTTTTGTTCGTATCTGCCCGAAATGCCATAATAATGAAATCCGTTTTTGTAAATATGCCGACTTGTATCAGCAGGACCGAAACTGAAATTTCTGCCGGATGAGCGCTCATAATCGGCATGTGAAAAGTATGCTGTTAATGTAATTGCAGAATTTGTCGGGAAAATTTTGGAAAATGACAGATTCAAATCGTGGCGGAAAATTCTCTCGTTTAGCCCATCGAACAAAGGACGCGATGATAATTCGTCGTATAAATCTTGTTCAGAATGAGTATTGATTCCACCGCTATTTCCGTGGCCATGATTTGAAAACGATTCGGTGAAAGTTAGTGAAGTCGAATCATCAGGGCTCCAACGCAATAATATCCGAGTATTCCAAGAATGGACCCAATTGTTTGAAAAACGCCCATCAGCATTGATATTCCTGAACCCGAATGTGAAATTCCATTCAGGATGAAAATTTTGCGAGATAATTCCGTCAGCAGCTAAAAATTCTGCACCACCTTGAGCAATCCATATTTTTGTGAATGGCTTTTGGGTATTGTGGCGGACTTCTTGAATATTTACAAATGCACCCGGGGAATTATCGCCAAAAATTGAAGCCTTCGAGCCATAAAATATTTCGATGCTTTCCAAAAATTCCGGTGCTATGAGTTCGGGATTGAAATTGCCATATCCGACATCTGTCAAAGGTCTGCCGTTCGATGCAAATGAAATAGCCGAAGGCATTCCGCCATCAACCATGAAATGATTGAACAAACCGTATGAGCCGAGCGAAAGAGGATAAAAATCGCTTTTGCTACTCAAAATATCGCTCAATCCTGTATAATTTACAAATTGGAAATCGCGTTTTGAAATGCTTGTTGCTGCAGTCGAATCAAGCATGAACATTTTTCCGTGCCTGTGGTTCGGTATGCGAATGATGGAATCCCGATAGTCCCTGATGTCGGTTGAGTCAGTATCGGTTTGAGAATATAAATTCTGCGTTAGGGCAATTAATGCTAAAAGCACTATTACACTAACTTTGAATTTCAATATTTTTTTGCTTGTACTCAAAATCATTTACAAAGATAATAAACTATATTCAAGCATAATAGACGTTCTCGAATATAAAAGACGTCTTTGCAAATTACGCCAATAATTTTATCCGATTGAAAATATAATCGAGACTCTCTTTTTTTAGTATTGCTTTGTAATACTGCGTGTCTTTGAATTGCTTGCTCTTTACGTTGTCGTAGTTCAAATATCGTTTACTCTTGTTTGAATCAAACCAATAGACCAAATATATTTTACCTTTTTTAATTTCGAGAGCCGTCATACCTCGTTTCCCAATGACAGCTCCAGAATTGAACAAACAAGGCACAAGCAATTCATCGCCGTAAATTCCTTTTTTTAGAAAATAATTTTCACCATTTTTACGAAGGTTATTGAATTCGGTTCGCAACAAGGAAATTTTATGAATTATAAACTCTTTATTCTCGTTTACAGTTTTGTGCAATAATCGCAGATATTTTTCAATCAGCATATTGAGTGCATCAATTTTTGACATTGATTCGAAAAGCGGTCTGTGAGTGTGTCCAATAATAGAGATAATCTTCTTCCGGGCTGAAAAATTATAGGCACGGATTTCGGTCTTGAATTTTTTTATGCTGTTAATCGAAACTGTATTATTATGAATTCCCAAAGGAGTGACAATATATTTAATCAAATACAAGCTTAGAAGGTTGAATGTCTCTATGAAATTAGAAATTTGGTGCCCATGATAAATGAAAATATCATTATCCTTGTATTTCAATTTCAAACCTTGGAGAATTTTCTTGTTAACCTCCGGCTTGCGTTGTTTACAAAGCAAGTAATCATGATTGCCAATTATTTTAAACAAATTTCCCTTCTTGTTGAATTCGTTGAAAAGATCAAACAAATCACTCCAAGATTCGGCGATTTTACTGATGTCGAACCTATATAAATCCTCAATATCACCGTTTAAAATTAATTTATATCCTTTTTCAAGATAATGTTCTCTCAGCACTTTGATAAAAAGCTCAGAATTATGAAGGAAATCATCTTTCCTGCCACGGTTTCCAAGATGAAAGTCGCTGAAGATAACTATTTTATCGTTGTCAGTAATGTCAATCTGTTGTACTTTGTTGTAAAGGCGCTCTAATATACGCGAATAATGAATTTCATTTTTCATAGAGTAGTTACTTAACCCTTCGAAGCTTGATTCTTGAGGACATTTCGCTTTCGTAAATTCTTTTAACGCCGTCTCCCAAAGCTTGCTCAATATCGCGAATATTTTGGACAAGCCTTATGAAGCCACCGATTTCGACTGAAGCAGCTTGGTCGGTGCCCCACATTGAGCGGTCTAATGTAATGTGTCGCTCAACGAAGTTTGCTCCCAAAGTTACTGCCGCCCAAGTAGGTGATAGTCCCACTTCATGTCCCGAGTAACCAATTGGCGTATCGGGATAATTTTCGCGATAGGATTTGATTACATTCAAGTTCAATTCCGAAACTTTACATGGGTAAGTCGAAGTAGCATGAGCAACCATCAAATTTTCAAAACCCATTAGATTAATTGTGGTTTCAATTTCTTCAATTGTTGACATCCCCGTCGAAATCATCACAGGTTTGCCCGTTACTTTTGTTTTCATAATTAGTTTGTGGTCTGTCAGACAAGCTGAAGGAACTTTGAAAAAGGGCACATCATATTTATTAATGAAATCAACTGCAGTTTCATCCCAACAAGAGGCAAGCCATGATATACCATGCGATTTACAGAATTTATCAATCTCGTCATATTCATCAATGCCAAATTCCACTTTGTGACGATAGTCAATATAAGTCATTCTGCCCCAAGGAGTGTCACGTTCGATATTCCATTGGTCTTTCGGCACGCATAGTTCAGGAGTGCGTTTTTGGAATTTAACGGCATCAACACCCGCTGCTGAAGCTCCTGCAATCATCTTTTTCGCTAATTCAACCGAGCCGTTGTGGTTAATCCCAATTTCGGCTATTACATAAACCGGAAATCCATCGCCGATGCTTTTTTCACCGACTTTTACAAATCTTTCTGAATTACTCATTTTTTATCCTTATAATTAATTAATTTACCAAATTGTCCAACCGCCATCAATAACGAGATTGGCGCCTGTCATGTAAGAAGAAGCATCAGATGCTAAAAAAACAAGTCCACCCATATATTCATCGGGTTGAGCCATGCGTCCGAGTGGTGTTCGTTCGGAGTATTTTTGGATGAAGAATTCATCTTGTCTATTTTCAACTCCGCCGGGCGAAAGTGCATTCACACGGACTCCGCTTTTACCCCAATACGCAGCCAAATATTTGGTGAATGATATGACAGCACCCTTTGTTGTGGGGTAAGCGGGAGATTTGTACATTTTGCGATTGCCGTCTCTGTCCAAGTACAAAGATTGGTCGGGCGCTACAATTCCGTATGTGGAAGCAATATTTATTATGCTACCGCTTTTGATTTCAGCCATTTCGCTACCAATCACTTGCGAAGTCAGAAACATGCCCGTAACGTTGACATCAATTATTTTTCTGAAAAAATCTAAGCTGTAATTTTCAAATTTTGATTCATCCAGCGAGTTCAGAGGAATTTCCACCATATCATTAATTGCAGCATTATTGACAAGTATGTCCACTTTCCCGAACATACTGATTGTGTCGGAAAGTAAGGAATATAGCTCAATTTTTTTTGTGATATCACAAGCAATTCCAATTGATTTAGTTGGCATACTTTCGGATAGTGCCGTGCACTTGTCAATATCCATGTCCGTTACTACAACGTTTGCACCCGCTTCCGATAAAGCTTTGCAATGATACTGACCTATTAAACCTGTTGCTCCGGTTACGATAGCAACCTTTCCTTTCAATGAAAATATTTCCATATTAATTCTTCGGTTTAATGTTAAAATTGCCAACTCTTCTGAACACAGGCTCGATTGGTGTTCCAAGTAAACTATTTTCGAGGTTGTCCGTTTCTATGGCTTTTTTGAGCATAACTAAGACTTCGGAATATGCTTTCAAAGTATATGAAATATCTTCATCGGAATGGGAATATGACATATTGTGAAATCCTGACCACAAAATGCCGCGTTTCAGGAACTCTTGCTGCATGTATGATTTCATTATTAGTGGATTTCCGGCTTTTGCATCGAAAGTAATCACCGTCTTGAATGGATAACCGGTAATTCCAACAAAATCAATCCCAATCTCTTGAATCATAGATTTGATACCGTCTTTGAGAATTGAGCCTTTATTATGCAAGGCTGAAATAACATCTTTTTGTTGCATTTCTTCTATGGTCGCTTTCGCTGCTGCCAATGACAATGCCTCACCACCAAACGTTGTAAAGAAAAAGACATCTTTTTCGAGCAATTGCATAATATCGGCTCTACCTGTAAGAATTGACAAGGGCATTCCGTTAGCAACCGCTTTCGAGAATGTAGCCAAATCCGCTTTGATGCCGAAATATTCTTGAGCACCACCCAGAGCCATTCGGAAACCGGTCCACATTTCATCGAAAATTAAAACTATGCCTTTTTCTGTGCATATTTCACGTAATTTGTGAAGGAAATTATCTCTCGGCTCCTCGAAAACTACCGGCTCGAGTATAATTGCAGCTGTATCGTCATCAATTGAATTCAAAACGCTATCAATGTCATTATAAGCAAAAGTATATGTCAAATCTGTGACTTCTTGCGGTATGCCTTTATTGCGGTCTGTAACGGCGATATACCAATCATGCCAACCGTGATAACCACAACATAGAACTTTGTTTTTCCCGGTAAAAGCTCTGGCTAAGCGAATAGCAGCTGTAGTAACGTCACATCCCGTCTTGCTGTATCTTACTGCTTCTGCATTCGGGATGATTGATGAAATTAATTCGGCTACTTCAACTTCTAAAGGGTGCATAAGGGAAAATGTTATTCCGCTTTCGAGCTGTTCTCTAATCGCTTGGTCAACACTCGGATAGCAATATCCGAGCGATAAAGGTCCGACGCCCATGGTGTAGTCAATATATTCATTGCCATCAACATCCCAAACGTGAGCACCGGAACCTCTTTCCAAATAATGAGGTGCAATTCCCCGAACATGTTGTCCGGGTCCTTTTGCCAAAGTTTGTGTAGTTGCAGGGATTAATTTTTCTGCTCTTGAAAGCAATCCTTTCGAGATTTCAATTTTCGGGTAATCTTCGTTCAACCTTACGGTGTTGGACATCTTATTTGCTCCTTTTGAATTCATCGTAAATTCTGTTTGCTATTAAACTACCGGCTAAACCTTCGTGCAATAAAATATCATCAATGTTATGTGCCGGTTTGAAATATTTATCTTTCAATCCCATCGGCAATACAGGACAAAATAATCTGTTGCTATTTAATATTCGACAAACTATAGAATACATGCCTGTTGACTCAAAATGGTCTTCGAGCGTGACGATGAGTTGCGTTTCAAGTGCGGCATTCAAAATCGCCTCAGTATCAATCGGCTTTACTGTCCTTAAATTGAAAAGTCTGACAGAAATCCCCAATTCTTCGAGTTTCTTAGAAGCAATAAGTCCTTGCTTGAGCATTGGTCCGTAGCTGAATATTGTAACATTAATGCCATCTTTAATTTGCTCGGCTTTGCCAATTTCGAATTGCATTTTGTGATTAATGATTTTTGGATTATCAGTATAGCGAATGTAGTATGGCTCGTCGCTTTCGATAATTTGCGGCAAACAAATCAATAAATCATCAATATCAGCCGGTGCGAATACATTCATACCCGGAATGCCCGTCATCAGACCCACATCATCAACTGCTTGATGAGTGGCACCATTTGCCGTTGACAATATTCCGGGAATATAGCCAACAAGTTTGACAGGCAGTTTCGGGTAACCGATATCTGTACGAACAAATTCAAAAGCTCTACCGGTTAGAAACATTGCTAAAGCATGAATTATAGGTTTTTTACCTCTAAGTGCCATTCCTGCGGCAGCTCCCGCTAATGTCATTTCGCAAATCCCAACATCAACAAAACGCTCGCCTAACTTCTCGGGTATATTGCGAATAGCGGCTCTGTTTTCCGCAGTCATCACAACAAGCGAGAGGTCTTTTTGGCAGAGTTGATAAATCAATTGCTCATAGTTTGTTATTGAGGAATTCATGCAATTTCCTTCTTTAACAAATGATATTCATCGTTACTAATGTTGCAGAACCACTTGTCTGCTTTATTTTCCCATTCTTTTATACCCTTCCCTCTTATAGTATCAGCGATTATCACGCTTGGTTTGCCATATGAATAAGGCACATCATCGAGTGATTGTCTGATTTCCTCGAATGAGTGACCGTTAATGCGTCGGACTCCGCAATTAAATGAGAGAAATTTATCTGCAATCGGCTCGATTGGCAACAAATGTTCGGTTTGGAGATTTGCTTGAAATTTATTTCTGTCAATGATAATAATTAAATTGTCGAGATTTTTCGATGCTGCCACCATTACGGCTTCCCAATTGGAACCCTCGTTTAATTCGCCGTCACCGAGTATGACAATTTCTTTATTATTTAATTTGTCAATTTTCACTGATAATGCTACTCCCACCGCGATTGGTAACGCATGACCGAGTGAACCTGAATGAAATTCAATTCCCGGAATATTCGTGTTCGGATGCCAATAAATATCATCTTTAATTTTAAGATGGTTATTAAATCTTGTCGCATCTATCCAGCCAAGTTCGGCAAATGCACCATAGAGAGCCGGCACAGCATGTCCTTTCGATAAGAACAAGAAATCACGCTCATCTGAGACAAGCAAGTCCTTGCTGATATTCATGTAGTTATTGTACAAGTACGTAACGAGTTCAACCATCGAAAGTGAGGCGCCGGCAAAGCATCCTCCGTTCGTGGACATTTTGAGTATATGTTGGCGTACATTTTTTGCGAATTGAGTCAATTCCTTTTCGCTGTGAATTTTCAAAATATTTACCCTAAAATTTTAATAATTTATTATTGTTTTTAGTTCGCTCAGATGATTTTTATACCAATACTCACCTGCGTAATCCTTGTTTAGTTCCATGATTTCCGGCTTTTCCTGCAATAATTCCAAAATATCTTCAAGCTCGAAATATTGCTTTTTCGGATATAAATTCTCATAAATCGCCTTGATAAACAGTAAATCTTCTGGATAATCAATCGTGAAGCGATGGCTCTTGGAATAATCTAATCCGCTTTCCCATGTTATATTTTCGATACGAAATAATTCGGGATTTTCCCAAATGTAAGGAGTCGTATGTTCTAGTTCAAAGTCCTTGCTTGCATTTTGCCAAACGTTTTGCAATGCTTTCATGCTTATGATCTCTACATCATTGCCATCAGGATAGCTCGCTGGGTGGAGATTGCTTACATAGTCAATTTCGGGATAAAATTCAATGTATTTTGTTAAAACTATGTCAATCGCTGTCGGTGAAATTAGTGGACAATCAGACGGAATTTTGACGATTGCGTCTGCTTCATATGCCAAACCCGCTTTGTAATGCCTATCCAGTAAATCATTAAGGTTGCCCCTGAAACAGTTGATTCCGTGGAGTTTGCATAACTCAACAATCGGCTCGTCACTTTCATCGGTACTTGTAGCGACTACAATCAAAGGTTCTAACTTCGATTCTGCAATTCGCTCATATTGATGCAATAGCAAAGGCTTTCCAAGTACTTTTTGAAGCACTTTCCCCGGAAACCTTGTCGAACTCATTCGAGCTTGAATAACAACGACTATCTTCAAGCTATTGCTCACAGAACTCCCGCGAGAGAGCTGACATAATTCTTGATTCTATTTTTTAGTTTTACGGTTTTGGGTTCTTTTTTGGTCAGCTTTTTATTATTGAGCAATTTCAAACATTCCTGAGCAATATTGAATGCCGATGTACCGCCATTTTGTATAGGTGTCATTTGTTTCAAATCATCAATTTCAAAATATGAATAAACTTCTTTCCCCAAAGCAATTCCTGTATAAACCACAGTCGAATATTTAGTGATCAGCACATCGCAATTAGCAATCATTTCATGTATATTTCCTTGCGTATAAACCAATGCTTCGGGAGCGTATTTATTGATTTCGCCGGTTGCTTTTTCGTGATTTTCGTTAGGATGTAATTTGAAAATTAATTGCTTTCCATTGGCAATTTTTACTGAATATTCGATAAATTTTTTCCTGTTCTCGTATTTGAATGTTTCGCGCGAATCGGAAGTGGCAACTAAAACAAAATTCCTATATGGGAACTCATTATTGGCGTATTGTTGGCAATTATCAAAATTCGGAATGCCTGTAACGCGTATTTTCTCCTCTTTGATGCCATTTTGCACGAATAGCTGCTTGTAACCCTCAGATGCTACACAAAAGACGTCATAGGCGTCGGATAAGCCATTTGTTGACGTGCTTGCAATGTATCGCGGGAATTTAAACCACTTCACCAAATAATATGCAAAATTCTTAGGGTCAGTCATGCCTTCTTGCACGAGTATCAGCTTCTTATTTTGGATATTCTTGGGAACAAGCAAGTCACTGCATGTGACAACCAAGTCATAATTATACGAATTGCCATAGTAATCCACGCGAAGATTTTCCTTCCAAAGGTAATTCATAGACGCTCCTTTGAAACTTCCGCCCAAAATCGAAAAGTCAAGATAACCTTTTCGAGCTAAAACATCAATGTAGCCATCAGCATAGTAAGGTGTGAAAAAGCAGTTGTAATCCTCGAGGTGTTTTGAGATTGCGTGCATCATTGTAGTTTGATTCAGCGAACCGCAGATAAATAATATGTTTTTGCTTTCCATTCGTTTCAATTTTCCTTTTAATTTTATTTATCAAAAGTACACTTCGAATTTGAACACAATATTAAGGAATCAATAATGTTGTGTTAATTGCTACCGACTCTGTTAACCTCGTGTTAATCAATGTTTTCGTGCATTAACAATGCTGCACAAATGTTGATATTTGCTTATGAATATGAAGATTGATTGAATATGAAAAGCGATTTAAGCAGGGAATTTTGTCGGTGTGAGAGGATTTGAACCTCCGACCCCTTCGTCCCGAACGAAGTACGCTACCGGGCTGCGCTACACACCGAACAATCCAAGTGCAAAAATAGCAAACTTGAACGACATTTGAAAGAATAATTTTTTCAGCAGACTATATTTTCGCTCTGCTTTTTTAAGTGCCGAAAAATCAATATATTTGAGATTGAATTTTTATGAAATTAGTGTTAATAATGATTACTATTGACTATACTTATATAATGGGACTGTCTCAAAAATGTAGAAAATTTCTCTTAGGGCGTGATATAAGTGGAGATTTTAAATTATTGAAAAATCCCCCTGCTCACAAGCTCGCTTTGGGACTGTCTCAAAAATGTAGAAAATTTCTCTTAGGGCGTGATATAAGTGGAGATTTTAAATTATTGAAAAATCCCCCTGCTCACAAGCTCGCTTTCCCCCTTTGTCAAAGGGGGATTAAGGGGGATTTTGTATTAAAGATTTTTGGTGGAGTGAACAGTTTTGAAATGCAAAAGTTGCCATTATGAGACAACCTTGTATAATCTGCTCACTCAAGTCCGGGGCTTGTTTAGTGCTTTTGAGCTCGTCACAACACAATTTGAACGAACACTATGCAAGCCTCATTCCCAAGAAACAAATTTTACAAACATAAATAAATTTCATCATGAACATATCTGAAAAAATCGTAATCTTAGACTTTGGCTCTCAATACACACAATTGATAGCCCGCAAAGTCCGTGAACTCGGCGTTTACTGCGAAATTCACCCATTTTCTGTCAAATTGGAAGCGCTCCAAGACATCAACCCAAACGGACTCATCCTTTCCGGCGGACCTTCGAGCGTATTTGAAAGTGATGCTCCAATTCCCGGATTCAACGTTTTTGAGCTCGGAATTCCCGTACTTGGCATCTGCTACGGCTTGCAACTTACAGCATACCAACTCGGCGGCGAGGTGGACAAAGCCGCAAAACGCGAATATGGCAGAGCAACTTTGAGAATTGACTCATTTGACGACCTTTTTGATGGAGTTAATGCTGCAACTACTGTCTGGATGTCACACGGCGACGCACTCACGGCTCCTCCAAAAGGATTTGAAATCATTGCTCATTCGGACAATTCGCCCGTTTGTGCAATTCGTTCGGCTGACAAACAGATTTTCGGCGTGCAATTCCACCCCGAGGTGCATCACTCCGAGCAAGGCAACATAATTTTGAATAACTTCTTGCGAAAAATTTGCAAAGTAGAAGCAATCTGGTCACCAACATCATTCATCGAACAAGCTATCGCAGATATTCGCGAGAAAGTCGGCGATGGGGGAGTGATTTGCGCCCTCAGCGGAGGAGTAGATTCTACCGTGCTTGCCGTGCTACTGCACAAAGCAATTGGCGATAAATTGCATTGCATCCACGTTGATTCCGGCTTGATGCGACTGAACGAAAGCCGCCAGATTTACGATTTGTTCAAGCACCATTTCGATATATCCGTTGACATCATAGACGCCGAGAAGCTGTTCCTGGACGCCCTCAGCGGAGTAAGCGACCCCGAAAAGAAGCGTAAAATCATCGGCAACAAATTCATCGAAGTTTTCGAAGTGGAAGCCACAAAATTCAATGATGCGAAATGGCTCGCCCAAGGCACACTGTACCCCGATGTCATCGAGTCAGTCTCCGTCAAAGGTCCATCGGCAACCATCAAATCCCACCACAACGTTGGCGGGCTGCCCGAAAAAATGAATCTCAAAATCATAGAACCATTTCGCGAGCTATTCAAAGACGAAGTACGTGCAGTCGGTCGCGAACTCGGAGTACCCGAATGGTTTGTAAATCGTCATCCATTCCCGGGTCCCGGACTCGGCATCCGAATTTTGGGTGACATCACCAAAGATAAAATCGTAACCCTCCAAAAAGCCGACGAAATCTATCTCGACGAAATCCGCAACGCCGGGCTTTACGACGAAATCTGGCAAGCATTCGCCGTTTTGCTGCCCGTGAAATCAGTCGGCGTCATGGGTGACGAGCGCACCTACGAGAACACCGCCGTACTTCGCGCCGTGACCAGCGTGGACGGCATGACCGCCGATTGGTACCCAATGCCCTACGAAGTGCTTGCCCGCATGAGCAACCGCATTATCAACGAAGTGCGTGGCATCAACCGCGTCGTTTACGACATCACCAGCAAGCCACCCGGCACCATCGAGTGGGAGTAGGGGGTTGAACAGCATTTTTTGACAGAAATAATATTTATGATAAAGGAAAATAAAAATGAAATTAAAATACATCAAGGACACGGACACATTCTATATCATACTCAGCGATAAAAAAAGTATCGAAAGTGATGAAATTACTGATGGCGTAGTAGCTGATTTTGATTCTGATGGTAATCTGGTTGGTTTCGAAATCCTCGCTGCCAAAGGGAAAATTAATTTCCATGACTTATTGATTGATTCACTACCTTTTGAAAACATGAATTTCATGAGAGAAACTACTACACCGTAGGGTAAACGGCAGTGAAAGTGTTTGCATGTCAATCTTGGTTTAAATTTTATATAAATACAAATTATGACAAAACAAGAAATTTTAAAATCAATTAGCGACTTTTTCAAACAGGAAATTATTCCTTATGACACTGTAAGTTCGGTTAAATTTGACTTCGAACCAATCAATGATTATATTGCGTCCCTAAGAAGTAAAGTAAAATCGGAAACTGCAACAGGACAGCTGTTTTACGAATTCATGAAAAATATTTTTGAAGGTGAAGTTAAACCGGAAGTCAATATCGAAGGGCGATTTATTGATTTCATTTTGCATGATAGAGGTACAGGGAATCCTATATGTATCGAACTTAAACCGCTTTTTTCTTATAAAGATTCCAAAAATGCTCTAACTCGATTTGATTTCAATTACAGAAAACATGAAAATCAGATTAAAAATTACCTCAGCAAACGTAATGTTGAATATGTGATTTTAACAAATGTCGAGCATGTTTATATTTTCAATCGTAATTCTCTAATCAAATTCGAACCTTTTTCAAGTACTACTTTTGTTGATTTGATTGATGATTACATTAATACCGGGAATATGTGGGATGTCCTTCGGCGACGGGAAGATGATGAATATACGCATGATTTGGACACGGCATTTTTTAATGATTTGAAAAAATGGTACTCAGAATTTAGTTATGTCAAGATGATAAGTAATGCAAATTTTTCTCATGAAGAAGTTGTTGTGCTTTTCCTGAATAAATTCATTTTTATTAAAACTCTCGAGGATTACGGTTTAATTCCCTATCGCTTTATTCAAGATGAATTTGAAAAAGTAGATTACAGATGGGGGGTAAAAGGGAATCAACAAGTATTTTCTAATTTTTTCAATGTTATTGAGAAATTTTTTCAAGATTTCTATAATACCGAACTTTTCGACCATTATTTTTGGGATTATGTTGACAAAAACAAATCTAACTTAACCACTTTCCGAAGAGTATTCGAACTAATACTTGGATTAGATAAATGGTCAAGCACTTTTGGTAAAGGTTTGGTTCATTATAATTATAGAAAAATTAACGAAGACATTTTCGGTAAAGCTTATGAAACATGGATAGCTGAAAACCGAAAAGATGAAGGAATTTATTATACCCCTGCTTCAATTACTGTCTATATGGCTGATTTGATTGTAGATTCACTTTTTGAGCAACCTGTAAATGAACTGATTGCTGAATTGAAAAAAAGCAACTTAGATGAAAATCTTGTTCACTCGTTGACTGATAAAATCGCTTCAATAAAAATTATTGACAGCACATCGGGTAGTGGAAGCTTTTTGATAAAGGTATTAAGGAGAATATATACTCATTATGAGCGGCTGAAAGAATCTACTGAATGGGCAAGTCAATTCGAAAGCAAAACTCTGGCGAATACGCCTATAAATGTTAGAATTGTTGACCAGTTCCGTAAGGATATGGATTTTATAACCGGTAATGAACTTTTTCTGATTTCCAAGATTATAGTCAGACACATTTTTGGTGCTGATAAAGATGAAAGAGCGATTGATACTGCAAAAACAAATATTTGGAAGGAAGCCGTTAAACTCAATCCGCAAATCTATAATTTCAGATATTTACCGGAAGAAAAAGAACATATTTTACCAAATTTGGGAATGAATTTCATAAAAGGAGATTCTTTATCCGATATAGATTTTGATTTGCAGATTAGTATAATAACTGAGAATTTCAAAGCCGAAATTATTGAATTGCATCTTATCCGAAACAGTTATTTATATGATATTTTCAATCCTGCATTGCTGGAAAATGTTAATAGTATTAAAGATAATATCCGTAATAAATTGAAAGAGGAATCCGAATTCGCCGATGCATTATTTTTTCCGCTGGAATATTTCTTCTGCTTTTTTGATAAGCATGGCAATCCATTACCAAAGGCTCAACGCGGTTTTGACGGAATTATCAGCAATCCGCCTTGGGAAGCTATTAAACCAGTGAAAAAGGAGTTTGCGAAACAAGGCAAATTTGAAATGGATGTCCTTAAATTTAACAAATGGTTTGATTTGCAAATCAATACTAACGATGAATTTAAAGCAAAATGGAATTCATATACAGAAAATTACAAGAAATACACTCAATACCTTTATTCAAAATACTCTCACCAAAGTTCCGGCGACCCGAATTTTTACAAATTCTTTATGGAAAGAGATTTCCAAATTATCAAGGATGATGCTTTGTACTGCTTGCTTGTGCCTTCAGGCTTCCAAACTGACGAAGGTGCAAATATGCTCAGGAAAATGTTAATAGAGGATTATAGGTTGATTGAGTTATCTTCTTTTGAAAATAGAGGGTATAATGAATCAAATAAAGATTCCAAAGTTAGATTATTTCCTGAAGTAGATAGCAGATTCAAATTTTCTGTGGTTTATGCCAAAAAAGAGATTATCAACGGAATTGATTACAAATTCAAAGCAAAATTTTATTTACATAACCCGAATGATTTATATAATGACGATTTTATATACTACGATATAGAGAAAATCAAACAATTCTCTCCGACTAATATATCCATAATGGAATTCAAATCCGATAAGGATTATGAAATTTGTAGCAAGATTTTGAGTGACCACAAAAAATTGTCGCATTTTAATATCAAATTACGACGCGAATTTGATATGACAAATGACAGTAATTTATTCAACTCTTTGGAGGATTTGAAAATTTTCAAGGGCAGGAGATTTCTGCGGCTATACGAGGGAAAAATGATTCATCAATACAACGCAAATTATTCTATCCCTCGATATTTTATTGACGAAGAAGCCGCTTGCGATATACTTTTGCGTAAAGTGCTTCATCGGATTAAATCTGAAAATAAACTTTCTGCACAAGAGATTGACGCACTTGATTATGGTGAAAATTTCAAACTTGACTATCAAACATACAGGCTGGCTTATCGGGCTATTGGAAGTTCTACAAACGAACGTACTTTGATTTGCTCAATTATTCCTAAGAATGTGTTTATTGGACATTCAATGAATCATATTGTTAATATGGATTATGATTTATCAGGGAATATAATTATTCCTAATATTATGCCAATCAATGAATTGTTTTATATCATGGCTCTCTTTAATTCGATAACATTGAATTATTATATTCGAAACAAAATATCTGCTAATTTAACAATGAATTTTATTTATGAGATGCCAATTGCAGAAGCTGGGGATAGTGTTAAGAAACGTTTGTCCGATCTTGCTTTCAAGATATTATATTTGTCAAGCGGTAGATTGGAATTTGAAGAACTGAGAGAGGAGCTTGGCATATTGATTCACGAAAGTGAAGACCCAACATTACTTCGTGCAGAAATTGAAGTACTAATTGCTCGCGATTTATACGGATTGACTAAAGATGAGTGGAAGCATATAACATCAACTTTCACTTATGGTGATGGCAGTGAAACAAAAGCCGAAATGGACGATTTCATCAAAGCTTCGTTTGATATTTGGGTTTAAAAAAAAAAGCTATCCGACTCTTGCGAATCGGATAGCTTGTAGGAATTGTTAAGATTCTTATTTTTCGTATTCTAAACCAATGATTTCTGCGTCTTTCCAGATGCTGAGTTTCTTTTCAACCATTTTGTCATAAATCATGGAATTAGCACCAAAGAGTAATGATTTTGCATCGTAGCCCATAAGTCTGAGGAATGCAGCAAGCATCGAGCTTTGTGTTCCAGTATGGCAATAGATAATGATTGGCTTATCAGTTGGCAAAGTAGTCAAATCCACCGAATATTTCAAGCTTTCTTTCGGAGTGTATTGGATTGCTCCTGGGATGTGACCCGGGTCGAGATATTGTGCTTCTGTCCAATAGTTTGCTATGTAATATTTGCTCAAATCTTGGAAAGTGGCTTGAGCATTGATACCCGCAGCTCCAAAACCTTCTTTGAGCAATGCGTCAACGCGTGCTTCTAAGATTTCTTTACCTGTGGTTTTCCCAGTCTTAAGCTCTGGCAATTTGCCTTTTGCAGGTTTTGCCGGGCTTGGTGTATTCACGAATTGTGAAGCATATGAATTGCTAATTGCACCTTTCCATTTTCCGGCGAAGTCATTGTGCCATGAACACATTCCAAATTTTAGGTCGAATACTTTATCATAACCCAAAAATCTCATCAATGAAGTTGCAAAGCCTGCTGTTTGACCTGTATAGCATACTAATGCTACTTTGTCGTATTTTGTCATATCAACAGTTTTGATATGAGTAAGTAGGTCAGCCAATTTTACATTCACAGCGTTCTTGATGTGTCCGGTTGCGAAGTCTGTATCAGCACGTAAGTCAATGATATATGCTTTACCTGTTTGGTTGAGTGTGTGCAAATCAGATGCTGTAATTAACGCAGGCAAGTATGTATTAACGTAGTCGCCATTTGCTTCTAAATATTTAATCAGAAGGTCGCCTTCGTTAATAGTCGGTGTTGTTGTTTCATCATCGGAACATGAAGCGATGAATACGATTGCTAATAAAATAGCAAAGAATTTTGAAAATCTGTTCAACATGGTTGTTACTCCTTGTAATTTTTAAAAAAAGATAATTATATGATATTATTGAACTTCCCATTTTGCAGGCAATTTGCCGTCAACGGTAATGGGTTTAGTTGCCTTTACTTCCCAATTTAATAAGTCTTCCTCGAAAAGGTATAGTTTTTTGTTGCGGAATTTGCCATTTTCTTTTACTATATGGCAATTATCGCCACAATGTTTGCCCGAAGCTACTTGTGTGACTTCAGTCCAACGCAAAATGTTGTGAGGAGTTGTGTAATTGTATGTCGGAAATGCTTCGAAGTTCGAATAGTTCGGTGTACCGAATTTCTCGAATGTATCAGGTGCCCCGGGTGTTCTTCTTACGAGTGCAAATTTGTAAGGTTTTGTGCCGGGAATAGGATTCATTGCAATTTTGAAATCTTGATATGAAGTGATTCGCACTCCTTCGCCGCCGACGTGGCAGCTTCCACAGCTATTATATTTTTGCGAATGGCAGCTTTGGCAATTGAATGTATCCCAATGCAAAGTATGGTACATATTCTTGTTTTGAATTCCTGTGTGGCAATCTGTACATTCCGGTAGTTGTGAATATGCATAGCGATGTTCGACGATTGTGCCGTCGCCATGAATTTCTTGTTGGCTGTGGCAACTTGTGCATGTCATTCCTTTGGTTTGATGTACGTCAGGCTTTGTGCCCGGAGCTACACCCAAGAAAGCGTGACCGCCGCGAGTTTTATGGCAAGCAATACATGTATTGAGCATATCAGGTTCTTTGCTGAAATTGTGACCGTTCAACAATCCACCACCTGAAGCGTGTGGACGATTGACGTGACAATCACCGCACGTTGCATGGCAAGTAGCACAATTTTTACCATAACCTTGTTGCATATCAAATGATAATTTTGTGAATTCTTGCGGTCCGCTCAATCCTGAACGCATTGTTACTTTGCGTTTTTGTCCCCATCCTTGTTCGTGCAAACTATTTTTAGTAGAAGCAACGATATCGGCATGGCATGTGGCGCATTTTTCTTCGGCATGTTGAGATGGTTTTGCTATAAAATTACCGCTGTGGGCGACAGCTTTGTCGTCTGTCTTGTCAACTCCATTGTGACATGCAATACAATCAAGCTTGTAATGCTCTGATTTTTTGTATTCTTCAAAACCCGAACCACCGAGATAAACTGCATCATAGATTTCGACGTGTGGCACATCGCCACCGCATCCGCCACCACCCGGGTCTTCGTATGGTTTGGCTACAGCTTTGAGATGAGCGTAATTTGTGTGGCATCCTTCGCATGATGCTACACTTTCGTTGTTGTTGTTGTTGTCTGACGGACTATCATCAGAACAACTAAAGATAAACAAAGATACAGATGCTAATGCAATAATAAAGAGATGGATTTTGTTCATATCCTACACCTTTTTCAAATTTATAAGAACTTTTTTTATAATATTCCTTATCGTTCATGTAAACATAATGATTAAAATTTAACTACGCAAGGAAAAAATTATAATAATCACAAAAATGGTCTAAAATATGTTAAATAATGATAATTAGATAACAATAAAAACAAAATTAATCAAGGATAAACTATGAAATTATAACATTAAAGATCTAATTTCAAATGAAAATGACAAAAATGTCATAAATTTGCTGAAAATTTCGTAATTTTGCTTTTCTATATTTTGACACTTATATATTTATAATGACTATATGAATAACGAGGGTGATATGTACGATTTTGAATTCAAACCCTTTGATGAGATGACCCCCGAAGACTATGCTCGCGTAGGTTTCATGTCCGGGCTCGAAGTGCATCAACAGTTGCTTACAGACCAAAAATTGTTTTGCCGTTGTCCGGCTGGCAAATATCAAAAATCATACAATGCTGAAATTCTCAGACACATGCGTCCGACTTTGTCGGAGCTTGGCGAGTATGACGGCACTGCATTGATGGAATTTAAAACCAAAAAGGATATTATATATCGTATCCATTATGATACAGTGTGTACCTACGAAATGGACGACACGCCGCCGTTCCAAATCAACGAGCAAGCACTTGATATTGCGATTGAAGTTGGTATGTTGCTCGATGCCTACATTGTGGACGAACTCCACATTGCACGCAAGCAATACTTGGACGGAAGTATCCCGACAGGATTTCAACGTACTGCAATTACAAGTGTAGGCGGTAGGATACCATATAAAGATAGGTATATCAATATAATCCAAATGTCAATCGAAGAAGATTCGTGCCGTGAAACAAGTGACGTTGGGCATAGAAGAGTGTATTTGACAGATAGATTGGGTATGCCGTTGATTGAAACTGTAACGTATCCTGAGATGAAAACACCTCAAGAAGTGGCTGAAGTAAATCAAATTCTCCGGAGATTAGTCCGTTCTACAGGTAGAGTTCGTACAGGTGTTGGTGCCGGACGCGAAGACGTTAACGTCAGCGTTACAGGTGGCACACGTGTAGAAATCAAAGGTGTCCCGAGCATCAAACGAATTCCTCTTCTGACATACAACGAAGCCATGAGACAATGGAATTTGCTCAGAATGAGGGAATCTCTTGCAAATAAGGGAATCACACCGGAAACTTTCAAAGCGAATTTCGAAGATGTTACTAAAATTATCAAGAAAACTCACTTCAAACCTATTGCCGATGCTATTCAAAATGGTTTCAAGGTTAATTGTGTCAAACTTGACGGATTTGCCGGCTATCTCAAATGGCAAACTCAAACTGATACTTATTTCTCTAAAGAAATTTCTGATAGAGTCCGCGTAATTGCTTGTCTGACTACATTGCCAAATATTATCCATTCCGATAATATAAGCGAAACACTCGCTTCGGCTGAATGGGTGTCACTCAAGAAATTTATGAATGTAACTGCTGATGATGCTCTAATTTTAGTTTGGGGCGATGACGCTGATGCACTAATGGGTGCAAACGAAATTATCATTCGTGCACGCGAAGCTACAATTGGCATACCTTCTGAAACGCGTCAAGCATATCCCGACGGAACAAATGGTTTTGAAAGGATTCTGCCCGGACCCGAAAGAATGTATCCGGATACCGATTTGCCACCAAAGCCAATTACCGATGAAAGAAAGAAACTTATTCGTTCAAGAGCTCCCGAGCAAATTTGGATTCGTACTCAAAAATATACAAAGCTAGGTGTTCCTGATGACTTGATTGAGGAGCTTGCTATATCAAGATTTGCATCTTCATTTGAGATGTTAGTTGCAGAACCTTTCAATATAGACCCGGTTTTTGTAGCTACTGCTATTATCCAATATCCTAAGAGATTGCGCAAGCGTGGACTTCCTATTGAAAAATTAACTCACGATGAGTTTGAAAGAGTATTCAAATTATATTCATCAGGAAAAATTTTAAAAGATGCTGTATTGATAGCTTTAGATATGTTTTTGCGCAACGGTGAAATTGATGAATCTAAATTGCCGAGCCCATGCACTGACGAAGAAATTAATATTCGCGTTGGTATGGCAATGAAGCAAATCAATCATATAACATTAATCAACCCAGAGAAAAAATACGAAATCGTGATGGGAATAATAATGGACGACTTAAGAGGCAGAGTGGACGGAAAAATGGTTAGCAAAATGGTTTCAAGTAAATTAAATTCGGAGATGAGTAATGGAAGATAAGGAATTATTCAAAGGATACAGCAGCATTACGCTCGATGTAATGAAGAAATGGGGTGCTTTCGTTTGGAGCGACATTGATGTCGAAACCTCCGAAGGCTCAAAATATTCGGGTATAATTTTGCCACGCTCCGAAACCGCAGATAAATTGCACTTAGTTTTGAAAATGGCAACAGGTTATAATATTGGTATCAGAGCCGATAAGATTTCCTCAATTGTAATCAAAGGTCGCAAAGTTGCAAATTACAAAATCCCTGAAAAGGCATTCCCATATGACAAAGGCAAACCACGCGTCAAACTTTTTGGGACCGGCGGTACAATCGCAAGTCGTTTGGATTATCGCACAGGGGCTGTTATTCCGGCATTTTCACCGGGCGAACTTTACGGTTCTGTCCCTGAATTAGCTGACTATTGCAACTTAGAAACTGAAAAACTTTACGGCGTATTTTCCGAAAATATGGGTCCCGAACAATGGATTGGCACTGCAAATGCAATCGCCAAAGAAATTGAAAAGGGCGTCAAAGGCATCGTAATCGGTCATGGTACTGATACAATGCACCACACTGCAGCTATTCTATCATTCATGATTCAAAATTCACCTGTGCCCATCGTCATGGTTGGTTCGCAACGTTCATCAGACAGACCCTCATCCGATGCGGCATTGAATTTGATTCATGCCGTCAAAGCAGCCGGAGAAAGCGATATTGCCGAAGTTATGGTTTGTATGTTCGGACCTACGTCAGATTCCTACGGATTATTGCATCGCGGAACTCGAGTACGTAAAATGCACTCATCCTATCGCTCAACATTCCGCACAATTGGCGATATTCCCTTGGCAATGATTGATAGGAATAAAATATCTCCGCTCAGACAAGATTACAAGCGCCGCAGAACTGACAATAATTTCATATTGGCTCCATATTTTGAAGAAAGAGTAGGGATGGTCTATTATTATCCCAATATGATGCCCGATATGATTGATTCGATGATTGATTCGGGATATAAGGGCATTGTGATTGCCGGAACCGGGCTTGGTCACGTCAACAAGCCGCTTTATCCTGCGCTGAAAAGAGCGAAAGATAAAGGTGTCGCAGTTTACATGACCGTTCAAACGCTTTGGGGCTATGTCCAAATGTACGTTTACGAGACAGGTCGTGAGATGATGGACCTCGGTGTTGTACCTACTGCAAACATGCTTCCCGAAGTTGCCTACATGAAACTTTGTTGGGCTTTGGGGCAGACTTCGGATTTGGAAAAAGTAAAAGAAATTATGTTAGACCCAATCAACGGCGAAACCACCGACAGAGAGCCTTCAAACGGCTATCTTGTCTATCAAGGCGGCATCCCCGAAGTTGAAGAATTTATCTCGAAGTTTAGGAAATAGATTAAAAACAAAAAAATAATAGCTTGAAAAAAATGGAGATGAATGTTTATTCATCTCCTTTTTTGTTTATCGTCCCGCCAGGTGTAACACCTGACGGGAGGAAAAACATAATCATAGAAATCATTCTTTCACAAATATCTGCGTCCGATTACCGATACGAATATAGTACAAACCACGAGGTAGAGATTCTACATTCAACTGCTGCTTCTGAGTCATCGGATGAATTGTTTCGGTCATTACACATTCACCTAGCGTATTGAAGATTTTGATTTCCATAACTTGTAAAGTTTTCAAAACTTCCGAAGTTTGGATAGTAATGTATTCGGATGCTGGGTTGGGATAAGTGCTTGTTTGGTCATCATCAATTTGAATTTCTTCAACTGGTGTCACTGAAGGACAATGCAATTTTGCAACAGCACATTTATCATAAATAGATAATTCTTTTGGTGGTGCGTCGGAGCCCAAACTTGAATTCATAACTGAGTTGCTTGTAATTTCCGGTATAGTACCATTACACATGTTTTTATTGAAATGATGCAATCCTAACAAGTGACCAATTTCATGCTTAATAATCGTTAAAATATTCCATGTAGCATAAGTACTATTCGCCTGTAAATAGTAGCTTGAGTTTGAATTACAAAAGTTATTTTCATAGTATCCATTTATTAATTTCCCTTTGAAACCTTTTGTATTATTCATTCTAATTTCGCTTTTAGCACAATCGAATGTACAATTAGTTGTTCCATGTGGAAATGACCATTTACTATCGGCCTCAGCTGGGTCATTTTTATACAATAATTCTTTTTCATTTGATATAAACCTAATTTTCATTCTACAACCTTGGGAACAGGGCGTATTTTGTTTTCCACAAATACAATTCCAATCATATAGAGCTGTCATGACGTCGTTAGCGAACGTCGAATTATCAAAAACTATTTCTTCACCGATTGTGGTAGGTAATTTAATAGTGCCAGGCGAATCTTTCCAAACAATATCCAAACAAATTGGCATTTTAGCAAAAATTATCTTAGGATTTAAAGTTAACGGTGAGTCTGAACATACTATTTTTGCTGTTTTGCCAAAACATTGTATATAAGGGTATTTTATGGCAGGATCACAGTAAATCGGGTCTCCGCAAACTTGCGAGAAAAGATTCATCCCTGATAATACAAAAATAATGATTATATTTTTATTCATTTTATATGCCCTCTATGGTTGAAAACTTTTTATTTCATTGATTCTATTATTTATATTATTGTAAATAATATTTATATTCGTACTTACCCCAAATCCTAACTCATTTTCCAAATCTATCAAATTGTTCTCAATTATCGGATAAATTCGTCTCCCTCCTCTTCCTAAAGGCAAAATTGTATAATAGTTTGTTGAATCAACATTGCACAGATATCTATAATCACCAGAAATTAAATATTTTTGGCCTGGTAATAAGGGAAATACCGTAGTATCTTGTCCGAACCACTCTTTAACAATTTCAAAATCAATACATTTAGTATTAGTTGGGCTGATACTTAAATTATTTGTACAGTATAGGGGGGCTTTGCCCTTAATTAAACTGTCTATCTGTGCAGAAATTATTGAACACGTTCTGGCAAATACTGCATTTGTATCTGTATAATTATATACAGTTGTTACTGTTACCGTACCTATAAAATATGAAGACATAAGATAAGCGTCCAAAACAGGATATGGAGATATACTTTCAATAAATTCAATAAAATCTCTTACTAAGAACCTTATTGGAGATTTTCTGATAATTGCTTTGTTATCATGCTCATAATTTAAAAATTTAATTTGGTCATATTCCATTACTTTGTAAAAGTATCTCATCATTGTTTTGATAGTGTCATTATATGTTTGCCGCTCTAAAAAATCGTTAAAATCATTTAACTTTATTGATTTACTAAGACTATCCATTGCTAAATACCCGACAAATACATCCAAGGGCATATCGGTTGAAAAGGGTGGACTGGTTTGGTTTGTCTGGATAGTATAAAACAACCCTTGGTATTCGGAGTGACAGGGAACATTTTGTCCGTATAAAGAGGAATTGAAAGACAATGTTATTAAAACAAAACCAGTTAAGATCAAAACTAATTTTTTCATGTTATTACTCAAAATTATTTAAAAAAATGTTATTTTTTAAAACAAAAAACCAAAAAATCAATGTTTACTTTCTCGCGGCGGGAATAAGCCACCCCCAAAGCTCCCCGTGCTCTGGGTGCTTAGCTGACAATCATAAACGACCTCGCTTGTTTATGAGCGAATACGATTTATAGTATGTCAATGAACTTTGCGAGAGTTTGGTTAATAAATTTAAACTATGATTCTTGTGTGTTTCAAGTGTAATGAATTGTGGAAAAGTTCCGTGCAATAGGGTACAATAAGATTTTAGCATCTCGTCGCTCCTCTGTAGCTCTGTAGCTCTGTAGCTCTGTATAAATCCCTATTTTCGAACTTCCTAACATCAATTGTCTTTATTGTATGTTTGTTCAATGCTAACGTAAAAAAGTTTTTTGAGATTACCAAATATAAATTTACATTTTGAATTTGTACTTTCTCATATATGTATAAACAAGTGAAAGTTCGATTAGTTACACTTTTCACAAAAAAAAGATTTAAAACAACTAAGATGTGCCACACCTGAGACGTTTGGAGTCATGGGCTGAATTAATCAATAGAGATGTAACATCTGCGAGGTGTGGCACATCTACAAGGTCATTTTCTTCACCCACGAATGAATTCATGGGCTATGTTTTGACTTAAATTCCCCTCTTGAGGGGTGTATGCGCAGCAGACGGGGTGGTTGTCTTATTTTAAAATTCTTTACCCACGAATAAATTCATGGGCTATGTTTTTCTTTCTGAGGCTGTCTCATAAGGGCAGCCACTTTTGTTATTTTTGTGGAAAAAAAAGAGAAAATACTAGGTGTAAATCGGCGTCATAACAGCTGTAATCAACAATAAGTTAGCGATGCAATGAGACCAAAGTTTAAATACTATAATCAATCACAAGCGTTTCTACTTCCCCCATCTCTTGATGAAATGATTAAAGAAACTCATCCTGTTAGGACAATAAATAAAATTATTGATGAAATTGATATAAGCGATATCGAAAATAAT
>JAGXRP010000031.1 GCA_018335795.1 Desulfobulbaceae bacterium | reverse complement strand
TCTCACAGAACCGTACGTGAACCTCTCGATTCATACGGCTCTTCATGATAAAGACTATGGCAAAAAGCCCTGTTTCCAGTGCTCAAACATATTGGGGTAGCTCATAGCTATTCCCTGTAAATATTTGTAAGCATAGTACCAGTGCCTTCTCCTGAACTTCCGATACTTGTTGCGAACCCATTTTGCTAAACGCAAGTTTACAACCCTGAATAATTTCCTTAGTTCCGACCTACGAAACTTTGAATAGTAAATTACCGAAGTGGCATACAACGTTCAAACCACAATAGACCAAAAACACTGCCTGGCTATTGATTACAAGGTTACCAATAATAACGACGCTAAGGCCATGGGAAATATGCTAAGGCGAGCAAAGAGCATTCTTCGAAAAAACGACTTTACAGCGCTTTACGACAAGGGATATCACACAGGATCTGAATTTAAAATTGCTGAAGAACTAGGTGTTGAGGCTATTGTGGCTGTTCCGGCATTACCATCATCAAGCCACGCACCGCATCCGGATTATAACGTCTCGGAGTTTGTTTACAACAAAGAGATGGATTATTACATTTGCCCTGAAAATCAAACACTTACCACAAATGGAAAATGGTATTCAAAAAAAAGAGGTAGCAGCCTAATGTCAAAGCACTATAAGACAAAAGCTTGCAAATCATGTAAATCATTATCGCTTTGCACTAGCAATGCAAGGAACAGGGCCAGAGTTATTGAAAGAGGCCAGCATGCTGATTATATTGAAAACAATAGAAAAACCTATGAAAACAATCAAGAGATATATAAGCGACGGCAGGCTATTGTCGAACACCCATTCGGAACAATAAAACGGCAATGGGGCTTTAGTTATATAACAACGAAAAAGACTATCAACAGGGCAAGTGCAGATGTTGGCCTGATGTTTATTGCTTACAACTTAAGAAGGTTGATAAATATAATCGGCAAAGATGCCTTTGCCAGCCTTGTGGTAAAGCTTTTTGCGTTTTTTACGCAATATTTTCAACCCCTGAGACGAATTTTAAGCTCTTTTTTCGAGTCTTTACTTTTTCAAAAATTCAATTTCCGGAAATCTAAAACTTTTCCAAAAATCAGTTATATTTGAGAAAAATATTGAAATTTAACGGAGGTTTTTAGACAGACTGCCGTTAGCAACAAGCCCAAAAAAACACTCCGATGACAATTTACTACTCGATTGAAAGAAAAAAAACAAATACCCCGACACACAAAAGCAAGAGTTTGGCAGCCCTTCCCTGCAAGCCTCGCTTCACTGCCAAACACATGCTTTTCTCCCTACGCGCCCGCTCCGTTGAAAGTTCCGTGAATCTCGAACGTCCAATCCCGCAGGATGTTTTAAAATATATTAAGAAACAATCTAAATAAAGTTTGTATATTTGCACCGTGATTAAAAAAATAATTGCATATAGCTTTATCCTGATTGCCGGCATTATAATGCTGGCGCACGATTTAGTACCACACCATCACCATGATGACGTGGATGCAATTGAGCAATCCCAAACTCATTCTTCAAACGCCGAAAAAGAACATAACCACGATTTTCCCGAACACGAACACCAACAGGACGATTATCTTTTTGTCGTTCGACAAGCCTTAATTTTATCGCCAAATCGGGGCAGACTTATAGATGATGATTGTATAGGAAATTATGGGTTTGATTATTTCTTTATTCATACCTCAAACATTCTAATTACTTATTCACCTCCCGATTACAAAATCCCCATTTGGGAGAGGCATCAAAATATTCCAACTATCGTAACCTATACCTTTGGGTTACGGGCTCCCCCTGCTATTATTTAAATCTATTCTTTTTTATAGTTTACAGTTAATGAATTTATCAATAATCGGATATTCATTGCTTAATGCTAGCAATAAGGCAACTATAAAAACCAATTAAATTTAGTATTCAACCTAATTAAATTTTTTAAAATGAAAAACATTTTTTTACAATAGCACTTCTTGTCATCTTATTAAGTTCTTGTCAAAATAATTCAAATAAAAAAACAGACACCCACTATCACGATGACGGAACAGAGCATGTAAACCATGACCATGAATCAGTTGTAACTCCTAATCAAGAGTCGTTTGAGGTTGATTCTCTTAAAATTGAAAATGACACTTTGAAACATGAACACAAAGGCGAGCATTCTCATAAAGACGGGCGTAAGCATAGTCATTAAGTAGAAAAACGGGCCATGAATTTACACTGTTCTATTACGGGTAGTCATGGCCCTTTAATCATTAACTTTAAATTCAAATAAAATGAAACAATTATTATATATACTTTCACTTACAATCATATTGAATGGTTGTAATCAAACAGTGCAACAAACTGATGATGCACATGCTCATGATGCAAAAATACAACTCACAGAATACAGCAACATCATGGAGCTTTTTGCTGAAGCTGACCCTCTTGCTGTGGGGCAAAACTCCGAAATACTGGCTCATTTCACCTGGCTCGAAAACTTCAAGCCCTTAGAAAGTGGTGATGTTACAATATCTCTTATAGTAGGAACAAAGGGAGTTAAACAGACACTTTCGCAGCCGGTAAGGCCGGGTATTTATAAATTCACGTTACAACCCCAAGTTGCCGGAGTTGGTAGGTTAATTTTCAACATTAATTCCGAAAATGGAGAAACAGAAATCATCGTAAATAACATTACTGTTTACGACAATAAGCATGATGCCGAACACGCTGCTGAGGAGATAGTTGTTTCTGAAACCAACGCCACTTTTTTCACCAAAGAGCAATCGTGGAAAGTTGATTTTGCAACAGGGTTTCCTCTAACTGAGCCATTCGGTCAGGTTATTAAAACTACTGCCTTGGTGCAATCTTCGCAAGGCAGCGAAATTGTAGTTTCTGCTAAAACAAACGGAATTGTACTTTTTAATTCGGGTGAAGTGCTCGAAGGTAAGGACGTTTCCGCAGGCCAATCATTATTTACCATATCTGCCGGTAATTTTGCCGATAACAACATTTCAGTAAAATATGCCGAGGCAAAAAGCAACTACGAAAAAGCTAATGCCGATTACGAACGTGCAAAGGAACTGGCAAAGGACAAAATTGTTTCGGAGAAGGATTTGCTTTCTGCTAAAAACCAATACGAAAACACAAAGGCTATTTTCGATAACCTGAATAAAAATTTTAACGCTTCGGGGCAAACCATTACAAGCCCGCAATCTGGCTTTATAAAACAAGTGTTTGTGAAAAACGGTACGTATGTCGAGGCGGGGCAACCCGTTGTAGTTATTTCGCAAAACAAGTCGCTCATTCTTAGTGCCGAAGTAAATTCAAAATTCGCCCCTGTTTTGGCAAACATCAAAACCGCCAATATTCGCAACATTATCAATAATAGCTCCTTTTCGCTCGAACAACTCAACGGCAAAGTGCTTTCGTATGGGAAAGCCGTCAACAGCGATAATTTTCTTATTCCGGTAATCTTGCAGGTCGAGAACAATGGCAGTTTCGTATCGGGTAATTTTGTCGAGGTCTATCTCAAAACCTTTACCAACAACACGGCAGTTACAGTTCCCAATGAGGCTTTATTGGAAGAACAAGGCAGTTTCTTTGTATGGGTTCAGGTTCATCCCGAATTATTCGAAAAAAGGGAAGTTACCATTGGAGGCAACGATGGATTAAAAACTGAAATTAGGAAGGGCATAAGTCCTACTGAAAGAATCGTTACTCGTGGTGCAATGCTCATAAAACTGGCTCAGGCTACAGGTGGTTTAGATGCACACTCAGGTCATAACCATTAATCCGTAAAGCCATGTTAAATAATATCATAAAATTTTCGCTGAGTAACAAATATTTTATTTTGTTTGCTTCGGTGGTGTTGGTGGTTTTCGGGATGAGAACTGCCATAAATATGGACGTGGATGTATTTCCTGATTTTACTGCACCAACTGTGGTTGTGATGACCGATGCTCACGGAATGGCATCCGAAGAGGTAGAGCGTTTGGTTACATTCCCAATAGAAACAGCAGTAAACGGGGCTACCGATGTTCGCCGTGTACGCTCGGCTTCTTCGCAGGGTTTTTCTATCGTTTGGGTTGAGTTCGATTGGGGTACCGACATTTTCAAAGCCCGTCAAATTGTAAGTGAGAAAATGATTAGCGTTGCATCTCAAATGCCTATGGGCGTGGGACAACCTTTTTTAGCACCGCAATCGAGCATTATGGGTGAAATTCTCTTAATTGGCATCCAGTCCGATTCTACCAATTTGATGGATTTACGCACCCTTGCCGAATGGAATGTAAAGCCTCTTATATTGGCTACTGGTGGTGTTTCGCAGGTTACTATCATTGGAGGCGATTACAAACAATATCAGGTTTTGGCGAATCCTCAAAAAATGAAATTCTACAATGTCTCTATGTTCGAACTTGCCGAAATATGTAAAAGTGCAAGCCAAAATTCGGCTGGTGGTGTGTTACGGCAATATGGCAACGAATATGTAATTCGGGGTATGGCAAAAACATCAGATATAGAAGAACTCGGAAATACCTATATAAAGTCCGTGAATGGAAAACCAGTACGAATTCATGATGTGGCGGATGTTTCCATTGGCAGTGCACCTAAATTAGGCTATGCATCCGAAAATGCCAATCCTGCTGTTATTGTTTCGGTTACAAAACAACCCAACGCCAACACGCTCGATGTAACGCAACGCATTGAAACCAATTTGGAGGAACTTAAAAAAACACTTCCTGCCGATGTAACGCTCGATACTAAAATTTTTCGTCAGGCCGATTTTATCGAAACATCGGTAAACAATGTTCAACGGGCATTAATTGAAGGGGGCATTTTCGTCATCATCATCCTGTTTTTATTTCTCGGAAGTTTTCGAACAACGGTTATTTCTTTACTTGCAATTCCATTATCGCTGCTGGGTGCTATTTTAGTGCTGAAAATGCTCGGCATGAGCATAAACACAATGAGCCTTGGCGGTATGGCTATTGCCGTTGGTTCGTTGGTTGACGATGCTATTATTGATGTTGAAAATGTGTATAAACGGCTTAGGCAAAACAGGCTTAAGCCTGAACACGAAAGGCAAACTTCGTTTACCGTAGTTTTCGAAGCATCCAAAGAAATCAGGGCTTCCATATTCAATGCAACGCTTATTATCATGGTGGCGTTTTTACCCTTGTTTTTCCTTTCGGGAATGGAAGGGCGAATGTTGCAACCCCTTGGCATTGCATTCATCGTATCGCTGTTTGTGTCGCTCATAGTGGCTATGTCATTAACACCGCTTTTATCGAAAATGCTTTTATCTGATGATAAATATTTAGCTAAAAACGAAAAAGAAAAATGGCTGGTTCGGAAACTTACAGGTAATTACGAAAAATCTTTGGAGTGGTCATTAAAACATAAAAAAGCCATCCTGTTTTCAATATTAAGCTTATTCGTTGCTTCCTTGTTTATTTTCGCTTCGTTTGGACGTAGCTTTTTGCCAGAGTTCAACGAGGGTGCATTAACCCTTTCGGTGGTAACCAAGCCGGGAGCATCGCTCGAAGAAAGCAATTATTTGGGGAATTTAGTTGAACGTGAAATGCTCTCTATTCCCGAAGTTGTAAGTACAGCTCGCCGAACAGGTCGGGGTGAACTCGATGAACACTCGCAGCAATCGAATAGTGCCGAAATCGATATTAATTTCACACTCAAAGACCGTAGTCAGGAGGAGTTTATGGCCGAAGTCCGCTATACGCTGGCACGAATCCCTGGTATTGCTTACACTGTTGGGCAACCGCTGGGGCATCGTATCGACCACATGCTTTCAGGAACAAGGGCTAATATTGCCATCAAACTATTTGGCACCGACCTTAATAAAATGTACACAACAGCCAACCAAATAAAAGCTGCCGTTGTGGATGTAGAAGGTTTGGTTGACGTGAATGTTGACCAGCAAATAGAAGTGCCACAAATTCAAATTCGTGCAAAACGTGATATGCTCGCCCAATACGGAATTACCATTGGGCAGTTCAATGAATTTGTGGACATTGCCTTTGCAGGTGAAAAACTGGCAGATATTCACGAAGGGCAACGCAAATTCGATTTAGTCCTCCGTTTGAATGCCGATTACACGCAAACCATAGACGGGATTCGCTCGGCATTGATTGATACCGAAAGCGGGAGAAAAGTACCGTTGGAACAAGTTGCCGAAATTGTTTCGGTTACAGGGCCAAGCTCAATTAGCCGTGAGAACGTACAACGCAAGATTGTTATTTCGGCAAACGTTGCAGAACGAGATTTACGCAGCGTTGTAGAAGATATTCAGAAAAATATTGCCGAAAAAATTACTCTGCCCGAAGGCTACAGGCTTGAGTTTGGCGGACAGTTCGAGAGCGAGGCAAAAGCATCACGAACACTTATGTTTACTTCGTTTATCGCCATTCTGATTATTTTCTTGCTGTTGTTTCAGGAGTTCAAAAATTTTAAACTGGCAGCCATTATTTTACTCAATTTGCCCTTAGCCCTTATTGGCGGTGTGTTTGCAATTTGGGTTTCATCTGGTGTTTTGAGCATCCCTGCCATTATTGGTTTTATTACCCTTTTTGGTATAGCCACGCGCAACGGTATTTTGCTCATTTCAAATTACCAAAGGCTTCATTTTAAAGGTATTTCGCTTCACGAAACGGTTATCAAAGGGTCGTCCGACCGATTGAATGCCATCCTTATGACAGCCCTCACAGCGGCACTTGCACTTGTTCCCCTTGCTGTGCAGGGCGACCTGGCAGGTAACGAAATACAAAGCCCAATGGCAAAAGTAATTTTGGGCGGTTTGCTTACGTCAACTATTCTCAATATCTACATTGTGCCAATAGTGTATAGCATTTTAAACAATCGTGGTATTATTAAAACCGAAAAACAATGAAAAGAGCAATTTTAATATCAGCAATAATGGTATTGGGTTTTAATCTGTTCGCACAAAACGCTATTGATAATGTTTTGACAGAAGTAGAGAAAAACAATACCACCCTTTCGGCTTACCGTAAAAGCATTGATGCCGAAAAAATTGGAAACAAAACAGGGCTTACCCCTCAAAATCCCGAAGTTGAATTCAATTATTTGTGGGGCAATCCTTCTGCAATTGGCAACCGCACCGATTTCAGCGTTAAGCAATCGTTCGATTTTCCAACGGCTTATTCTTATAAAAAACAAATTTCAAATTTGAAAAACGAACAAGCCGAACTGGAATACAAAAAACAACGTAACGAAGTGTTGTATCAAACCCGTGTGGTTTGTGTAAAACTAACCTATTACAATGTTTTGAAAGTTGAATTAAGTAAACGCCTCGCTAACGCTCAAAAAGTTGCCGATGCTTACAAAACCAAATACAGCACGGGCGATGTGGGTATTTTGGAATTCAACAAAGCACAGGTAAATCTTTTAAACGTTACCAAGGAATTGGAGAACAACGAAATTGAGCGAAATGCCCTGATGTCGGAATTAACAACGCTCAATGGTGGCAATTTAATCAATTTTACCGATAGCCTGTTTTCGTTGCAAACTATCCCTGCCGATTTCGAACAATGGTATGCCCAATCAGAGGCAAACAATCCGCTTTTGCAATGGGTGAAACAGGAAATTGCCATTTCCGAAAAGCAGGCAAAATTGAATACCGCCAATAGTTTACCTAAATTCTATGGTGGTTTTATGAGCGAAAAAGTTGTTGGGCAACAGTTTCAGGGCATAACCGTGGGCATTACCATTCCTTTATGGGAAAACAAAAACACCGTAAAATATGCAAAAGCCCGAGCAATAGCTATGCAAAGCGTTGAAGCCGATGCAAAGTTGCAGTTTTACAACAGCATGAAAGCAACGCACACCAAAGTAATTTCTTTGCAAAACAACGTTAACGATTATCGAAGCAAACTTGTAATGTACAACAACAGCGAATTGCTCGAAAAAGCATTCATCAAAGGCGAAATTTCTCTTACCGAGTACATGTACGAACTTTCGTTGTATTACGAAAGCATGTATAAATTGCTGGAAATGGAGATGAACTATAATTTAGCTCATACCGAATTAAACAAGTATCAATAATTTAGTCATTACATCGTGGCTGAAGTTTATTATTTCAGCCACGATTTTAAAAATTTAGATTATACCATTATGTCAGAACACAATCATAATCACGAAAAACAAACCATGTTGGTAGTTATCATTACTGCCCTTACAATGGTTGTCGAAATAATATTCGGCGTATCTACAAAATCAATGGCACTTTTAGCCGATGGCATACACATGGGTTCGCATGTACTGGCTATCGGGCTTAGTTGGGTGGCATACATCATTGTTCGCAAAGTGTCGATAAATTCGAAGTACAAGGGCAACTCGAACAAAATATTATCCTTGTCGGGTTATAGCAGCGGATTGATGTTGTTAATCTTTGCCTTTGTCATCCTTTACGAAGCATTTCAGAGGCTTTACAACCCTACCGAAATCATGTACAAAGAAGCAATTTTAGTTGCTTTCATTGGTTTGGCTGTCAATATTGCCTGTGCCTTTCTCTTAAAGCACGAACACGAACATGCCGACCATAACATCAAAGCAGCCTACTTGCATGTTATAGCCGACGCACTCACAAGCGTAACCGCAATTCTCGGACTTACCGCAGCAATGATTTGGAACATCGTTTGGCTCGATGCCGTGGGAGCTATTATAAGTTCTTTGGTAATTATTAAATGGTCGGTTGGTTTGTTGAAGGATTCGGGAAAGGTATTGCTGGATTTGTAATAAACAAAGGGAAATAGTTCAAGCCACCACACCCATCCCTTCGCTATCAGGCACATGCCACAAACGCACATGCCTACCCTGCAATCCAAATTTGCGGCAAGAGCCTGCCAGTGTCTTGTCCTAAAATAGGTTTACACAAAAAAGTGTAACAATGGACAAAAGAAGTAAATTAATTTCAGGATTAAGAGATGGTAAAATAGTCATTCAAAAACCGAATAAATATTTTACCGAAGCAGAAAAACATCACATAATAAAAGAGCTATTGTCTACTGGTTGTACAAAAGCAGAAATTTGGCAAAAATATACCGGGCAAAACGAAGAACAC
>JAGXRP010000030.1 GCA_018335795.1 Desulfobulbaceae bacterium | reverse complement strand
CCGCTTACCATTTCGTAGAAGTAAACACCACTTGATAAGTCTTCAACCGGAATGCGTACAGTATATTCACCGCTGTTCAATACGCCTGTGAAAGGTACTGATACCAATTCACTTTGTGCATTGTACAATCTGATTTCAGTTGAGATATTTTTGCCACCAACTGCGAAAACAATGTCTGCACCTTCGCTACCAACAGGATTAGGATTAACTTGACCTAAGTTGTATTTAGTTGCCGAAATTTGAATCGGACGCATAAAGTCAACGCAAACTTCGTCCAAAGTGACTTTGCAATAAGCATAATTGAAGCTTACACAATGGTCGTCTTCTAAGATAGTGTGTTCGATTGTTGCTTCTTTAGCCTTAACAACAAGATTGCCATCTTTATCAGAATAGATTGGGAGGAATGAGTCAAACCCAATACGAACCATTTCGAGGTCACGATTGAAGTTTGTTGCCAAGTTTTGAGTTCCTTGCATTGTAATGCGAACTGTTTCACGATTGCTAATTGGGTCGAATGAATATGTAGTACTTGTTATCACATAACCCATACCCGCGAAATCATTACCGACAAGAATTTCAGCTTGTCCGTTTGTAGGACTCTTGCCAATTCCCAAAAAGTCCTTGTTGAAGGTAACTACAACTGTGAATTCTGTATTGTTACTGCTACGTACAGCTTTATCGCTTTGGAGATATACTGAATATGTTACAGCATCTTTGTCACCGGGTGCAACATTGATTTCAGTCAAGTTACCTTGTGATCCACCTTTTGATATTAAGCCTCTACTTAATAATTCGTCAGTAGTAGCAGTAACTGTCAATGTTGTTTCATCTTCTGGTTTTGTAGTTGATGATGTGAAGGCACGAAGATATAACACAGCATTGTTGTATGCAACAGTTGGAGAGAATACAATTTCGATTTCTTTTGTTTCAGATGAAGCTAAAGTAAAAGAAGGTGTAGTCAATATTACGAAATCTTGAAGGTTTACATTCAATATGTTATCATCATTAAATACTTTTAAGTCTGTGATATCAAGATCTTCCGAACCATTGTTAGTAATAGAAGCTCTCATGAGTATTGGACGATTAATACAAGTTACAGCTGTAGCAGGTTGCATGCTTGAACCTTCGACTTCTGCAGTACCTGTCCAAACTGAAGTTACTTCTACTTCTGCATCAGAAACTGTAGTCAAACTTACTTCGAATGAACCGAATGTTGTTGCTTCAAATTCGCCGGGTACATTTACAAATTCGCCCGGTGCTAATTTAATCGGGAATGTCACCGCATTACCATCTTGGTCAGTCATACCGTTACGGTTCCAACGGAAAATACCGTTTCCGCCAAATTCGGAGAATGTTGCACTGCCGACTACGTTAGTAACGAAATCTGTTATAACAACATCGTGGTCATTATCCCAAACATTGTTTGTGAATTTGACTGAGCCTGTCTTCTTAGCAGTACCGACAATCATATGACCAAAATCATAGTCCTCAGTGCTTATTTGTGGGAATACACCAATGCCGCGTAAAGTACTTGTCGGATCGTCCGGAGCATCACTATTGAATGTAAGGACTAAACGATGATTGCCATTCATTGTTGGGTGGAAAAACACGGGAATTGTGCGCTTAGAATTTGGAGCAATTTTCATATTTCCAAATATACCTGCTAAAATGTTTGGGTCTGACAAATCTTGGCCCGCATCAGTTTTGAATGCATTGCCCAAAATATTCTCTACAATAGTAACTCCGTTTATAGTAACTTCTGCAGAACCGTTGTTTTCTAATGTTATTGCATTATTTGCCGACGCGTAAGGTGCGAAAGCATAAACTCCACCTTTTTGTATGTATGAGTTCGGGTCAACAAGACGTTCTTGCCAATCTTCGCTGTTAACAATCAAACCGGGTTGGATACCGCGACCTGTGAGTTCTGTGATGTGGTCAAAAACTTCGGTATCACCAATCCAAGTAATTGAAGCTGAATAATCTTGAACCATAGTAGGTTTGAAACTTACTCTTAGAGTGCGTATTTCACCGGGTTGAAGAATTATTGGATTAGTTTCACTTAGTGTACTAAGGTCAAAACCGAGCATCTCAAATTCAAAAATCTCATCGGTCCCTTTGATACCGATTCCGTTTGTCAATTCAATCCCTGTAATTCTTAATGCTGTAGTTGCCTTATATGGAGCAACATCAGGATTTGTAACAATTAAATCAACTGTATTTGAACGGCTATTTACAACTTGTAAATCGAAATTATGGTCTGTAGCATTGATATAAGGATTGCCAATGAATGCCTCTACTAATGCGAAGTATGTAAATACGCAAGTGTCACCGGTTGAATTATCAATTACAAGTACACCTACTGAATCTCTGAAAGTTCCTTCAGCATTGGCTGTAAAAGTAACATCGAATTTGACTTCTTGACCAACAGCCATCGGTGATAAGTTTACATTTTCCAAACCTACTAACTTAAAGTTTTGGTAACCGAATATATCATTTGGTTTATCTTCATCAATTTTTGAATCAAGAGTAACAAAAATACTATAACGATTTCCTATTTCTGTGTCTCCGTCATTCCGTAATGTAAATGTTCTTGTTTCTGTAAGTGGAGGATTTTCAAGTTTGAAAATACCATAATTTTCATAATAAGGAGATAAGGTTGGGCTAATTGCATAATGTTCGATAACAGTATCTTTACGATTACCGACTCTATCCGTAAATACAAGATATGCTCGTGCATTCACTGTAGGGTCACGAACAATAAGTTTCCATGTAGTTTTTGGGGAAATACCCATTGTATAAGGGTCGACAACAAAATTAAAGTTGAAGCTATTTGAAATGTCCATATAGATAAGTCCAAGGTTAGCACGATTCTCCGGGTCAATACGTGGTTCATCAATTACTTCACCTGCAACGTTACCGGAACATTCTTGTTGGAAAGTTACATATGGAGCTAATGTATCGGGCGATTCCAAATCGGCTGTGGCGACGGAAGTCGGGAAACCGTATGAGTCATAACTGTCATATCCATAAGCATAAGCTACAAATGGGTCTTTTGCACGAAGTTTGTAAACACCGTCGTATAATAATTTGATAGTTTTGGAATAATATTTTCTGCCATCCACATCAAAATCATTAAATGCAGTTCCCGGATTGCCGGAAAAAGCTTCGAGTGGAATCCATCTGAATTGTCCGTCAAGAACTTCGGCAATTTCAATATCCTGTGGCATACCACCATCTAATGTAGCTTTGTAAACTAAATTAATGAAATTATCTTTAAAACCAAATCCACCACGAATACCCGGTGTATTGAATACAATTTCAGTTTGGTATTGTTGAA
>JAGXRP010000029.1 GCA_018335795.1 Desulfobulbaceae bacterium | reverse complement strand
AACGGTTACGTGTATGGTGTCGTTTGGCGATTTGAAGCACGAACCTGTCGAACCGCTACAAAGTTTATTAGATGTAACGCCCTTGAAATTAGCACTATCCGCCAAATGCACTATACACGATGTTACCGCCTGGGGTTCAATCATTTACATCATTTTTCTTTCAATTTGCTACTACTTTTCTGTATTCCGTGCGTTGGGACAGACACACTTATTGACAAGTTTTGGTCGTGTGGTTGGCTTTTGAGCGACTTGGCAATGTGTGTGGCTGTGAAGCGTTGGCATTACTTCAAAAATCTAATTTGCAAATTCAACTTAAAATACTGTTTATTGTCTTCCTTGTAAACAGTTCCAAAATCGTGTCTTGTGCTACTTGCTGTTTCAAGTTTCGTGTTGTTTAGCAAATAGTCTTCAAATTCATTTCGGTTGTAAATGTGGTAACACAAAATTTCTCCATCTTCTTTTACAACCAAATAACCACCTGTTGCGTCAAGTTCTCCTGTCCAAACCTTAGAAGGCATCATACCTAAAGCAATGTCGGTTAAAAAGCGTTTTATCTTATAGGAATAGAAAGGATGATTTGTTTCAAGATTAAAACCAAGTGGATTTATTTTTGAAATCTCACCAACTAAATCTATCGTCTTTGAATGACCTGATGTAAAAAACAGAAAAACAATTTCTGCTAATATTTTGGGTAATGCACTATCAATTAAAGTAAGGTTATTTCCGAAAATTGAGCTTTCCGTTTGTATGAAGCTCAACCTTCCTGAAAAGTCTTTAATCTTCTCAATCCTATCCTTGATTTTACTTCTAGAATCGATTTCGTTGACTTCTATAATTTGATTGTCGGATAAAACTGTGTCCTCAATTTCGTAAATAAAATTTGTTGTTTTACCTGCGTTTAATAGTGTTGAAGCACCGCCAAGTTGAGATTTTATGCTAAAACCGAGTTCAGGGGTTGTTCCTGTTCGTTGGTCGTGAATTACAATTCTTATATCACTTTTTACTGTTGATTTTGCTTTTAGGGAAACACAATTAAAAGAATTAATAAAACTTTCAATTTCAGGAATTGAAAAAGTTGCCGTTGTTGTTTCTTTAAGTTTAGAAAGAAGTAAAACTGCTTTTTCTTGAAATTGTGAAATTGGAATTCTAAATTCCTCTTCATTTCCTTTAATTATTACTAAATCACTATCGTAAGCGTACTCGTAAGTTCCATTTGATTCGTCTCTCAGTATTTTAATAATGGGAAAAATCAAACTCTCAATTTTATTTAAGTCGCTATCGCCTGCAAATAAGTTTTTATCTGAGATTATTTTAAGAAGAGTATATATTTCACTCCATTCGCCTTTATTTCCCGTCAACATAAGCTAAAATCCTTTTAATTATTTCTTTTCCTGTTGCATGAATTGCTGGAACGGCAACAGAATTACCAAATTGTTTGTATGCAGATGCGTCAGCAACCGGAATAATAAAATTATCCGGAAAACCCTGCAATCTCGCCCATTCTCTTGGAGTCATTTTTCGTATTCCTTCTTTATTTACCTCGCCTTTTATATGAGTTACCGGTGTAAAATCTTCTAATCTATGGTCATAAACTAAATTTCTTTCACGTCCCATTCCACCACAGACAACAGCATTAGCAATACCTGTATCTGAAATAATTTCATAACCAAATCCATTACCTTTACTTTCATGTCTCTTTTTATGATTAATTAATGTATTTAGGTATGTTTCAGAAAGATAATACTTAACTGATACTGTTTTTTCTTCTTTAATATCTTCAAACGATACAGATTTATTTAAAGGCTTTGGATATTCAAAACTTTCAATACCTAAATCATTTCGAAATCCAACAATGTAAATGCGTTCACGATTTTGAGGAACACCAAAGTCCTTTGCATTCATTATTTTAGGTTCTGGAACATAATAACCTAAATCATTTCTCAAAACATTAAGAATTGTTGTTAGTGTTTTTCCTTTATCGTGATTTACTAACCCTTTTACATTTTCAAGAAAGATAGCCTTCGGCTTTTTCTTTTTAATTATTTCTGCAACATCAAAAAATAGTGTTCCTCTTGTGTCCTCAAAACCACCTCGTTTTCCTGCAATAGAAAATGCCTGACAAGGAAATCCTGCACATAAAACATCAAAACCTTCTGGAATAAATCTTTTAGTTTCATCTTTTGTAATGTCGCCAAAAGGAACTTCTCCAAAATTTGCTTCGTATGTTTTCTTTGCTTGTTCGTCCCATTCGCTTGTAAAAATACATTTTCCTCCTAATTCTTGCATGGCTATACGGAAACCACCAATACCGGCAAATAAATCTATAAATTTAAATATTGGCTTTTCGGGTTCGGGGAATGGAACATCTTTTTTGAAATCAAAAAGCATATATTGCAGAGCATCTTCAGCAACTTTAGAGGTAATGTTCTCGTCAGGAAATTTATATTCTAATGCTCTCTTAATATGATGAACAGCTTCTTTTTTGTAAAATTGAGAAACCCCATTATTATGATTGTATAAATAATGAGTTAATGCGGCTTTTCCGTATTCAGAAGCTTCAACAACTCTAATTTTGAAGGTTTGTCCGCAGACTTCTTCATGTGATATTTTTTCTTTTAACTTCATTTATTTCAGTCTCAATTTTAATCACGCAATTTACTAATTCCTTTTCGATATCCTTACCCCAAAATCTAATTACTTGCCAGCCGTTTTTCAACAATTCGTCATTTACTTCTCTATCTCTCTGTATATTACGCTCAATCTTTTGGTGCCAGAATTTAATATTGGTTTTATGTTCGATTTTCTGTTTATCCCAATCCTTACCATGCCAAAATTCACTATCACAAAAAACTGCGATTTTATATTTTTTAAAAGTGAAATCAGGTTTTCCAATTACCGTTTTATCATTTTTTCTGTATCGTAAACCTTTCTTCCACATTTCTTTTGCAATCATAATTTCAATCTTAGAACCTTTAGATTTAACTGCTTGCATATTTTTTCGTCTTTGTTCTTTGGTCAACTTATCCATAGCACAAAGTTAGTTAATCCGGAAGTGCGTCGGCAAAAAAAACTGCTCTTTTGCAAGCTGAAGCATCGGCATGTGTTTCGGGGCTTGCAAATGTGCAGTTTTGTGCGTGGGCTGTTCATTATTTCGTTTTCTTTTTTGTCTTTAAGTAGCAAATTGTCTGCTGTGTCGTTTTTTTCTTACACTTGGCGGTAACGGTT
>JAGXRP010000028.1 GCA_018335795.1 Desulfobulbaceae bacterium | reverse complement strand
AGAAGTTATAAAACCTATTGATGAGAATAACCAGGTATTTGAAATGTACATGGAACATGAGGGGAAAGAATTTAAAACTATGGAAATCGAATATAAGCGTAAATAATTTTTAATGTTGGGTTGTCTCATGCTTTTTTGAGACAACTCTGATTTTTTTTCAAGAAGTCTGAATTGGACGCTGATTTTTTATGATCTATCAGCGGTAATCATAAACCATCATAACTCATCTGCGTACAATTAAAGCGAGAGGTAAGAGGCTAGAAGTTTCATCTATTCCGGGTTTTCTCGATACATTCCGACTTCGTCGGAACACTCGAAAACCGCAACTTATCAGCGTACCATTAGAATTTAGGATTTGGTAATTATTTGTCTTTTGTTTCTTGTTTTTTTATTTAGGTTATTATTTCCTTTATTTCTATCTCGCATCTATTTTCGAAATCGTAAAACGCATTTAGCAGCACTGCTTTATTAAAAAATCGGATATCTCTAGTTTTTATCTCCTCTTCGTGAATAAAACCCTCTTTCAGCAAAAATTCTCTTTTTGTCCCGCATAATAGCGGTGTTGAAGGTGTAACCCATTTCCCCCCGTCGAAGAAGGCAATGTTTGAGTATGACGTATCAGTAACAAATCCGTTCTTGATTATCAAAATGTCATCGCAATCGTCCTTCAACTGTAATAATTTGTTCAGAGCGTTTCTGTCTTGATATTTGTATCTGTAATCGATACTGTCATCATAAACCAATTTTAGTGATTTTACATCTCTATATATGTAAGGTTCGAATTCGATTCGCAAGATTTTTTCACTGTAAATAATTCTGCATTTGAAAAGTCCTTTTCTTATCCGTTCCGGGATATTAATGAGGGCATTCAAATCAATAAAATCACTCCGGTTAAAAAGTCTTTTTCTGCTCTCATTCAATCTATTATTATGATGAATGATATTGTACGCCCTGCCGTTTAAGATTTTAATTGACTCAAATAATAGGGACATACACTTTATCAACCAATTCTTGATATTCTTTTTTAACGTTGCTGAAAGAAGTTATTCCTCCCCCGCTTTTGTAAATCATTCCCTTTTTGTTTTTTTCAATAAACCGGATTATAACAGCGCTTTCCAGGTCTTTTCCGTCGAAGATTCCGAAAATTCCCGTATAAAACCCTCTCTTATAATTCTCTGCTCTTTTTATAATTTCTACGGTTTTCTTTTTCGGAGCTCCGCTAATAGAACCGGCGGGAAGCAGTTGGGTGATTATATCTCCTATCCTTTTCGGATAATCTTTATCGAGTTCACCCGATATCTGTGAACTTACCTGAAGTAATTCTTTCTGATTGGTTTTAATTTTATCAATGAATCTAAACTTATCAACCTTAACGTTTTCCGACACCATGCTCAAATCGTTTCTGATCAGATCAACTATCGTATTATGTTCGGCAGTCTCTTTCGGATCATTTAATATCGTTGATTCAGCATCCGGAAGGGAGGCATCTATCGTCCCTTTCATAGGAAAAGAAAAGATTTTTCCGCCTGTGATTTTTATAAAACATTCCGGGGAGAAAACAACAAACTTATCCTTATATATTAATTTGTATTTGGCTGAGGAATAATAAAAAATTTCCTTAAACGACAAATCAGTTGAAATGCGTGTCGGCTGTGTTAAATTGATCAGAAAAGTGTTCCCGGCGTTTATTTCCTTTTTTACAACTGAAAATGCCCGTTTATATTCGGAAAAGCTTACCGGGTATTTCTCAAAACGGAACGATGAAATTCTTCCAGGCGCTGGATAATAGTTTTTCGTTCCGTTTATGTCAAACAATATCTCATTTAAGGATGCGTCAGCAAAATTGACGACAATATTCTTCTTCTGTTCGAAATCAATTATGAAAATGACCGGCTTTTTTTCGATGCCGGCTTTGTTCATGGCAGTTATAAATTCTTTTTTTGTCATTAGAAGATGTTTATTATTACTTTGCAGTGCAAATTTATCAAAATTATTGACAATAAAAGATATGCGAATTCTCATAGTTGATAACTATGACTCTTTTACTTATAACCTGGCACAAATAGTAAGGGGGTGCAGCAACAGCGAACCCATGATACTAAAGAATGATAAGATAAATCTTAAGTCGGTCGCAGGTTATGACAAAATTCTTTTTTCACCCGGTCCGGGACTCCCAAAAGATTCACCGGTAATGGAAAAAATAATTCAACAGTTTGGTAAAAGCAAAAGCATCCTTGGAATCTGTTTAGGACACCAGGCAATAGGCGAGGCATTCGGAGCGAAGCTGATAAATTTAAAGCGGGTATTCCACGGAGTTTCAAAAAAAATAAATTTGATAGAGGATGAATATATTTTCCACAAAATACCTCATTCATTTGAAGCGGGTTTATATCACTCGTGGATTGTCTCCGAAAAGAAATTCCCGGATTGCCTTAAAATTACTGCTAAGTCAGAAGACGGATATATTATGGGAACATCGCATCGTGAATATGATATTCACGGTGTACAGTTTCACCCTGAATCGATAATGACTAAAGCGGGTAAAATAATAATTGATAACTGGCTAAAAGGGAAACCCCAATAAATTTCTAGATATACGCAGGTATTAGTAATTTTAAAAAGATGATTAATAGAGTTGAAATAACATTATATCCCGAAGAAGCGGCAAACCCGGAATTAGTTAATAAAAAGGTTTTACAAAAACTTAAGATTACTCCCGATGAGTTGAAATCGGTCATCCCGGTAAAACGTTCTATTGATGCAAGAAGCAGAAGACCGGTTGTAAAATTAATATGCGATGTTTATATAAATGAGTTGCCACAACCGAAAAAAGAATTATATAACTACCTCCCTGTCAGAGGAGATAAAAGAGCAGTTATAATCGGATTCGGACCTGCAGGAATGTTTGCTGCGTTGCATCTTATTGAACTGGGCATCAAGCCGATAATTTTTGAAAGGGGAAAAGATGTTCAGGCAAGGAGAAGGGACTTAAGGGGAATTCAGCAGTTTCATACGGTTAACCCGGACTCCAATTACTGCTTTGGAGAAGGAGGTGCAGGAACATACAGCGACGGGAAGTTGTACACACGCTCAAATAAAAGAGGTGATGTCAAGAAGATTTTAGATATTCTGATAAAACATGGAGCCAAAGAAAATATTGCCGTCGATT
>JAGXRP010000027.1 GCA_018335795.1 Desulfobulbaceae bacterium | reverse complement strand
TAAGCCGGACGGCCGTTTTCGTTAAAGTCAACCCTGAATCCATAATCTTTTAATGGCAAACTGTCAACGAAAACATCAATTATTCTAACTTCATTATCATGGTCAATAGATTCCTCCAGTGAAACAGGAAAAAGGTGTGCTTGACTTCGGTTGTGTCCTTTGATGTATTTCATGTTGTGAAGATACCAACAAAATCAGTACTTTCAAAGAAAAAACACAACTAAATCACTGATTGTTAATAACTTGCAAGGAGTTGTTGATAGGGGGGTTTTTAGACAGTCTGACGGTCGCGTGTATGAGTAGTGGCGGATTACGGGGCACTTTCCTATCAAGATACGATGAACTTGATGCGAGGTAGAACGCTCGAATACGCTACAACCCCCGCCATTACTTATACACGATGTTATGGGCTGGTGTTCATTGTTTTATATCATTTTATCTTTCAATTTGCTACTACGTTTCGGTCTGCCGTGTGTTTGGGACAGACACACTCTTTGCCAAGTTTTGGTCTGAGCGTTGGCTTGTGCGACTTGGCAATGTGTGTGGCTGTGAAGCGTTGGCATTTCTGTCGGTTTAGTTGTTTTCAATTATTTTAATTTCTTCTTCTGTCAACTCGTAAAGTTCATAAACCAAACTGTCAATTTGTTTAAGTTGATTTTTTATGTCTTGTTGCGATTTGTTGATTTCTAAAGTGATTTCTACAAGCTTCGATATTTCATCTTCTGTCTGCTTGTTACGTTTAATTGGAATTTGATGTAACTCATATCCACTAATTGTTGGGTTTTTAAATTCGTCATTAAACCACCAATTAATCAACTTTGAGTTCATTACACCAACAATAAATTTCAAATCACAATTTTTATCAATAATTTCTGAAGAAACGTTTGTTGTATCTAAGCAGAAAAATTGCTCATTGTCATACGTTGCTAAAAGTTGACCGCTACTATTAACTCTCTGGGTAATTATTTTTTCAGGGGTTAAAAACAATTCTTTTGTATGAGGCAAACAACCTGCTTTCTCTTTCATCAAATCAGGGCGATACCAAATATATTCGTTGTCATAGTCTATTCTATATGCCTTTATATTTCTTCCCCTTATGACTTTATAATAATCTTCCCCTTTGTTTTCTTTGAAAAGAAATCTGCTGTCATTACTGGTTTTAATGCCCCTTGAAAAATGAATAATCTCGCCAAGTTTTGTAGCATTAGTTTTTATTTTAGTGTAAATGTTATGCTTAACTGGGTTCCAAGTCAAATTGATTTTTAGTTCTTCATCCTTCAAAATTGTCTCTTTGGGTATTTCAACCTTTAAAACAAAATTTTCATCAAGTAATCTGATTTTATCTTTTTGTTTGTTGTCAGTTTGAATGATAACAGTCTTGACATAAGCATCTTTAAATACTCCAAAATCAAGTTCTACTATTGACATTAAATTTACTTGGTCAAGTAATAGCTTTCTAAGTGGAAGGAAGCTTGTTGTTGAAACCCAAGTATGAGGAATAATAAGGCAAATAAACCCATTGTCATTTTTGATTTTTGCTCCTAAGCCAACAAAGAAGGCATACAAATCAGTCTTGTTTTTATAAAGTTCAAACTTGTTGTAATATTCTCGTTCAGTTTCGGGTAAATTGGCAAAATTGATGTAAGGTGGATTTCCAATAACACAATCAAATCCCACAAAGTCGCCATCATCATTTAGCACTTCTGGAAATTCAAAACGCCATTCAAAAGCGTTTTCAAAAATCTTGTTGGCTTTTATTTCTTCAATTTCGGCTTCCAATTTTTTAGTTTCTTCGGTAAGTTGTTGCACTTTCTTGTTCCAATCGGCTTTTTCCTTTTTGCTCATTTCAAAAAGTTGCCCTTGATTGGTCATTTGATACAAGTCGCCTGAAATTTTGCGTAGCTTCTTTACTTTCGGGTCGTTCAATGATATTTCACTTCTGAAATCCGATTTTATGTCGGCAATCAGTCGTTCCATTTCTCTTTTCTGTTCCTTGCTTTCAGCGTTTCGATAAGTGTCAACTGCTATTCGGTAGCTGTCAATTGTCCACTTACTTTTTTTCAATGCTTGTTTCAGGTCTGCATCAATGGCAAAACGGCTCACCAAAGAGTTTCCACATTTGATGTTAATGTCAATATTCGGAAGCGTTTCTATTTCTGTGCTGTTTTTGTAATAAGCATTTTTTAGAAGTTCAATCCATAAACGCAAACGGCAAATTTTTACGGAGTTGGAATTGATGTCAACACCAAAAAGGCAGTTTTCAATAATGGTTTGCTTTTCGTGGAAAAGCGTTTCCTGTATGCGTTGGCTTTCTTTGTTGCTTGGGTTGTATTCAAAAAGTTCTCCTTCTTCGTCTGTTACAATCAGTTCATCATTTACCACTTCCACCTGATATTCTTTCAGGCGTTTTCCGTCACGGTCTTGCAGAATTTTCAAGTCGTTTTTTACTGCAATCATTTCATTGAGTGCCGAAACTAAAAAGTGTCCTGAACCAACGGCAGGGTCGCAAATTTTGATACTGTTTACAATTTTGTTGGCTTCTTTTCGGTCTTCAATTTTGTCGTAAAGTTCTTCAAGCGTTGTGCAATTCCATTTTTTAGTTTCGTTGAACTTCTGCACAACGGCTTTGCGAATGGTTTCACGGCACATATACATTGTGATGAAACCCGGTGTGAAAAACGAACCGTCTTTGTAGCCGTTTATTTTCTCGAAAATCAATCCGAGAACCGAAGCGTTAATCAGCGTTTTGTTGTCTTCCTGAATTTCTTCTCCGCCTTCTGCTCCAAAGTCGTAAGCATCTAAAAACTCAAACAGATATTCAAGAGTGGTTAAATTTCCTGTTCTCTTTTTGCCTTGTTTGTCTTTGAGAACGGTTGAAGAAATGACTGGAATAGTTTTATCGTCTTTCAGGTTGCTGATAAACAAAGTAACCTGCTCAATGTCGGTCGGCTCAAAAAGCGATGAATTGAGGTAAGGGACTTTCTCAAAAATCTTTTTTACATCTTCGTTTCGGTCATCATACTTGCGTGCCAATACCTGAAAAAACAAGCTGTTCAGGTCATCATAATTCTTGATTTTGTCAAGATTGAGAAACGAAAAAGATTTGTCGCCTTTGTGATAGGTGATGAGTTGGGCTTCCAACAACTTCAAAAACAAAATGCGGTTTATCCAAGTAATCGAAAGTTCAAGAGCAACATTAAAAAGTCGTTCCTGTTGTGTGTTCCCGAATTGATTTGGCTTTTCAAGTCGGCTAAGTTTATCTAAGCTGTCAAGTTGAATAATCGCATCTTCAAGGATTGTTCCTGTGTTTCGTTCACCTGTTTTGTTTCGTTCAATCAGTTTTTTGCTTCCTTCTTTGGTTTCGGTCAAGCCGATAATGTGCAACAACTCGCTGTAAAAGCGTTTGTCAAGGCTGTTGCTGTCATTGGTGAACGGAAGTTTTAAAAGATGCTCTGGCGATAAAAGTTTGAATAAAGCAATCAGCGAATTATCGTCTGATTTGTCGGTATTGCGTAGTGGTTTTTCAAAGTCCTGAATGTTGAAGTAAGTAAACTCAATTTCAGAAGTAATGCTGTCAATAAATGGTTCGGCAACTTGCTTATAGAAAAAGTCCGTTTTGGTGTCTGCCAAACGTCCTGCTTCAAAGTCGTTGAATTGCTTTACAAGGTTTTTGTTTTGTGCAAAAAGTCTGTCGAATAGGGTAGCGTCAAAAATGAACCACTCGTTTATGTTGGTCGCCACCAAATGTTTTACTTCAAGATTTTTGTGTGTAATTCTCTCTCGTAGGTAATACAAAACCAATTCCTGAAATGCTTTTGCATTCAGTTTTTTGGTAGTAATCATTTCTGCTTTGTTGGTCGGTTTTTTCGCTTCGATAATTACTCCAACTGTCGAGTTTGCATTTAGTCCGTTATGTATAACAAGGTCGTTTCTACCTTTGGTATTTATAAAAAAGTTTGGGTCGTAATATGTTTTCTTTAAAAAATCACTAACAAGGTTTTTATGAAACTCTTCCGATTCGCTGTCATTAATCCTGTCGAGAAGTTGGGATAAATTGGTCTTGAAACTTTCGATTTCAGTCCTGTTAGGTTTTACTTTCAAAAAGGCTTTGTTTAGTGCCTTCCGAGGTTTCAAGATGCGTATTTCCATTAATCAAAAATCTGTTTATATGTTAATTAATAATCACAAATATACAATTATCCACTGGTGTGTCGGCAAGAAAACTGCTCTTTTGCAAGCTGAAGCATCGGCTTGTGTGTCGGGGCTTGCAAATGTGCAGTTTTGTGCGTGGGCTGTGCATTATTTCTTTTTCTGTCTTTAAATAGCAGATTGTCAGCTGTATCGTTGTCTTTTTACACTTGCCCATAACGTTTGAGTGTAGCGGCAGTAAGGGATTGCGGGCTTCATCACTGTCAAGCTACACCGAGGTTTATGCGGGGCAGAATGTTCGAATACCACGGAAACCCTTATTGACCGCTACACTTTGTTACCAGCAGCCATTATGTCTACCTGTTATATTTACTCATTTTTTTGTCCACCAATTCGGTTCTTTTTTAATACTGATGTCATAAACCGCATTGTTATGTGTTCCTGTCTCATAAAAATATCCATAACCAACTCTGTCCTCAAATCTAATCACAAGCAGACCGTAAGTTGTTTGAGTTGAGTTGTCAATTTGCACAACGAATCTTGTTATTTGAGAGTCCTCATTTACTATAGAACCGGTTAATAGTCCGTCATGAGCAAAACCGCCTGCTCCATTTTGCTTAATTATTACTCCTGTCAATTTTGTAGAAAGTAAATTCTGCTTAAAAGTCAAGTTGATTTTGTCTTGGTGTGTTGCAGGAGGAATAGATGATATGGAAATATTTCCTAAATATTTTCCGCCTATAAATTTTTGTCCCGTAAAGATTGTTGAGAGTCGAACAATCCAAGAATTTGTCAAAGTAAAATATAAAGCAAGAACCGTAATTGTAATTCTTATGATTGTGTATATCGAAGAACAGTCGCCAATTATTCCAAACAAGGTCGAAAAACTGTCAGTTGGGACAAAACCAAGAAAATGATAGAAAATTAGTCCTATCAATAGAACTATTGTCATGATTGTTTTTAAGTTTTTTTCGATGCTCATAGTCTGTTCGTTTAAATGTTGTGCTGTCATTTTATGGTTGCTGGTAACGGTTGCGTATATGAAACGTTTGGCATTTCGAAGCACTGTCCTGTCAAGTTACAAGTACTTTTGATACGAGCTGAAACGCTCGATAACCCACTGACTGCCAAATGTTTTATATACGATGTTACCAACTGGCCTTTTTTGTTTTCTGTCATTTTTTCTTTCAATTTGCTACATCGTTTCTGTCTGCCGTGCGTTGGGGTAGGCAAGCTCTTTGGCTAGTTTTTGTCGAGCGTTGGCTTTTTCGAGCGACCAGCCAATGTGCTTGACTACGAAGCGTTGGGTTCTGTCAAAAGCATTGCCAAATCATCAAATGAAGAAATACCATTTAACTCTTTCGTATCTATCCAGTCAATTCCATTACCGGGTGTATAATTTATGATTCCTGTCTTAAATTGATACATTTCATTGCTTTTTTTCAAATTGATAATCCAATCCATTGGCAGCTTTTTTAACCTAACAATTTCTTGGAAATCACCCGACATTTTATTTACAGACAAGCCTTTTTGAATTAACAATAATAACCCAAAATCAATAGATTTTGCAACTTGCAAATATCCTACTAATTGAGAATAATCTTTTAAACTGAGTTGATTAAGATATTTAGCTTCAATCAAAATAAGTCTTGGTTTTAATGTATCTCCGCTGATTAAAAATACAATATCGACTTTTAATTTTGGTATATATGTGTCATTGTCACTTATACTTAATCCAGATTGTTGCTCCAAATCAAAGATTATATTGTCCAACGTTTTGTTACATGAGAAATGAACTGAATAGCTTTGAGGCAAATATGTTTTTAAATAAGATGAAAATTTCACGGAAAATTCATCATAATAGCTTATTTCATTCATTGTTTGATGGTAATAGTTAGGTTATTAACTTCAATCTTACGTTTTATCAAAGATTGATTACATTTACTTTTAATTGACGAGCAAATAAATGCTCTTTCATTGCTGTTATTTATAAAAACCAAGGGACTTTCGTAATCATCTCCGATTGAAATAATTTCAATATTACTATTCAAACATGAATTCAAGATTTCGTTCATATTCCCAGTATGTCTTTTCCCTTTGAGAGAATGCGCAAATAAATAAGCAATACCTACATCTATTCCTAAAAAGTCCTTAAGTTTTTCATCATTCAGAACACTTTTTACAATTCGTTCGACTTTAACTATTTCAACTTCAGGGAAATCGTTTACTTTTATTAACTCTATCTTTTTTAGCAAATTGTCTTTATTGCCTTTTGATAACCTTGGATAGAAACTAATAAAGGATTCTTTTTTAGAAACAATTTTCTTTATTTCTTCAACTGGTGCATGTGGGCAACCAATAACAGCACAAAAATGATGATAATGAAAGAAAATTTTATTTCGCACTTCTATTGGCAAATCACTAGAGTTTTGGTCGGAATGCACGGTAACAGGACTTGGTTTTCTTAGTTTTCTCAGGTAACAAGGTATTTGTTCTTCTCTTTTTTGGTGTTTTTCAATCTTAGTAATATCAACCGATTTTGATTGAAGAGCAAATGAATGTTGTGCAAGGAAAGAACGAACTAAAAATCTGATTTTAAAACCTTTCTTCCAATCAATGTATTCAGGGTCAGATGCAGCATGTTGATTTGGGTGATTATATAAAATTTGGTCGGTTGTAGAGCCTAAATCTGTTAACCATGAACAAAGTTGAACAACAAATTTAAAATTTTTAGTACTTCCAGGTATTTCAATAGAAACAACAGGGGCATCATCTGTAAAACGGCGATGAGAAAGAGTTAAACTTGCCCTTGCGTCAAAAATGCCAGATAAAAAACTTTCAATACTTACCCCTTTTAGCTCTTTTTTAGCATAAGACAAATCAGCTTTTGCCAGCAAAAAACCCGAAGTTGGCAACATTAAATTTTCCAAATCTTTTTTCAGTTCATCAATGTTTGAATTTGGCATCGGTTTTATCAACCATTTATTGTTACCAATTTCATAAGTAACATTAAAACTGTATGTTGTATTAAAATATTGACAGATTTTAGTTAAAATATCAGTTGCAATAATGCTCATTCTGTTTGGTTCCATTCCCCATTTTTTAAAGGGAAGGTCAATTACAAAAACATCTTTGTCAATTTTGCCACCGCCAATAAGCAAACCAATTATATAGGCTTTAACGTGATTTATATTACTCATTTTCTAAAAATTTCGATACGGCATTTGCAATTACCCAACCAAATATTGGGGGAACAGCATTACCAATTACTTTGTAAGCATCTGCTATTGTTTTATATGGAAAAACAAAATTATCAGGGAAAGACTGTATTCGAGCGATTTCACGAATTGTATAACGTCTATTCTCAAACGGATGAGTAATTCCGCAGTTTTCAGGCTGTGCCGATGCTGTAATTGTTCCGTTTATTTCTCCAAGTGCAAACCTTCTATAAAAATTTGGTGCTCTATATTTTTGTGGATTGTCCCAAATTTTTCTAAATCTTTCATTCATATCGTCTGGATTCATACTTTTCCAAGATTTACCCTCTGAAATCGTTGAGCTAATTTTGTTTAGAGGGACTTTGTTCTTAAATTTTTCTAAAGCATCCTGTCCATCCTTACATCCACCAATTTTATCAACCATGTACTGACCTCCTGGTGAATATCTCCAAAAATCTTTTGCTTGGGGAGCATCTGAAGGAATATCAGAAAGTATTGAACCTAAATACAATTCGTATGGATTATCTATTTCATTAGGTAAATTATTTTCTGCTACAACTTGGTCTAATAAACTGTAATCAAAATAGTCTAAATCCTTTCTTATACCAACAATTATAAGCCTTTGGCGATTAGAAGGAACACCATAATTTGATGTTTTCAATAACTTATAATTGGTTTTAAAACCTAGTTTTTCTGTTCGCTTTACGAGTTCGTCAGGAATAGAAGTTCCATCAGGCATTTTTGAGGACATAATACCTTTAACGTTTTCAAAAATAAAACCAATAGGTTTTTTCTCTCTAGTTAGACCTTCTTTTAAAAGCCTTTCACATTCTTCAAATAAAGTTCCTCTTTCGTCAAATATGCCTTTTCTCAAACCTGCATTAGAAAATGGTTGACAAGGGAAACCAGCTATCAACAAATCAAAATCGGGAATGCTTTTTTCATTAATGTTTTTAATGTCATCACGATGGAGGGTATGATTGTTGAAAAATGATTTGTTTGAATTATATACAAATTCGGCAGCTTGGTCTATATCATTTGCAAATTCAATCCTGAAATTATTCTTTTTGTAAAACCTATCTCTAAAGGAAAAACCGCCTGTAAAACCTAAATCTAAACCGCCACAACCGCTAAATAATGAAACAACTTTTAAAGTTTTTGTTTCCTTTTTTTCTGTCATTACAGGCTTGGTCTTAAAATCTATTAAGAATTGAGGTTCTTCAACAACATCAATGGTTTCAATTATATCAAATGTTTTATTCATATTCCTATAGATTTAAAGTTCCTTGTTTAATTTGTTTTTGTTGCAAATACTTGATTTTTTCTTCTGCAAGCATCAAAGTTTCGTGACAATAATTGGTTTGATAAATCTTCTTGGCAATTAAATCGCTAAAAAATTCCGTTTTCAGTATGTCAATGTTTAAACTGAAAAAATCAGCAAGTTTAATCAACCTCTTTTCATCAAAATCTCGTTTGCCATTCTCAATTTTACTAAGATTTGCAGAATCCATATCAAGTTGTGCTGCAAGTTGAGTTAAAGTCAGATTGTTTTCTGTCCTTAATCGTTTTACATATTCTCCAAATGTTTCTTTCATTTGCCTTGCAATATTTTTCTTGTCATATTTTGACAAATATACAAAAAAACTCAAACTCAATTCAATATTTAAGGATTATTTTTCCATTCAGGGTGGTTGGGTGCGTTGGCAAGAAAACAGCTCTATTGCAAACTTCGGTCAGTGCGTTGGCTTGTGCGTGTCTCGTCCTAAAAAAAGTTTACAGTTTAATACTTAAATCCTGCTATAAATTTACAGTTAATTTTTAATCCTGCAATTGATTTACAGGATACTGTTTTTTTTGATAATAATTTTTCCATAATTTCTCTGTTTTAATAGGGTTTTGATGTATTTTATTAGGAGTTAAGTTTCCTATGCTCATATGAGGTCTGTCTGTGTTATAAAGATCAACAACTGCTTTTAATAATTCTCGAG
>JAGXRP010000026.1 GCA_018335795.1 Desulfobulbaceae bacterium | reverse complement strand
CTTACCATTCATGGGAACGAGGTGCTAATGAAAATATAAATGGGCTTATCAGGCAATACTTTCCTAAAGGGTCTTCTTTTGAAAATATTACTAATCAACAAATTCAATATGTTCAACACAAGTTAAATAACAGACCAAGAAAAAAATTGGGGTTCTTATCACCAATTGAATTTTTATCATTAAATTTGATTAAACAAAAAGTTGCATTTGTGACTTGAATTCAGCTTATATTATAATACAAAACCATGAATTTCGTTTTTGATATGAACATATCTAAATAAATGCATATAATTGAACAAATTGAACTTGGTGTTGTTTCAGGTATTGTATAACGAATTATATTTGCAAAAATAATCGTAATAAAAAACTAAAATTAAGCATTATGAATTTTCTAAAAAATGTAGCAATCTTATTAAGCGCATCAGTCGCTTTAACTTTTTATTCTTGTTCAGCCAGCAGTAATGGTTCAAAGGTGAATGTTGCATCAGATGAAACCACAACTGAAAAAACTATTGTTAAGGATTCTAAAGAAGTAATTAATGATGAGGTATTTAAAGCTGTAGATTTGACAGAAACTACTTTTAATGAAGCAATCTCTTCAGGAATTGTTTTGGTTGATTTTTGGGCAGTATGGTGTCCTCCTTGTCGTGTGCAGGGACCAATCATTGATGACTTGGCTAAGGAAGTTGGATCATGGGCGAAAATAGCTAAAGTTGATGTTGATAGAAACGGAGGCGTTGCTTCAACATATAATATTCAGAATATTCCAACGCTTCTTTTATTTAAAGATGGAAAGCTTGTAAGGCGTTATGTTGGAGTTCAGCAAAAAGAAACTTTGCTAAATGCTTTAAATGAATTAAAATAATATTAACTAAATAAGTTCTAAAAAATGGCAACTAATTTAACAAAAGACACTTTTATAGAAAAAGTGTTTGATTATGAGAATAACAAAGAGTGGAAGTTTAACGGTGATAAGCCTGCAATTGTTGATTTTTATGCAGATTGGTGTGGCCCTTGCAAAATGCTGGCTCCGGTTATGGAAGAGCTAAGTAAGGATTTTGATGGTAAGCTGGATGTCTATAAAATTGACACAGAAAAAGAACAAGAACTTGCAGCAGTATTTGGAATCAGAAGCATCCCTTCAATTCTCTTTATTCCTAAGGAAGGACAGCCGCAAATGGCGGCAGGTGCACTCCCGAAAGATGCTATGGTTAAGGCTATTGGCGATATTCTTGGAGTGAAGTAGGTTAAGGTATAAGGTATAAGGTATAAGGTATAAGGTACAAGGTATAAGGACTTGCACAGATGTCATCAGCTCCCCCTTTAGGGGGTTGGGGGGTGTTGAAAGGATGTGACAGAAAAGTGACAGAAAAGTGACAGAAAGGGTTACAGAAGAGTGTATAAGGTATAAGGACTTGCACAGATGTCATCAGCTCCCCCTTTAGGGGGCTGGGGGGTAGGGAAGTAAGTTGAAACTGAAAGGGTTTAGTTATTAAACGTGAATTATATGACAGAAAATAATAAAAAGCAGGGGAGGTTTAGACTTCCCCTGATTATTGAAGATAAAAAGAAGTATTATGCTATTTTGTTAGCGTTTGCATTATTGGGTGTCGGACTTGGCTATTTATATTATGTGAAGATTGGTTGTACTTCGGGTAGTTGTTCTTTACAGTCAAATCCTTACTTCACAATGTTGTGGGGCGGATTATTAGGTTATATTTTGCCTGATTTTTTTGTAAAACTCAAGAAGGAAAATAAAACTACTTCGGAGCCTTTATCAGAAGATAAATCCCCAGAATAGAAAATACAAAATTTGGAATCCACAAGGAAAGCCATGCGGGAAGATTTCCGTTGGTTGCAAACGTTGTGGTTATTTGCATAAATAGGATAAATGTAAAGCTCAGAGAGATTCCTGCAAATAAGTGTAATCCTATTCCTCCTTTTACTTTTCTTGATGACAATGCAACTCCAATTAGAGTCAATACTAGCGTAGAGAAAGGAAACGCAATTCTCCTGTGTTTTTCAACCAAATAGTATTTTATATGTTCGCTGCCTTTTATTTTTTCATTTTCTATAAAGGCATTTAAAGCACTGAAATTCATTGTCTCCATTTCTGTGAGACTTTGAACAAAATCGGAAGGTAGGAAATTTAGAACCGTGTCTAATTGCCTGCCCGAAATTAGAGTTTCATTTAGGTTATCAATTTTTCTAATTGTATAGTTGTTTAACCTCCAGTTTTCATCCTCCTCTTGCCAACGAATAGTCTCAGCATTCATTTTGTATGTTAGCTTGCCATTATTTATCTTTTCAATCGCAAACGAATACCCAATATTATTTCTGTCGTTAAATGATTCAAGATAAATAAAAACACCGGGACGTATCTGCTGATGTATATTCCTCTCTCTAAATCTTGCCTGTTTTTTAATGTACTTTGATTCAAAATCTAATCTTTTTGTATTAGCATTTGGAATTAGAAAATTCGAAAGATATACAGAAAGCAACGCAAGCAATATAGCTGATATCATATATGGTACAAGCATTCTTCGGAAACTAATGCCATTGCTTAATATAGCTACAATTTCAGTATTAAACGCAAGGCGTGATGTGAAAAATATTACTGCTATGAAGGTAAACAGCGGACTGAAAAGGTTTACGAAATAAGGAATAAAATTCAGATAATAAACAAAAAGTATTTCTTTCAAAGGAGCTTTGTTTTCAATGAAATCATCAACCCTCTCAGAAATGTCAAATATAATTACTATAACAATTATCAATGCGATGGCATAAAAGAATGTGCCCAGGAATTTTCGCATTATATATCTGTCAACAATTGTAAGCATATTAGATTATTTACTTCTTACAAAAATACTCAAATTACAATCTTCTTGATATTTTAAGAATCATTTGATCTTTCCATTCTCTAAAAGTTCCTTCTTTTATTTTTTCTCTCGATTGTTTTACCAGCCATAGGTAAAAACTTAGATTATGCATTGTTGCTATTATTGATGCAAGTATTTCATTTGCTACAAAAAGATGTCTTAAATATGCCTTTGTGTACATCGAATCAACAAATGCCTCTCCATTTGGGTCAATTGCGGAAAAATCGTCTTTCCATCTTACGTTTTTCATATTAATAATGCCCTCACTGGTAAAAAGCATACCATTTCTTGCATTTCTTGTTGGCATTACACAATCAAACATATCTATACCTAAAGCAATACTCTCAAGAATATTTGCCGGAGTGCCTACTCCCATAAGGTATCTTGGCTTGTCCTTAGGTAGAATGCCGCAAACAAGCTCTGTCATTTCATACATCATCTCTGCGGGTTCTCCCACTGATAATCCTCCAATGGCATTACCATCTCTATTCATCTCAGAAATATACTCGGCAGATATTTTTCGCAAATCTTTATAAGTACTTCCCTGTACTATGGGGAAAAGTGTCTGATTATAATTATACACCGGCTCGGTATTATCGAAATGCGTACAACATCTTTTAAGCCAGTTGTGCGTTAATTCCATTGATTTTTTTGCATAATTGTATTCGCAAGGATATGGAGTACATTCGTCGAATGCCATTATAATGTCAGCTCCTATAAGTCTCTGAATATCCATAACTCCTTCGGGAGTGAAATAGTGTTTTGAGCCGTCGATGTGTGAATGAAATATTACTCCATCATCTTTTAGCTTTCTCCTGTGTGCAAGTGAATAAACCTGATATCCGCCACTGTCGGTAAGTATCGGCTTGTCCCAACTGTTAAATTTATGCAATCCACCGGCCTTTTTTATTATGTCTGTTCCCGGTCTTAAATACAAATGATAAGTGTTGCCAAGTATAATTTCAGCCTTTACAGCCTCTGTTAAATCTTTGTTGTGAATAGCTTTCACAGTGCCTGCCGTTCCAACAGGCATAAATATTGGCGTCTCAATTATTCCATGATCGGTAACTATCTCACCACATCTGGCTTCAGAGTTTTTATCTGTTGATAATATCTTAAATTTCATTTATTGTGATAATTTTTTCAAAGATAGAACTTAATCATAAAAGATTTGGGTAATTTTGCTGCTTTAAATTTTATTCTGTTTTATTAGATATGATAAGTATTTGGGGATTTATAATTGATATTGAACATCTTATATTTGGCGTTTTTGCTTTTTTTGCTCTGATACAGTTTTTCTATTTTGGTTTTTTCTTTTTAAGATTTGCATTTTATAATAGTGAAAAGAAATCTCATAAAAAAGTATCTAACGCTGTATCCGTTGTTATTTGTGCAAAAAACGAACACGACAACCTTGAAAAACTTCTGCCTTTAATTCTCAATCAGGACTATCCTGATTTTGAAGTTATTGTTGTTAACGATTTTTCAGATGATGATAGTGTTTTCCTCTTGAGAAATTTTGAGAAAAAGTATTCTCATCTTAAAGTAATTACTCTCAGAGAGAATGTGAACTTCTTTTCTGGCAAAAAACTCGCATTGGCTGTTGGTATTAAATCTGCAAAAAATGATGTAATTTTACTTACAGATGCTGATTGCAAGGTGGTTGGGAAAAACTGGATAAAATTAATGCAAAGGCATTTCGACAACGGCACCGATATCGTTCTTGGATATAGTGGATATAATAAATATCCGGGATTTCTAAATGCGCTGATCAGATTCGACACATTAAGTATTGCTATGCAATACTTTTCATACGCACTTACGGGATATGCATACATGGGAGTTGGTCGTAATCTGGCATACCGTAAAAGACTGTTTATTGAGGCAAAAGGATTCACCTCTCATTATAAGATTAACTCTGGTGATGACGATTTATTTATTAATCAAACAGCAAAGAAGAGAAATACCTGCATCGAACTGTCTAAGGAAAGCTTTTCTTATTCGGAGCCTAAGAAAACCTTTTCTTCATGGTTTTATCAGAAAAAGCGACATTTGTCAACGGCAAAATATTACAAGTTCTCTCATAAGTTTAGGCTGGGACTTTATTCTTTGAGCCAATATTTGTTTTTTGCAGCCTTTATTACAACAATGTTTTTCCTGACGCCCGGAAAACTTATGCTGATAGCGGGTTCTGTGTTTTTGTTAAGATGGGTTGTTTTGTTACTTTTGTATTATAATGCATGTAAAAAGTTCAACGAAAGAAAATTATTTATATTTTCGCCCTTATTTGAGGTGATTTTTTTACTTTTAAACCCGATTTTTCTTATTTCAAATTGGTTTGTCAAAAAGAATAGATGGAAGTAAATCCTAATTTAACTGAAAAAGCTCAAAGAGATTTAGTTCTCGTTAGGGAAGCTGTAGAAAAAGGCAGCCAAAAAGCCTATGCAGAACTAATGGGTCTTTATAAGGATACCATTTATTTTATGCTTTTGAAAATGACAGGGCACCCAGATGATGCTGAAGACCTTACCATAGAGGCTTTTGGGAAAGCATTTAAAAATATAGCACAATATACTCCTGACTACGCATTTAGTACATGGTTGTTTAAAATTGCTTCAAACAATTGCATAGACCATATGCGTAAGAAAAAGAAAAATCCTCTCGTTCAGGAAGCCAACGAAGAAATTTACGAGTCGGCAAGTGTCCAAAATCTTCCCTCAGGAACAAACGATCCGGAAGAACATCTTATCAGAAATCAAAAGATTAAAATGATGAGAGAGGTTGTGGAGAAACTAAAACCAAGGTATCGCCAGCTTGTTGAACTTAGGTATTTCAGAGAACTTTCGTATGAAGAAATAAGCGAAGAACTCGACCTGCCGCTAGGAACGGTTAAAGCTCAATTGTTTCGCGCCAGAGAATTCCTCTATAATATCTTAAAAAACGCTCAAGAGAGGATTTAAGTTGTAAGTTGTAAGTCGAAAGTCAACAGTCGACAGTCGGCAGTCGGCAGTCGGCAGTCGGTGGGAGTGAGGTTTTGTTTGGCATTTGATTCTCTTTAATTTTGCATTTCAACTTTTTTATACCTTTGCTTTTATGGAATGGAAAAAACTGCTTTCGCCTCAACGCTTTATGCGAGAAGATATTCCTCCGGATATATGGAGTGATGTTAGGACAGAATTTCAAAGAGATTTTGATAGAATAATTTTCTCAACACCTTTTAGGCGTTTGCAAAATAAAACTCAAGTTTTTCCTCTTCCCGAAAAAATATTTGTCCACAACCGCCTTACACATAGCCTTGAGGTTGCTTCTGTTGGCAGGTCTATTGGAAATCAGGTTTTTAAAAAAATCAAGAGCAGATTATCTGCCGAAGAAACTGAAATAGTCTCTGAAATTGGTTCAGTTGTAGCAACTGCCTGCCTGGTGCACGACCTTGGCAATCCACCTTTCGGTCACAGCGGGGAAAAGGCAATTTCCAACTTCTTTGTTAATGGAAAAGGAGCAGAAATTAAGACGCATTTTAATGATCAGCAATTTAATGATCTCGCCTATTTCGAAGGTAATGCCAATCTTTTGCGATTGCTCACTCATCAGTTTAATGGCAGACGAAAAGGCGGATATGCTCTTACTTATGCAACTCTCGCAACAACTATTAAATATCCGTTTTCTTCACTAAACGTGAAGAAGCAAAAGAAATACGGACATTTTTATTCTGAAAATGATACTTTCAGGCAAATTATCGAGCATGCTGAAATTCCTAAGATTACTGATAATCCGCTAATGTTTGCTCGCCACCCTCTTGTTTATCTTGTCGAAGCCGCCGACGATATTTGCTATCAGATAATGGATATGGAAGATGCTATGAAGCTAAACATCATGAGCAAAAATCATGTTCGTGAACTCTTCATGGAGTTCTTTGATGATAAAGTAGATGCTAATCGGATTGCTAAAATTAAGAATACAGTTTCTGAAGTAACAGATGCAAACGAGCAAATGGCATTTATAAGGGCAATGGTAATTGGCAAGCTTACTGAAGAGGCTGCAAATGCTTTTGTGGCTAACTATGATAGTATTATGAACGGTACTTTCGAAAGCAAGCTTTTGAAATGCATAGGGACAAAACAGTCGGCAGCATTGAAAAATATTGGTGATATTGCCTTCGCTGAAGTGTATAATCACCCCTCAGTTGTCAAAATTGAAATAGCAGGCTATAATGTTCTGGGATTTCTAATGCAAGAGTTTTCTGATGCTATACTAAACCCTAATGCCGACTACTCCCGAAAACTATTGTCTTTATTCCCATCGCAATATCGCTCTGAGAATGACAGTATCTATGATAAAATGCGAAGTGTTGTTGACTTTATCTCAGGTATGACTGACACATACGCTGTTAGCGTTTATAGACAGATTAAAGGGATAGATATTTGATGTGATTTTTGTTAAGGATACTTTGCCGAATCAGTCCGTTTTTCTAAAACCAATTCTCCTTCTATCATTTTGTTCCTGATATAACTTATTCTTATTAAGGAGAAAATTCAGAGCCTCATAAACGTCGCTGAATTGCTTATTGTATTTTTCTTCGAGTAACTTAAGCTTTTCTTCTATTTCAGTTTGGTTAATTATTAAATACTTCATTGCAATAAAAGCTCTAATTATTGCAACACTGGTATTTCGGGCTTTTTTGCTTTTAAGAACATTCGAGAGCATTGCTACACCATGCTCTGTGAATGCTTTTGGAATTGAGGATTTAGGTCGTTTTGAATGATATGTCATCACAATTTGTGATGACATCCTTTCCCATTCTGCAATTGTTAATTCAAACATGAAATCGTCCGGGAAAATATCAATGTTTCTTTTTACAGCCTGATTTAATACCCTAGTTTCAACATTATATAATTCTTGGATATTCCGGAGCATATTGACCCCTTAAAAACCGGATAATTATTATCAAATTTAGAAAAAATTTTCTGACATTCCGGCAGATACTGACCCCCTTAGATTTGAATAGGTTTTATTTTCTTAGAGGTTTATAAACCTCTAAATTTTAGAACAGATGGCTGGAAAACCAAAACCTATGAGGCTGATTAAACAATTACTGCAAATGCATGAGAAAGGCAAAGGTCGAAAAACCATTGCCAGAACTCTTGGTATTAGCAAAGCCACAGTGAAGAGTTATTTAGAGAAATTTTCAGCTCTAAATCAAGAT
>JAGXRP010000025.1 GCA_018335795.1 Desulfobulbaceae bacterium | reverse complement strand
ATTCCTGTGGCAAGTTTAGCATTGGTGACTTGTGTATTGCCAATTTTCGCAGTTGTAATTGCATCATTGGCAATGGTCAATGCTCCTATATTGCTGATTGTGGCATCACCACTCATTGCTACACCTGTAGCAATGTTCGAAGCATTACCGACGAAGATATTAGTATTGGTCAATGTTCCTGAAACTTTGGAATCAAGTTGGGTTTGGATACTACTCGTTACGCCGTCTAAATATTGAAACTCAATATTTGTAACACTACCATCGGCAAGTTTTGTTGCGTCAATTCCTGTGGCAAGTTTAGCATTGGTTACTTGAGTATCGCCTATTTTAGCAGTAGTAATTGCATCATTGACAATGGTCAATGCACCTGTATTGCTGATTGTGGCATCACCACTCATAGCTACACCTGCAGCAATGTTCGAAGCATTACCGACGAAGATTCGAGAATTATCAAGTGAAATAATTCCATTTGTTAAAATTGGAACCCAAGTTGCTCCTGTATAATATTCAAAACGATTGTTAGTTGTATTGTATATCATAAGCCCTGTAGCGGGTGCTCCAATAGCATCTCTATTTACAGTAGTAAGTCTTGGTACTAACAAGCCTTTATCAGTAGAGACAAGGTCGAGTAACGCAGTTACTTCAGGCGTCGTTGTACCTATACCTACATTCTCTTGTGCCTGTGCATTATAATGCAAGACTAATAGCACAATCAAAAGGATAAATTTTGTAGTTTTGTTTTTCATAATATTCAAACTTAATTTAACAACACCTTTCATTTAGCAAAGACTAAAACACTCATTTAACAAAAGTAGCAATTTGTTCAATCTAATCTATCAGTAATACTACTTAAGAAATACATAATTATCTCAAATTTCTACCAACAGCAAATTTAACTAATGAAGCGGCACTTTTTATGCCAAGTTTTTGCATTATATTGTATCTATGAGATTCGACTGTACGAATACTCAAATCAAGATTTTTGGCTATTTCTGCACTCGTAAGCCCTTCTGCAACCAGATTCAGCACATCCTGCTCTCGTTTTGTAATTGTGACTTGTTTGGCATCTTCTATATTAGATGGCATAACTTTGTTTTGGATGATTTGAATGATTGATTTGCTGAAAACTCTTTCGCCTTGTGTAACGAGTTTGATTGATTCAATCAAATCTCTAGCAGAAATATCTTTTGTCAAATATCCGTCTGCACCGGCTGCTAAAGCTAACTCAAGATGTTCAGCATCTTCGAAAGCAGTCAACATGATAACATAAGTAGTCGGGGAAACTTTTTTAATTTCGTTAATAGCTTGAATTCCTGTCATCTTAGGCATCAGAATGTCCAATAATGCAACTATCGGCTTGTGATAATCCGCAAGTCTAATCGCATCTTCCCCATTGGCTCCATCATCAAGAATCTTAATTGTCTTGTCAATTGACAATAATCTTCTTATTCCGGCACGAACAACCTCATGGTCGTCTGCTATTATTGCAGTTATAGGGTTATCAATATCAAATAGCATAGTTTTCCTTTTATTTAAAGTGCATCAGAAGGCATACGCCAATCAGCTCGCGGCGATAAATTAACAGAACCGATTTTGATTCCATCCGGTATAACGTTACGTTTAAATTGGTTTTTATAAAATCTTTCAAAATATACTGAATACCACTTCTCAATTTCATCAATTCGATACAAGCCATTAAAGGCAATTTCGGCAATAGATATAATTTTGGTTTGAGCAAAACCAAAACGAACTGTATAGTAAAGAAAAAAGTCATGAAGTATAAATGGACCGATAATCTTTTCGGTCTCTTGCGAGATGATGTTACCCTCTCCTAAGGGCAATAACTCAGGGCTGATTGGTGTATTTATAATATCACTTAGTACAATTTGCAAATATTTGTCTAATGTAGAGTTGACGTACCAAGCGATTAAATACTTTACTAAAGTTTTGGGAATGCCTGAGTTTACATTGTACATAGACATGTGGTCTGCGTTGAATGTATTCCACCCCAAAGCTATTTCCGACAAATCACCAGTCCCGATAACGATGCCATTCATTTTGTTTGCCATGTCCATCAAAATCATCGTGCGTTGGCGGGCTTGAGCATTCTCGAAAGTTACATCATGAACATTTAAATCATGCCCAATATCTTGAAAATGCTGCAACACAGAATTATTTATATCAATAATCTTGAGAGTACAACCAAATGATTCGGCGAGTTTGATAGCATTAGACTTAGTGGCTTCGGAAGTACCCATCCCGGGCATTGTAATAGCTATGATTCCCTTTCTGTCAAGAGCAATTTTGTCAAAAGCCAATGCAGTAGCAATTAGAGCCAAAGTAGAATCCAATCCGCCGGAAAGTCCAATAATTACACTTTTTGACTTAATTTGCAAAAGTCTCCTTGCCAAAGCAGTTGATTGTATATTCAATATTTCTTCGCAAACATTTGAACGTTCTTTGTCATTATCGGGTACGAAAGGAGTTGCAGAATAATGCCTCAGAATGGACTCAGCTTCTTGTTCGTTCCAATCAAATTTGATTGTACGGAATTGAGTGTTCGGCATTGAACCACCAAAAGAGTTATTGCGTTGCCTGTCGTGTCGGAGCATTTGCAAATCTATGTCAGCGATACAATATTCAGTTTCAAAGCTGAAGCGTTTAGTTTCTGTGAGAATCTTACCGTTTTCAGCTATCATACAATTGCCTGAAAACAATGTATCGGAAGTTGATTCCCAAGGACCGCATGATGAATACACATATGCTGAAATGGTTTTTGCGGAATGATTTTGGACGAGTTCTTTTCTGTATTTATACTTACCGAGATATTCGTTACTCGCCGAAAGATTGAATAGAATTTCAGCACCTGCTAAAGCCAAATCGTTACTTGGTGGAGCGACTGCCCACAAATCTTCGCAAATTTCAATTCCAAATCTTAATTTGCCGTCAAATGATTCGAAAATCAAGTCAGCACCAAAAGGAATCGTTTCGTTTTGGATTATAATAGTATCACTTACGCGGTCGAACTCTGAACTGAACCAGCGTTCTTCGTAGTATTCGGCTGAATTGCAAATATAGCTCTTGGGCACTATGCCGAGAATTTTACCGCATTGGATTACAATAGCACAGTTGAAAAGTTTACCGTTTGAACTGAGTGGCGCTCCGATTATAAACACAGTGCTTAATTTTGTTGAAAAATCTTTTAGTGTGGCAATTGATTGTATAGTCAAATTGGAAAGTCTATCGGAAAAGAAGAGGTCTGCACATGTATAGGCAGTGACACAAAGTTCGGGGAATAATACGAAATGTGGCGTTAAAGGCTCTGTCCCAGCAATAAAATCCATCATCACAGTACTGTTATAAACAGGGTCTGCGATTTTTAATTTTGGAGCTACAGCAATGATTCTGCAATATCCCAAATTATTTATATTTTTACTCATAAACTTATACTAAAATTTAATGATTTTTTTTCAACTTACAAAATTAAAAGTTCTTATATCGACGATTCCAACGAAAAAATAATGAAAATTTGTATTAATTCTTCAAAAATCTTCGGAAAAGCTAAAACTACAATCTTATTACTCATTCACTATATAATATAACACATTTTTTCTAATATTCACAGGATTATATTTCAATTCGAATGGCATTATTATTGTAGTAGTTTTCTCCTTAATATAAAATGAGATTAAAAATGAAAGCGTTAAACATTTTAATATCGGGAACAAGTTTTTGGAATCCGGGGGATGACTTTATAAGAGATGGAGTGATTGAGATACTCAAACGCCTCTATAAGGATAATCATCTCAATTTCATGTTCTATAATTTCAATGAGGATTTCCTGCCGTACAGCAAATTCAAGGGCGTTCATAACATGGTTTCCCCCGGCGATGTTGGCAAGTTAGCACCACATTTGGATTTGATTGTCATAGCCGGATTGCCGGTTGGGAGAGAAATCAAAGACCTTTACCTAGAAATTCTCAAGCACAATTTGACTGATAAAGTGATTTTGTTAGCCGCCGGATACGAGAATTTTTATATAGACCGCCATATCGTCGAATATCCCGAAATTGAAATATTCAAAAGGGCTAAAATTATAACTAGTAGAACTGCTAAGAGACCACCAATCTTCGACGAACACAATTTGAACTTTCATCATATCAACTGCCCGGCGCTACTTTCGGTACCTGAAGTGAAGAAAATATTGCCCGGCAAAAAAATTGAACATATCGGGATGTCAATACAAATTCCGTATGAAATGGGCATTATTAACCAAGCTACCGGAAAGGAAATGTTTGAGTTGAATATGCGAATTATGCAATCCCTATATGGAAAATATAAAATCACACTCGTGGCTCATCACAAAACTGAATACTTCAGTTTCCTCAATTTCCTGAAAAACAGGGAGCTTGATATAGAAATAATTTTCAGTTCGTTTTATCAAGATTTGCACGATGTTTATCGTGGATTTGACTTAGTGATTTCAACCCGCTTGCATGCCTGTTTGTATGGATTAGGTCATGGAATACCCGGAATTGTAATCAACGAGACCGGCAGACATACTCATTGTCTCGATGGGTTTATTCATGTGCCTTGGGTGAATAAATATGAATCATTTGAGCGAGAGTTTGAAAAAATGCTAACTTTGGATTTATCACAAGTAAGTAAAGATGTGGAGCAATTCAAAATTGATTTAGTTGGGAAATATTTGACTACATTAGCTCCTGTTCTGAATTTACCCGAGAATATTGCATTGCCTTGCAAACCTGAAAATGACAAATTGAACATTGGTTGCGGAAATGATTACAAAGAAGGATTTGTAAATATTGATGGAAATACAAAGTTAGAGCGTGTGGATTATGTTTTCGACATAAACCAGAAAAGCCTGAAAGAACATTTTCAAAAAGAATCATTTTCTTACATCTTAGCACAAGACTTTATCGAACATCATTTTCATTGGGAAGCACTCGAATTACTTGCATGCTTCCATTCCCTACTCAAACCGGACGGTTTAATTGATTTGCGTTTACCAAATGTTGAATCTTTGTTTGATTCCGATATGAAAATCGATGACAAAATTAAGTGGCTATACGGCGGTCAGGATATTGGCTCACCTGTAGAAGGTTCAGAAAATGATGAAGGAAGAAAATCACACCCTCAGTACTATTGTCACAAATATGGATGGACGGGCGATAGCATCGTCAGAGCTTTGGAATCCCTTGATTATTCAAATATCACTGTTACCCAAACCGGAGTCAATATGCAAGTTACTGCATATAAAAGCGGTGATTTTGATGTTTCATTATTCGATGAAATGATGAATCTGGGTAGCATTAAAAAAAAAACAATTTAGTTGAAATTCCAAAAAAAACTTCAAAAAGTGAATTTGCTACCGAAAGCATAAGTACTGAAGTTGTAAACAATATATTGATTCTCCGAACTGACTCAATCGGAGATGCAATTTTAGCTTCCGGAATGTTGGAGTACATTAAATCGCATTACAAAAATCCCGAAATCACGATTCTGTCGCAAAATCATCTAAGTAACTTCTACGAACAATGCCCTTTTGTAGATTACATAATCACATTTGATAAAAATCAATTTCTTACGGATTCCGTCTACAGAATTGATTTCTTGAATTCATTTACCGAACGAGAATTTGATTTGGTATTGAACACAGTCTTTTCACGAGATGTAGTTTGCGATACGATTGCAAAAGCGATTCCCGCAAGACAAAAAATCGCATTTGATGGCGATAATTCCAACTTAGAGGAAAAAATCAGGCTTCAAAGCAATTTAATTTATGACCGAATAGTAAAAAGTCCGAGCACTTTCATACCCGAAATAAAGCGGAACGAACACTTTTTGCAATCATTAGGTATTCAGGACGTAACGCTCGAACCATGGATTTGGCTAAGTAAGGAAGACATCCAATTTAGCGAAAATTTTATCGAAAATCTTGACAGCGATTCAACCAAAATCGTAGCATTATATGGCTGTGCACAATATTCTATAAAAGATTACCCGCAACTTAGTCAAGTGTTAAAATTAATCAATCTGCGAAATTCATATCATTTCGTATGCCTCGGCTCCGAAAAAGATTGGGAAAAGCATGAAGAGATTTGCAAAGCATCTAATGTAAAATATTCAAATCTTTGCGGTAAGACGACGATTAGACAAGCTGCTGCGATTATTTACAAATCTGTCGCTGCAATTGGTGTGGACACTGCTCACGCACATATCGCGTCAGCTTTGGGAATTCCAAATTTAGCGATACTCGGCGGAGGTCATTTCGGAAGGTTTTACCCCTATGACCGGACTCAAACCGCGATTATCAATGCTCTGGAATGCTATCATTGTAATTGGGATTGCAAGTTTGATAAAACACATTGCTTGACTGATATTGAAGCAGATGATATAGCAGATGCCTTTTTTGAAATGTTGAAATCATCTGATAAACCACGAATCTATTTGTCCAATGCTTCGAGTTGCGATGATAAAACCCTCGCTGAAATACGTTCATTCGCTGAACAGTATTCAATAAACATTGTTAAAAAGCGAATTCAAATAGGCGGAACTGCCGATACGGGCAAGCATTTGAAGTTTTCGGTTATAACTCCCACATTGAATCAGGCAAAATATATTGAAAAAACTATTCTCAGCGTATTAGCTCAAGATTATCCAAATTTTGAGCATATCGTTATTGATGGTGGTTCGATAGACGGAACTCAGGAAATTTTACGAAACTATCCGCATTTGAAATGGATTTCCGAAAAGGATTCGGGGCAAACAAACGCCCTGAACAAGGGTTTGAAAATGGCAAGTGGTGATATTATCGCTTGGCTAAATTCCGATGATTATTATTTTGACGGAGTTTTCGCTGAAGTGGCCCAATTTTTTAATAAAAATCCAAATGAGCGCATCGTTCATGGAAATGCAAAACTTGGAATTGAAGCAGCAAATCAAACGATTGATTTGAAACATTTTGATTACGATTTTGACGAGATTTTGCAGTATTGGTACGGAGTGACTATGCCTACTCAACCGGCAGTATTTTTCAAACGTGAATTGATTGATGAAAACGGATATTTTGACGAAACTTTGAGATATGCAATGGATTTTGAGTATTGGTGCAGGATTTCTCGGCGAAACAAATTCAATCATATTGACAAATTTTTTAGCTATTATTTGTTGCACAGTACATCAAAAAGTGGTGAATCAGGTGATTGGTCACAGTTCTATCCGGAATGGCATCAAGTTTATACCAAGTACAAACCGTTCTCTCTAAAGATTCCTCAGCAAACGCTTTTGACAATATTTATTCCATTTTCATCAAAATTTGTCACACAAGATAATATAAAGGATTTGACAAAATCCGTTTCACAATTGGGCAATCAACGTATGCGAGATGCTGAAGTGGTCATTTGTACAGATATTGATGAGCAGCAATTGCAACATTTGAAAAACATTTCGGCGGTCGAAGTAAGAATTATTAAAAATAGTGATTTTTCAAAAGACAATTTGTTAAAGATAATTCTTGAAAAAACATCTGGAGTTTTAATTCATTGCCCCGATTTCAATTTTGAATACATCGTTGATTGGTACGGGCAATTAGTTCACAAATTTCTCGAATCACCAGATGAATACAATGTGCTATCAGACAAAAATGTAGCTATGAATGAATCGCAATATTTCAGCCGAAATGAACTATTATTGCCGAATCAACTTGTCAAACGTAGCTTTTTGCTTCGGCATCTTGGATTAGAACTCGACAAATCAAATCCATTAGTTAAAGACGATTTCTTGATTTTCTCTGTGATAATACCTACATATAATAGAATTGATATACTCGAAAAGTGTCTTACATCACTATCTCAGCAGGACTTCCCTACCGATAAGTTTGAAGTGATAATTTCGGATGATGGCTCGACTGATGCAACCGAAATTAGAGTAAAGAATTTCAAATCGAACTATAAAATTGTATATCTCAAGCAAGCTAATTCAGGTCCTGCAACAGCAAGGAATAATGCCATTAAACATGCAATAGGGAAATATTTGTTAATCTTGAATGATGATGCAATTCTTGAAAATGACGTCTTATCGGGACATTATCGCCATCAAAAAACAAGCGGAACAAATATAGCAGTAATGGGGACATTTGATTACCCACAGCCCGAAATGGAAAAGATTTTCACTTATTTGGCAGTTAAATCCGATTTCATATTTCCGGCTTCAAAGCTTGTGACAGGCGGTCTGTATAACTATCTCTACTTTTGGACTTGCAACATTTCAGTTGAAAGGGAATTGGTCATCAAAGCAGGGATGTTTGATGAAAACTTCCGAGAACCAATGGCAGAAGATATCGAATTAGGCTTACGTATGCAAAGATTAGGTGTTAAAGTGTTATTTGACGGAACAATCAAAGCTACTCATTTGCATGAAATCAACATAGAAATGTTTATTAAAAGGCAAAAAATGTGGGGACGCAATCACTTCAAATTGCTTAGGAAATATCCGCCTTCTAATAACCCCGAAATATTGGAATTAGTCTTAGAAAATGTTGATATTGCAATGATTCGGAATATCGAGAATATAATAGAAACCAAGAGTTATGAAATACAAAAAATTGTAGAATTAATGCGAAGATTTGATACCGAACCTTTCATTGATGGAAGAAATTTCAAGTTGAACGGTGTAATTCACAGCAAGGAACAATTCATAGAAGCAATGATAAATCTATTGAGTAAAGTGAATATTTATTACTACCAAATGGGAATTTACGAAGAGTACAAGCGGCTGAATCCTGCAATATTTGAATCAAAAACTGAAATTTCAGACTTTAAATATAAAATAAGTGTTATTATCCCCACTTTTAATAGAATCAAAACTCTTAAGAAATGTATTGAAGCTTTAGAAAATCAAACTTTAGCTAAGAATATATATGAAGTCATAATAATTGATGACGGCTCAACAGACGAAACTGAACGCGTGATGTCAGATTTTCAAACAGCTTTGAATTTCTCGTATATCAGGCAAAGCAATTCAGGTCCGGGAGCGGCTCGCAACAAAGGCATTAAAGCTGCTCAGGGCAAATACGTATTGATAATTAATGATGATACAATAGCAAGTGATAGCTTGTTAGAAGAGCATCTGCTCTATCAGCAAAGGTATTCAGGAAAGAAGTTTGCGATTCTTGGCACCTTTGATTACGTCGAATCCGCTTTAGAACATCCTTTCACTTATTTTTTGTCGAAATACCCTTTGATTTTCGATTATTCTGTGATGGAAAGCGGGAAAGTGTACGGATATAAACATTTCATAACGTGCAATATCAGCATAGAGCGAAAAGCACTGCTTGATGCCGGATTATTTGACGAAGACTTCAGTGAGCCTATGTGTGAAGACACAGAATTAGGCTATCGTTTGCAAAAAATGGGTTATTCGGTGCTTTACTTACCAGATTTGAAGTCCAAACATGACCACATTCTAACTGTAGAAAATTTCAGGAACCGTCAGCTCATGAATGGTAGAAACACTGTCTTATTAGTAAAGAAACATCCCGAAATATTAGAACTTGAGCATAAAATATTCGGATTTCGTAATTTAGGCGATAAGACAATTGCTCAAGCAAAAGAATACATTGTTGAGAATATCTCGACGGAAACTGAAATACTTCGTGAAGTTCAAAAAGTAGAAAAGTTTATAGTTAAAAATAACGGAGTTGTCTTCGAAGGCAACACATTAGACCTGACTACCGAAGACTTAATCAACTATATGCTATCGAAAGCAACTGTACTTCATTTTGTAAACTTTTATAAAGGTTTATTAGAAGGAATAGAAAAATTTCAAAGCTTAAAATTGACAGAAAGCAAATCCGAAATTGAAATTCCAAAAGTAGTTGATAATATGAAATCTAAAAAGATATTATTCACTATGTTTGGTTGGGACGAAAGTGGCGGTGGCACAATGTTTCCAAAAGATACAGCCATAGCTCTGGCAAATCGCGGATATGATGTAACAGTGTTTTATGCAGGATTACGACATCCCCGAAATGAAACACCATACTTCGTGGAAAACAAAGTTATAAACGGAGTAAAATTAGTCGGTATTTTCAATCGCAAATATGATTTCATAATTCCTAATGAACCTCTGTTAGAAGTTCGAGATGAGCAAATTATGATTGAATTTGAAAATTTAGTACTTCGATTGAAACCGGACGTGGTACATTTCCAAAACTTTTTAGGATTGGGGTTTGCGATTACTGCTATACCTCGGAAATATGGAATCCGAAGCTTATATACTCCGCATAATTATCATCTCATTGACCCGCAGCTATATATGTTTGGCTCGGATGGACGAAAATGGGCTGACTTAGATTTTGAAAAAAATTCGGATTTGCCCAGAACATATCCAAATTTGACGAAGGAGTATCGAGAACGAAATAAAATCGCAATCGAACTAATCAATGACAATATTGATTTGACTTTGGCAATCTCTGGCAGAGTCAAAGACATCTTAGTTGAATCGGGTTTGAATTCTCAAAAGACTATTGTTGCTCATCAAATTCCAAAACTATTCAATGGCAAACATAATCAAGGCAAACAAACAACTTCAACTCCAGTCAAAATCGGTTACATCGGATCAATTATACCACACAAAGGAGTTCATATACTCGTTGACGCTGTGCAATCAATTAACCCTGAGAAAGTTATTGTTAAAATTTACGGCACAGGACCCGGCAAATACATTGAGCAAATCAAAAGAATCGACGAAAACAAAGTATGTGATTTCAAAGGCGAATACAAGCGAGAGAACCTAAGCCAAATAATGCAAGGACTGGATTTGGCTGTCATACCAAGCATTTGGGAAGAGGGTGCTGGATTGGTTATTCTCGAATGTCAATATTATGGAGTGCCGGTGATTTGCTCTCGCATTGGCGGAATGCCTGAATTTATCAACGAAAACGAAAATGGCATCACTTTCCAAGCTGAAAATGCCTCTGATTTGGCAAAAATACTTTCTGATTTAATCAAGTCACCAGGTAAAATTGACTTTATGAAAATGAACACAAAGCTCGAAAAAGGTTTCGATGATTTTATTGATTTTTTAGAGCAAAAGTATTTCGAGATTAGTCACGATAAGAAAAGCTTCCTAATAAAAGATATTTTTATCTGATTTAAAAAAAATTGAAGGAAACTGCAGTTCGATTAGCGATAAATTTCGTATTTTGCATAGTTGAAAGTTTAACTTTTTAAAAATTATTAGGAAACTCTATGAATAAGTATATACTAACATTATTGGCATTTGTATTTATTACAAATTCAATTTTAGCAGAGACAATCGAACATACAGTAATTTTAGGAAAAGATTACCAGAACGATGTGTGGTTCAGCTTAGAAAACGGAATTTTGCAACAAGAAAACAAGGACAATTGGGATTTGGCTTTCCAATCAGGTCAAAGGGCAGGAGTTCTTGTGAACGGACAAAAAGGAATGAAGATATGGGTCGTTCCGAATAGTAACGAGGATTCATTCAGTAATCCGGTGGATACAAACGGTATGAGTGCAACATGGGAAACGGCGGTTAATTCGGAGGAATCCTGGCACGTAGGAGCACTCAATCTTGGCAAAGACGGCTACATTACCGATGGCGATTTTGGTTGGGGATACTACGATTTGTCAACTCACTACATTGTAGGTTCCAAAGTATTTATCATCAAAGTTACAAACAATTCGTACAAAAAATTCATGATTGAAACGTTGGCAGCGAGCGAATATTCGATTCGTTACTCAAATTTGAATGGTACAGATGAGACAATAGCAGTCATCAAAAAGAAAGATTATACGGGACAAAATTACGCATACTTCTCGTTTGCAACAAATTCTGCCAAAAGCCGCGAGCCATTGTCACTTAATTGGGACTTGGTATTCGGTAAATACGAAAGTTTGATTCCAACCGGACCCGGTAAATTCATGGCTTATCCTGTGACCGGCGTTAAAAGTAATCTTAGCATTAGAGTTGCAGAATTGAAAGGCGTTGACCCAATTTCAGTTCTACCACCTGCTGCAAATGATGAAAAATATTCGGAAGTAATAACTACAATTGGCTCTGATTGGAAAACATTCAACCAAGCAAGCAATGAATATACACTACCAACTGATTTGGCTTACTTTGTTTACAGACATATGGAAGATGCACCTGAGTTAATCGTTTACAAGATTGTCTTTAAAGAATTTTCAGGATCGGCAGAAGGTATAATCAAATTCGACTTAACACCTTTTGGAATAACTTCCGTTGAAGATTTCCCGGGATTGTCATATGGCATTCATCCTAATGTAATTGGTCAAAATGAATCGGTTAATTTTGTAATGAATTATGACAACATGCTCGAAAACATCAAAGTTCAAATCATATCTATGGATGGTCGCGAAGTGATGAACAAACAGATTACTACTCAATCGGGTTTGAATGCGATTGATTTGGGAGCAATGAACGCACCATCAGGAATGTATTTAGTCGCCGTTACAATTGGAAATAAAGTCTATCACGATAAGATTATCGTAAGATAATTGTTTGGTCGGAAATATTAGAAAATGGGCTGTTCGAAAGGGCAGCTTTTTTTTTTGTTTTGTGTGACATATGGAAAAATGAAAAAATTTGAAAATTTATTTGGAAATGACAAAATTTTTATTATTTTGGAATTTAGGTTTTAACATTTTTATAAATTGTTATTTAGGAGTGGTTTATGAAAACAATGTACCCCCCCCCCCAC
>JAGXRP010000024.1 GCA_018335795.1 Desulfobulbaceae bacterium | reverse complement strand
ACTGTATGGAAAAATAGTGTGCGACAAGCTATCGAAACATATGATTGTGACTACAAGCCATTCGGAGAGTTGGACGGTGGTGACGAGCCGACGAAACACGGATTTGCGACGGCGGAGTACGACGGCGAATCGAGTTGCTTTGCAATGGGCATGCGAATGTATTCGGCAGAGCTCGGGCGTTTCCTGAGTGTTGACCCACTATTTGAGGCGATGCCACGACATACCCCCTATCATTATTCCTTCAATTCCCCACTTGTTTGGAAAGACCCTTCGGGGCTGGCACCGGAGAAAGAGAAAGACCAAGATAGGTTGATGACGGTTTACTTCCCTCTTGAAATGGTAGCGGCTGCAGAAGCAGCATGTGCTGAAGAGAATGCAAGATTTATTTTTATTGGAACATTAAGGGGGAAATTGTTATATGGACTTCCGGGAAACTTGGATGCCGCACTTAAGTATTACGAATCTGGTGGTGGTGGCAGAACCGGTGGAGATGGAAGTGGGGATAATGCAACTTATAAATTTGTTCGCTTTGAAGATGTTTTCGATGATGCTGGGAACCACATAGGAACAAACTACATTTATGAACTTACTATACCTACAAGCTTTGGGAATTTAGATATTCCGGTAACCGTTGACCATTCTGCAATTGGGGATGGACAATCTTCTGACGATATTATGGATGCGTTTGTTGGTGGTTTCAACGATATAATAACAGCAGACCCAACATATTTTGATAATCTTTGGGGTAGAGAAATTTCAGTTAAAATAATACATTCAAAAGATTTATATGCATATGGAAAACCAGCTGTAGCAATAGAACAAGGAACCACAAACGGTTCAGTCTTAACATTTGCAGGTGATAGATTAACTGGTCGCACAAAAGAAAAATACCATGATGGACCAAATGTAGGAGGATATAGAAGTAAAGATCTAAGTCATTTTTGGCAAAATTACGCAATGATTGGACATGAATTTGCACACGCTATACATAGGACATTAGCAGGAAGTGATTGGAATCTCTATTCTTCCGATTTGAAAGAGCACTATGCTATCAATGCTTCAAATAGACTGAGAAGCCATTTCGGACATCCACTTCAATATAATCCGAATTCGTTTTCAACGAGCAGCTTGTTTAATAAATTATTATGGCCTACTGATGTAAAAATGTGGAATAAATATAATAAGAGAGGATATTGAAATGAAAAAGTTAATGAATATTTTATTGCTATTTGCATTAATTTTAATATTTGAATCTTGTAGCTTCTTTCAGAAATTCGATCCGGGTTACTGGAAAGCTAAAAGTGAATTTAAAAAAGAGTTAGAATTTGTCCAAAAAATTCTAGACAATCCTGATAAAATGCAGGAAATAATTGAATATAGTGAATATTATGATGCAAATAATTTTGAGTTGTGTAGCGATTCATACCTTAGATATATTAAATACTTAAAACCAGATGATAATGGTTGTGAGGCTGACATTCTAGGTTTTAACAGGACTACAAGTACAGATGGCAAAGGAAAAATACTATATGAGAATGCTAAAGTAGTTAGCGTTTATAAGTCAGGAAGTTATAATAGAATTGTTTTTGTTTTCTTTGAAGAAAAAGATAAAATTATCTTAGGTGAAATTTGCAGTGTAACGATATGAAAAAATTAAGTTTCATCATATCGCTCGCTTTGTTATTCTTCCTCAGTTCCTGTGATTCGTTATATAAACTAACTCCTGGATATTGGAAATGGTTTTGTCTTAAAATTTCAGTAAGTTTGTAATAAAGGTAAGCGTGTAGTCTTCAATAAAGTTACACCATATCGCCCTCCACGTCAGCCCCGCTACGAGAGCGGGGCAGGTGGGATTCTTTCGTCAGGTGAGGTTTCTTTGTTTTCCCACGGTTAAAACCGTGGGCTATGTTTAAGACAGACCGCTGTTGCTGTCCCCACGAAGTATTAACAAAAAAGCCTCGACACTTGTGTGCCGAAGCTTTTTCACTTCCTCGAAGCTGCCCCGTCAGGACTCGAACCTGAACTCTTCTGATCCAGAATCAGACGTGTTGCCGGTTACACTACAGGGCAATTGCGTTACAAAAATAGTGAATATTTCGCATATGCAAAAACTTTTTTGTCCGAAAAGTCACAAAAAAGCGATTTTTCTTAATTTTTTTTCATTTAGTCCGGATTTTACTTCTCGGACAGCAATTTCAAGCCCAATTCTTTGAGTTGCTCTTCGACCACGAATGAGGGCGAACCGTCCATGAGCGATAGTCCACTTGTGGTTTTGGGGAATGCGATTACGTCGCGGATGTTGTCTGTACCGGCTAATGTCATCACGATGCGGTCTAATCCAAGCGCTATCCCACCGTGCGGAGGTGTGCCGTATTTGAGTGCTTTGATGAAGAAGCCAAATTTGTCCTCGATTTCCTTGTCGCCCAGTCCCAGTTTGTTAAACATTTTTTGTTGCAAGTCACTGTTGAATATTCGGATGCTGCCACCACCGAGTTCAGCACCATTGACAACTAAGTCATAAGCTTTGGCTCGGACGCTTCCAGGGTCTGTGTCTAATAGTGCGATGTCTTCGTCCATGGGCGATGTAAAGGGATGGTGCATTGCCACCCAGCGCTCGTTGTCCTCGTCGTACTCAAACAGAGGGAAATCTATAACCCAATGGAACGAGAATTTGTCCTTGACAGCGTCCATGATGCCCAACCTTTTGGCACATTCGAGCCTCAAAGCCCCCAAAATTGTTTGAGCACGTCGCTTTTTGTCGGAGGAAATTAGGATTAAATCGCCGTCTTGGGCGTTGAGTTGACTTTTCAGTTGGCTGATTACGGCTTCATCCAAAAATTTAGCAATCGGTGAGTTCACTTCGCCATTTGCAAATTTCATCCAAGCTAAGCCTTTTGCGCCGTACTTTTTCGCAAATTCAGTTAATTCGTCAATATTTTTGCGAGACATTTCGCTGCCACCTTTGACGTTGATTGCCGCTATGATTCCGCCTTCGCCGATTGTGTCGTTGAATACTTTGAATTCAGTGCTGCGAACTGCATCTGTGATGTCGGAAATTTCCATGCCGAAGCGCAAATCGGGTTTGTCGCTGCCGAATCTGTTCATCGCTTCGTCGTAGCTCATTCGCATAAATGGTGCTGCAACGTCGTAATCAAGCACTTCTTTCCATAATTCAATTATTAAGCCTTCAATTAAATTCAATATGTCGTCGCGGTCAATGAATGACATTTCGACATCAATTTGGGTGAATTCGGGTTGGCGGTCAGAACGTAAATCTTCATCACGGAAGCATTTAACGATTTGCATGTAGCGCTCGAATCCCGAAAGCATCAGGATTTGCTTGAATATTTGCGGGGATTGTGGCAATGCGTAAAATTTGCCTTTGCTGATACGACTCGGCACAAGGAAATCGCGTGCGCCTTCGGGAGTAGATTTCATCAGCACGGGTGTTTCAACTTCGATGAAATCATTTTTCTCGAAATATCTATGGCATACTTGGTAAGTTTTGTTTCTGATTGCGAAATAATTTTGCATTACCGGGCGACGCAAATCCAAATAGCGATAGCGTAGTTTTGTTTCCTCACCTGTTTCGATGTTGTCATCAACCGGGAATGGTGGTAATTCGCTTTTGTTTATGATGTCGAAATCTTCGACTACGACTTCAATCAATCCGGTTGGGATTTTCGTATTCGGGTTTGAGCGGCTTCTGACGGTTCCTTCAGCCCATAGTACAAATTCATCGCGAATATCTTTAGCTTTTTCAGCCAAATCCGGACGATTTTCCGGTTCGATAACAATTTGAACCAATCCCCATCTATCTCTCAAATCTATAAATATCAATCCGCCCAAATCTCGTCTTGATGCTACCCAGCCGTTTAAAACAATTTTTTTTCCTTCATCTTCCTGACGTAAAATACCACATTTAGTATTTCTTTTCTTAAATAACATTAATTTCTCCAAATAATTAATTATCGCGTGATAACTATTAATTAATTCATATCTCTTTTAATTATAACTAAGGTACGGTCATCGGTATAATCATTTCCGGTGGCGAATTTCTGAACATTTTCAATAATATGCAAAGTCATTTCTTTTGGCGGCAAATCTTTATATTTTTTGACTAATTCGACTAATCTCTCTTCGCCAAAAAAATCGCCTTCTTTATTTGAGGCTTCGGTAATCCCGTCTGTGTAAATTGCCAAAATATCGCCGGGGCGCATGATTATATTTTCTACATTAAATTTCTGATTTTTTACAATGCCGAGTAATCCGCCTGTTGGTTGCAAAAATTCATGAGTATCTTTGTCTCGGCGGTAATAAATCGGAGCACAGTGACCGGCATTTGCGTATAAAACCAAGCGATTGCTCGTTAGAGTCAATTCGCAATAAAACAATGTAACAAATCTTTCATACGGAAATGTTTCGTAAATCAATGTGTTAAGTCTTGCGAACAAGGTGGAAATCTTGGGTGTAAATGCTTGTGCCATTCGCATCGCACCGGAGACGAAAAGCGCTTGAATAGCCGCCGGTAGCCCTTTGCTTGCCGCATCGCTAATTACGATTCCGATTCGTTCTTCCTCGTCGTCATTATTTTTCAGATAATCGAAATAATCTCCCCCGACATCACTATCGGGAATGCAGACACCGTAAATTTTATAATCTTGAAATTCGAGATAATGCTCGGGCAATAAATTGCGTTGTATTTCTGACGCTTTCGTAATATCTTTTTGATATTTTTCTTGCTGTTGGCGAGAATTCAATCCTTGGATTGTAATCGTTGCAAAGCTTGAAATAATTGAAAGCGTTTCGTAAAAAGACTGCAAAATTTCGTTTGCATTAAACCCAAGAACATACTTGAAAAATTTCCCGTTAGCTGTTTTTATTATTTCTCCAACACCTGTAACCGAATAAATTACAATGCCTTTTTCGATTAATAATGGGTCAATTTCGCGGTTTAATGTAGTTCTTTTTTCGACCAATTCATCCAGAATTGGTTGTTCGGAAATTTTGACTTCATAATTGTCTGGAATTTTTTGTACACTCCCGTGTTGATAGCGCAGAATATAAGTTCCGTTAGGGATATTTGCCTCCCAAATCCTACCGCCAATGATTTCAAATTGGTCATTACTAACAATTTCGGAAACTAAATGCTTCAAAAATTCAAGTTCATTCTTAAAGTTGCCGGTGGTTATCCGTTCAACTAATTTGTAAACATCCCTTTGGTTTACTATTTCACCGTATTGCATTTAATTCCAGAATAATTAATTCAACAAACCTGCTTCTTGAAGTGCAGTTTTGATTAGTTTTTTGTTTGGTGCAGTAATAGGTACTAATGGTAATCTTAAATGGTCTTTAATCATTCCCATCAATGCCAAGGCTGCTTTTGCCGGAGTAGGATTGGATTCTGAAAAGTTCAGTATCATCAAATCCAGCAGTTTGTAATGTAGCTCACGAGCCTTGTCCCATTTGCCTTTTAATGCCATTCTGGTCATCTCGGAAAAATCAGCCGGCGCATAATTTGAAATTACGGACACGACACCTTTGCCGCCTAAAGAAATAATAGGCAGTGTCAGAGCATCATCACCTGAAAATAGGTTGAAACCTTCGGGAGCATATTTCATAATTTGAGCCATTTGCTCCAAATCAGCCGATGCTTCTTTTGTTGCGATAATGTTTGGACATTCTTCGGCTAATCGCAATTGTGTTTCAGCTGTGATATTGATTCCCGAGCGACCCGGGACATTGTATAAAATAATCGGGATATCAACTTTTTCTGAAATTGCCATATAATGATGATAAATACCTTCCTGAGTAGGCTTATTATAGTACGGTGCTACGAGTAAGACACCATTTGCACCTTGTTCCTTTGCCAAAATTGTCAAGTCAATTGTCTCAAAAGTGTTGTTGCTGCCTGTACCGGCGATAATTGGAATTTTTCCGTCAGCAACTTCGAGTGCCTTCACTATCAATGCGATTTTCTCAGTTTTGGATAGCGTGGCACTTTCTCCGGTTGAACCGCAAATTACCAAGCCTTCGACGCCGGATTCTATCTGATGTTTGACTAAACGCTCGAAAGCATCGAAATCAACAGATAAATCTTTGTTAAAAGGCGTTACCAAAGCCGTTATTGTGCCTCTGAGTTTAGAATTAATCATCATTATACTCCCGTAATCGTTTATAATCATATTATAAAAATAAATCATTCCATTGGTTTGATTTAATTCTACAAAATAACAATTTCTTACCAACAAAAAAAGCTATTATTTTACAAATCACCTAACCATTGTTCAAGTTTTTCAAATGCTTCGGAAATATTACCGCAATGATTTCGGACAAAATCGCCATCTAATGGACGTATTCCATTGTTTTTTCGTGATGCTTCCAAAGCTTCGGCACCATTAAAATCAACAAAAGCAATTCTTGTGGTTAGTTCTTCCGGTTGCCGACCGAAATCTGTGCCCGGCAACATCGCAAATCCTGTTTCTTCAAGCAATCTCTCGCAAAGTTCTACCGAAGTGTAAATATCTTTCAATTTCAGTTTTTCTCTGTAAGTTTCAAAATCAGGGAAAATGTAGAATGCTCCATGAACTGTGGGATACGAAATATTCAATTTATCGAATTTATGGGAAATGAATTTGTAAATTTCTCGCAAAACGCGTCGGGCATGGTGTAGATAGTCATCCATCCAGATACCACCATTAAACGCCGTAACTGCAGCATATTGGATTGGTGCACTTGTAGATGTGAAGGTCTCGCTTGCCACAGTAGAAATCGCATCACGTAACCAATAAAGATTTTCGGGGAAGGAAAAAGCTCCCAATCTCCATCCGCCTGCTCCACACCATTTGCTCAATCCGGTGCTGATAATCGTGCCTTCGGGATAATACCTTGCAATTGAAACATGCTGATTATTGTAGTGCAAAAGACCGTAAATTTCATCTGAAACTAAAATAACTTGATATTTTCGGGCGACCTCTGCCAGTTCCTTTAATCTTTCGGTAGAATATGAACTCCCGGTGGGATTTGCGGGATAATTCAGAATTACTACACGTGGCTTTTTGGGGTCTGTCCTGCAAATCATATCTAATTTCTCGGGAGATAATCTGTAATTTTCTTCTTTTTCTGTAGGCACCCAATGCACATGACGACCAATGATTCGGGCTTGCGGGGAATATGAAACCCAACTTGGAGTCGGGATTATCAAGTCGCCGTAATAAACTAATTGGAGCAAAAATATTAACTCCTTCGAGCCGGGTCCGATTATTATATTTTTGGGCGAGGAATCCACTTTTTGTGTTTCACTCAGAAAATTCGCGACTGCTTCCCTCAGAGTGTACAAACCTCTAACGGGCTGGTAATCTTTTTGAAAAGCATTGTCCTTGAGAGTTTGGATGACTTCATCCGGCACAGGGAAAGGAGATTGCCCGAGTCCGAATCTGTAAACAGGCTTGCCATCGGATTTGAGCAGCGCACATTTTTCGTTAATAGCTAAAGTTGCAGAGGTTACCAAACCCCTCACGTTTAGGTTCAGATTGATTTGTAGTTCGTCTCTTTTGCTTTTTGACATTTCTAAAAATTCCTGAATTATTCAATAATATAAATTCCTGAGTATGAAAAACTCAAAAATAATATGACGAATGAAATCCATCCAATTATCATTCTTTTAGTTCCAATTGGCGATTCATCTTCTACACGAGGGTGTTTCAACTTGATAAAGAATTTAGCAATCAACCCCCAAATCAACCACCCACCCCAACCTTGGAATGCAATTGGAAATAGATTATACAAAAGATTGAGAGGAGGCAAGAAAATATCTTTCAAAATTATTACAAATTTAATATCGGATTGCAAACTCAAAAAATCCCGAGCAAACGATAAAATAGCGAAAAAGCCTATTGTCATCAAAATCCACCAAGTGATTTTGGCAATTTTGAATTGAATCTTCCTTCCAAACATTGCATATGAAATATGTCCGCCGTCAAGTTGACCAATCGGCATCATATTCAAAGTCGTCACAAAAAGCCCAAACCAGCCCACATTCAGAAAGGGATAATGATAAATCTCATTCATAGGCGGCAAAAATCCGGAACTCGTGTCAATTAAAATGGTCAGAAATGAATAAAGCACGGTGTTACCGAAGTGTAATCCGTGAGTAGGAATGTTGCCACTGTGTTCGAGCAAGTATTCGGGATGAATCGCGTAAATAAAATCTATCGGAGGTAGATTATTCAAACCATAGATGAGATATAGCACACAAACTACAAATCCCGCTAATGGTCCGGCAACACCGATATCGAATAGTGCTTTTCGGCTTAATATCGGAGTGCGAGTTTTGATTACAGCCCCGAAAGTACCAAAATTGATTGTAAAAGTAAAGGGAAACGGGATGTAATAGGGCAAGGTAACATCAACTCCATGCATTCTTGCAGCGAAATAATGCCCGAACTCATGAAACGATAAGAAAATCATCACTAAAGTTGCGTATTCGATTCCATAAATCCAATTTGTAATTTCCCAAAAATCTTTGAATGCCCATTGAGCACCTGCCATCATACAAGTTGCGAAAGTTGCTATAAATAGCAACACATGAATTAAAATAGTACGGAATTTCATTAGCTTTTGCTTGGATTATCGGATTGAATTTGAATTATTGAGCCTGAATTCGGATTATTGTTGTTTGAGCCCATTTCTATTGTACGAATTGGGAATGGAATCGTAATATCATTAGCCTCGAATGCAGCTTTGATTGCCATAATTGCATCGCTCAATGAGTGCTTGTAATCCGGTTCACGGTCGTATTTTATCCAATAACGGCACATTAAATTAATCGAACTATCGGCAAATTCGGTAAAGAATAATTCAACAGGTTTATCTTTCAATCTCCCTTCTAGAGAACTTATTGTTTCCAGAACTACTTTTTTGACTTTATCTAAGTCTTCGCTATATTGTACTCCTACATTGACTACTACCCGCCTCGTACCTGTTGTCGAGTAATTCGTCAGTGGTTGTTGCAATATCATACGGCTTGGAATTAATACTTCTTGACCGTCCAAATTATTAATGGCAATTGAACGAAGTTTGATTCCTTTTACAGAGCCAAATATTCCATTTGATTCTATATAATCACCGACTCGAAAGACTTGCTTCATAGTAATATAGGCACCGGAGAAGATATTTGCCATAATATCTTGGAAAGCGAATGAAATACCAAGTCCGATAATACCTGCACCTGCAAGTAATTTATTGACTGTGCCGTCTAACTTCAAAATTCCCAAAGCTATAAGCAAGCCAATAGTAATTATTATTACATAACTAAGATTAACTATTAGCTTGTAAACAGGGTTATAGTCAATAGTTTTTTCGAGTAGCCTTACCAATGCACGTTTGATCCACCGAAAGACTAAAACATATACAACTAAAAATAGAATGGCAGCAATAAAATTTGGCAAGGTACTCCAAAAATTTATATACCAAGTATGAAGTTGCTCTAATATTAAATCTATTGCACTATCCATTTTCGTTTTGCTCTGCTTTTTTCACTTTTTCGGGTCTCATTTGAGGAAAAAATAAAACGTCGCGAATTGAAGTTTCGCCTGTCATCAACATTACTAATCTATCTATCCCGACTCCTAATCCGGCTGTAGGTGGCATTCCGATTTCCAATGCATTCAAGAAATCTTCATCAACAACCATTGCTTCGTCGTCCCCGTCGGCTCTGATTCGTGCTTGTTCTTCGAGACGAGCTCTTTGATCGCGTGGGTCATTCAGCTCCGAAAAGCAATTTGCAATTTCGCTACCGTTTACAAAAAGTTCAAAGCGTTCTACCAATCCATCTTCAGTACGGTGTTTTTTGGCTAAAGGCGACATTTCAATAGGATAATCAACCACAAAAGTAGGCTCTATCAAACGATGTTCCACTTTTTCGCCAAAAATCAAATCAAGAATTTTCATCGCGCTCATTGTTTTGTCGGTTTCGATTCCCATTTCTTTTGCGGCAGAAGCAAGCTCGTCACGCGACAAACCTTTCAAATCTTTGCCTGTATATTCCTTGTACAAATCAAACATCTTGGCGCGTCTGAATGGCAATGCAAAACTAATATTACTATCGCCGATAGTGACTTTTTCGCTTCCGTTCACTTCGGTGCATATTTTGTTGATTAATTCTTCGGTCAGTTGCATCATCCATTCATAATCCTTGTAGGCGACGTAAATTTCCATTGAAGTAAATTCCGGATTGTGTGTCTTGTCCATGCCTTCGTTACGGAAGTTTTTGCTGATTTCGTAAACGCCTTCAAATCCGCCGACAATCAATCTTTTGAGATACAGTTCATCTGCAATACGCAAATAAAGCGGTATATCGAGTGCATTGTGATGACTCACAAAAGGTCGTGCAGTAGCACCGCCATATATCGGTTGCAAAATCGGAGTTTCTACTTCAAGCCAACCGCGACTATCGAAGAAATTTCGCATAGTTGTGATGATTTTTGCTCGTTTGATAAATGTATCTCGTATTTCGGAATTGACAATCAAATCTATATAACGCTTACGGTAACGCGATTCTTTATCAGTAAAAGCATCATGGACAATTTTGTTGCCGGCTTCGTCAACTTCTTCTTTTGCTACAGGCAATGGTTTGAGAGATTTCGAGAGCAGTTCTTGAGTTTGAACATGAATTGAGATTTCGCCCATTTTAGTCCTGAAAACGTACCCTTTTACGCCGATAATATCACCAATGTCGTAAAGTTTGAGATTATCATAATCATCGCCTATTTCGTCTTTCTTGAAATAAAGCTGTATTTTACCGGTTTGGTCAAGTATGTGGCAAAAAGTAGCTTTGCCCATACGGCGGAAACTCATGATTCTCCCCGCGATACTAACAGATGCGAAGTTTGCAGGATTTTCGTCATCAAAATTGTTCAATATTTCCGATGAATTATGAGTTTTCTCGAATGAATACGGATAAGGATTAATACCTTTTGACTCTAATAGCTCAATCTCTTCAAGCCTTCTTAATTCGGGGTCTATGTGTTGTTCTGTCATATTTTGAAAAATAATTTTCGTTTAAGTTGAAAATAAACATGCAAATTAACAAAATTTTGAGGTATTATTGCACTATGTGGTTTTTTTTTATTATTTTTAACAAATAGAAATACTGTATTTGGCATTATTTTGTATTATTAACATTTTGAGGAACTGATTGAAGTCAATTTATTTCGCGCATTTTGTAGCCCCAAGGGGTTTAAAAGAACCACAGAAATCTCATAGAATCAACAACGAAATTAAAGTACCCGAAGTACGAGTCATTGATGCCGAAGGCGAAATGCTTGGCGTTATGAAAACTCGTGATGCAATCAAACTTGCTGAACAAAAAGAGCTTGACTTGGTAGAAGTTGCTCCAAAAGCCGAACCACCGGTCTGTAAAATCATTGATTTCGGTAAGTTTGCCTATGAATTACAGAAAAAAGACAAGTTGCAAAAACGCAACCAAGTCCAACAGCAAATGAAAGAAGTCAGATTCAAATGGAGAACTGACACTCACGACTTCAATTTCAAAGCTCGTCACGCTCGCGCATTTCTTGAGGAAGGCAATAAAGTGAAAGCTTCGGTTATGTTCCGTGGTCGCGAAATCACTCACCAAGAAATCGGCAAAGAACTTTTAATGAGATTCATCGAAGAGTTACAAGACATTGCCAAAGTTGACGTTATGCCCAAAATGGAGGGCAGAAATTTGTCTGTTATTTTATCTCCCGACGTAACTAAAGTCAAGAAAAAGAAATAAATTTTCTATTGCAAAATTATTTTTTCTACTAAGAAATTCACACCATCGGTGACATGTATGAAATACATTCCCGATGGTAATTTTTTATCGGCTAAATTAATCGAGACTGAACTTGCTTCCGATTCGAACTCCGTCCGATAAACTTCTTTACCTACAAGGTTGCGAATACTAATCGTTCGCGGAACAAAATGGGCGCAATGCACTGTTATGAAATCATTTGCCGGATTTGGATAAATAAACATTTGTGGAATTGTCATATCCGGAACAGAAGAGACATAATAATCATCACCGCCGGGCTTAACTTCGCCTGTTGGTTTGTAATTTGTATTTATAATTTCAAATGGTTCAGTCCAGCTTTCGCCACATTCATTCCAGAATTTGTATTTATAAATGCCTGATTTGAGATTTGTATTATAACCACCAAGATAGTAAGCATGGAATTTTTCGTTGATATTTGTAATTTCACGAACTTCAACTTCACCCAAAGGCGAATCTTCATAATAAAGTTGGGCAAATAGCGTAGGTCCATGCGAATAGACTGCACAATTCTTCTTCGGCAAATAATTATCTTCATTCACAATCAATGCTGGGAATTGCTTTCTAACTTCAGGCGGACCTTTGACTTCGAGATAAATTTTGCCCAAATACTCAATCTCTCCGCTATCTTTATGTTGACGCCATACTTCATAAGTACCTGTATCTTCAACAATTACCCAAGAAAATTCAAGTTTATGTGTTCCGGCGCCTTTGATACGGAAATTCGGGACGAATACTTTCTTATTCTTATACCAAATATATTTATAATTTTCTTCACCATCTTTTGCTTTATCAACTTCAAGTGCTCCTTTTTCGAAATTGCAAAGTATCACATCTTCATATCCCCAAATGACATTTACATAATTAGTTGTCAAAGTTGTACAAGGGTGTGTGATAACACAGTGATATCTACCAACGTCAGTTGGAACAGCAGGACGTGGAGCACCTCTTGATCCCAAATGATAATTTGAGCCTGATATATTATTATCGGTTTTGACTAAAGTGTCATTGCGAAACCACTCAAATTTACACACTCTATTGCTATAGATATATGTTCTGAGATTGACTTGCCCGAGATAGAAATTATCTCTGTCTGTAACAATATAATCTTTCAACTCTAAAGTAAAGAACGGTATAAAAGCAGGGTCTATTGTAAAAATTTCCGAATTTTGAAATATATCAAATTCCGGCATTGTCACTCTACAATAGTAAGCTATGGCATCAGCTTTTTGCACATCATTTATCCGTAGTTTATTAGTTTTAGTACCTACAAATTTATCTGATTCTTCAATCAATCTCAGCCCGGTATTATACCATTGGTATTCAATTTGAGATTCGACCAATGTTTCAACTTCTACCTCAAGATACGCAGTACCACCTTCACAATCGTTATAATCGTAACCAATATTATGAATTTTCATGAATAAATCATCACCAATAAAGGTATAAATAGTATCAAATCCGCAACGACCCTCAGCTATGCAAAAGTATCTGCCTCTATCCGTATAAATCATATCCTTAATTATCAGATGGTCAGACCATGCACCGCTGATCCTCCCTCCATCTTCAAGAGCTATAATTTCAGAGCTTCCTGTAAATACATTCAAAGTGTCTCTATACCACCGAAATTTTGTATTCCTTACTTCTTCTAAATCCAATGAGTGGATTCCAACTTTGAATTGTGCCGTTGCCAGATATGTCCACTGAATATTGAGTGGAGCCACTGTAAATTGTGTTTTTGTAGATACAAATACACTTATTGGGGCGCTCATTACTGGTAAGCACGAATAATCTGAAGATACTATACATCGGTATATCCCAATCAAATCATGCTCGGCTGATTCGAATATCAGTACTCGATTATTGGCTCCGGGCACTAATTTGTTGTCTTTATACCATTGGTACTTAAGCCCGCTACCATCTGCATCTACTTGCAACACGATTGTTTCCCCTTGGCATACAATTGCAGATTCGGTTTGGGAGCTTATTTTAGGTGAAATGGCTATCTTGATTGGGGCTATTTGAATTAATAATTCTTGTGTTTGAGAATTTTCGATTATAAGTCCTATCTCTTTATCAAACCAAGCAGGGTCGTTCATTTCCCATACAAAACTTTGACCCGTGAATGATTTTGCCAAAAGTTTCCTTTCGTTGAATTGGAAATTTATTAGCGATATATTCACCGGCTCTGTCTGAATATCGCTAAACTGCACTACGAAAGCATCGTCGGAGCAAATAACGGCTCCTGCTATTGGGCTTATGAGCGAGATTTCTTCGCTATATAAATCTGTAATTAAGAACATAAGCACAATCAAAATTGAAATTTGTGATACTAAATTTTTCATTTTTTTATTTCCTGATTTCTCCATACTGTAAAAAACAAGTCAAACTTCGATTTGTTACATTTGAAAGCCATTTTTTTTTCAAATCGGTAGAAATAAATTAGGTCAATCGCTATAAATTTGATATTTTTAAATCAATTAGAACTTAAAATTGGAAAAAATGAACGAATATATAGTTTTTGATATAGAAACATCTTCCGTCAATTGGGACGAGCTGAGTAGTTCGCAGCAGGATTACCTAATTCGGAGAGCGGATACGCCGGACGAAATAGAGAAGACCAAATTTGAGATGTCACTATCGCCATTTACGGCTCAGGTAGTTTGTATCGGCTTAATTTTCGCACAAAAAAACGAATTGGGCGAATTGGAAATCAAAGCCAAATCGTCATTTTCGGCAAGTAATTCATTTGATGTGGATTCGCCTTTGGAAAAAACTGAACTTGCAGATGGTACCATAAATTTGACGGGTAATGAGAAAACAATTCTCGAAAAATTTTGGAAAACGCTCGAAGGTCACCCAAGAGCGATTTTGCTATCATTCAACGGCAGAAATTTCGATTGCCCGTTTTTGATGTTACGCTCTGCTTTATTGCGAGTGAAAGCCTCGCGAAATCTGATGCAAGGCACAAAATTTAATTATGATAAGCATATTGATTTGGCAGACCAATTGACTTTTTTTTCTGGTTCTTTTTACGGTCCGACAAGGCGATACAACTTTGATTTCTATTCGCAAGCATTCGGAATCGTATCTCCGAAATCTTCCGGAGTTGACGGCTCTATGGTTCCCCAACTTTTCCGTGAAGGCAAAACCGATGTGATTGCCGAATACTGCATGAGAGATGTCGTCGCCACTTGGGAATTATACTTGATTTTGCGTGAGTATTTGATGTAAGAAATATTTTCCAAATTTAAGTGGCTTTTTTTGTAACTTTGTATCGCTTTTTACGGTCTTTTGATTATTGTACATGGAGAAAAGATGAAAATATTTTTAAAAATTACAATTCTATTTGTATTGCTGGTGTCAATAAGCGGATGCTTTGAAGAAAATCCGACCTATATCGAAAATTATGAAATCAATATGCACACTGAGTATTTCACTCTACAACCTAATTTTTGGGTACAAGATGAGAACTCAAATTTTCAATGGTTTCAAAAGTATGCAGTACCCGTACATAAATTATACAATCCGCAAAACATGGCTGTATTATGTTATTACCGGAATCGTTATGGTTCATGGGAGGCACTGCCTTCGACGAGAATTTTTTGGAATGATGCCGGTGAAATTTATTCCGATGAAATATGGTTCTCGCATGATGCTGATTTTGTTTACATTGATTACAGAAACACTATACCAACAAATCCATTGCCTCCACAAGACCCTTTATTAATGAAGGTCGTATTTATTGACAATAGTGTTATTAAACAATAATTCAACCCTAACAATGCACCAAAGCGACTTGTTTAACGAAATATCATCACTACGAACTGAGCAAATTAATCCACGTTCAGTCACAATTGACGAAATGACGACAGCCGAAATATTGGCTCTCATCAACGATGAAGATAAGACTGTGGCTGATGCCGTTCAGATGGAGTTGGAGCACATCGAAAAAGCCGTAAAAATTATTGTAGATGCTTTTAGGGCAGGTGGACACTTAATTTACGTCGGTGCAGGCACAAGCGGCAGGCTCGGAGTTGTAGATGCTTCAGAATGCCCTCCTACCTTCGGAGCTGACCCCAAGATGGTTCGCGGAATTATTGCCGGTGGGAATGAAGCAGTTTTTCGTTCTCAAGAGGGAGCTGAAGATTCGGAAGATTCCGGCAAACAGGCTTTGATTGAAGCAAAAATTACTCCAAACGATATTATTTGCGGGATTGCCGCTTCAGGAAGGACTCCGTTTGTAATTGGTGCTTTGAAATACGCCGAATCAATCAATTCACGAACAATTTATATTTCGACTTCTTCAAAAGAGAGCATCACTAAATATGGCATCACACCCAATGTGATAATTGCACCAAATGTAGGTCCAGAAGTGATTGCAGGTAGCACAAGAATGAAATCCGGAACTGCCCAAAAGTTGATTTTGAATATGCTCACAACTACCGCTTTTATCAAAATCGGAAAAACTTACGGCAATGTTATGGTTGATTTGCAGCTGACAAATCAAAAACTTCGCGAAAGAGCTAAAAGAATTCTCATTGAAGTAGCCGGAATGGAATATTCCGAAGCCGAAATTTTGCTCAATGTTGCAAAAGGACATGTAAAAACTGCATTATTAATGAAATTAAGTGATTCAGATTATGAAACTGCCCAAAAATTTCTTAATTTAGCCGATGGAAAAATTAAAATTGCATTAAAAATGATTAAAGATAAGGATTTAAATTTATGAAACATATATTGATTATACTAATAATATTTTCGGGCTTACATAGTGTTTATGCACAACAACAAAGCATATTGCAGACTGCGTATAATGCGCTAAAAAGCAAAAATTATGATGTTTCGATCCAAAATTATACCAAAGCCATAGAAATAAACGACCACTATGCACCCAGTTATTACGGGCGTGGATTGGCTTATTATCATACAGGGAGCTACAGACAGGCACTGCTTGATTTGAGCAAAGCGATTGAATTGGACAATACAATGACTGATGCATACTTTGCAAGAGCTTTATGTAATACCCAAACATCCGAATACAACCGAGCGATAGAAGATTTGACAATATTAATAGGCAAAAACCCCAAGGATGCAGCAGCATTTTATGCTCGTGGAAATGCTTATTATTATCTGGAAAACGATTTATTTGCTATGCAAGATTATAGCAAGGCTATCGAGAATGACCCGAATTATGGCAAAGCATATTACGGCAGGGGTGTGGTCAGAAAATATCTCAAGCAATATGATTCCGCATTGAAGGATTTTGACAAATATATCGAATTAAACGGCAATTCGGACGGTTTGCAATCAGAAGTGAACCGATTGATAGAAGAAATTTTAGCTCAAAACTAAACAAAAGGACAAATTATGAAATTGATAAATACTCTCGTAATCGTGTTATTATTTATTGGAACTTGTAATGCAACAAGCCAAGGTTTTGGCGATGGTGGCACATTGAGTGGCAATTTCCAGATTGACGCTCAGACTTATAATGCAGATTCGGTAATCGGCGCACCGAAAGTTGACGAGCAAATCCTGAGTAACGCTTATTTGAATCTGATGTACCGAAATGCCGATTTTGAAATCGGTTTCCGCTACGAAAATTATATGAATCCATTATTAGGTTATGACCCCAGATTTCAAGGTCAAGGCATTGCATACCGCTATATAAGATATAATACTGAAATGCTCGACATCACAGCGGGAGATTTCTACGAGCAATTCGGAAGTGGATTAATATTTCGTGCTTATGAAGAACGTTCTCTCGGATTTGACAATGCCGTTGATGGTGTCAGAGTTAAATTTCGTCCTATTGAAGGAGTTGAATTTACGGGTTTGCTCGGCAAGCAACGCCTTTTTTGGAACAAGGGAGCAGGAATTGTTAGAGGAGCAAATCTCAATATTGATATTAATGAAATGGTAGAAGAATTATTACCCGACGATTTGAGTGTTCGACTTGGTGGCAGCCTTGTGAGTAGATTCCAAAACGACAACGACCCATTCTTGAGATTGCCTGAAAATGTGCTTGCATACTCGGGACGCTTATCCGTATCATCAATGTCATTCATGTTCGATGCTGAATATTCCTATAAATATAATGACCCAAGCAGTACGAATAAACTAAATTATAACCCCGGACAAGGACTTTTACTTACAGGTTCAGTATTCGGCGATGGATTTGGCTTTTCGCTCAACACGCATTGGATTGACAATATGGACTTTAGGGGCGACAGAACAGCAAGGTCCAATGAATTACTGATTAATTTCATTCCGCCGCTTACTAAGCAGCATGGCTACGCTCTATCGGCGTTCTATCCTTACGCATCCCAACCAAATGGTGAAGCAGGTTTGCAAGCTGAATTTACATATAAAATTCCGAGAAATACATTTTTAGGCGGTAAATACGGAACAACTCTGGATGTGAATTTTTCTTTAGTCAATTCTATTGATTCTACCAGAATAGACAAATACACTTATGATGCCCCATTTTTAGGTATCGGAGACAGAACTTTTTTCCGCGACATTAATTTCGATATTGCCCATCGTTGGTCTGAAGATTTCAAAACAAATCTGAACATTGTAAGTCTTATATATGATAAAGATGTAATGGAGAACGAAGGGGCTCCAAAATACGGCAAAGTAAGTGCGAACATTATAATACTCGATATGACATACAATATGAACGAAACTAACGCTATTCGAATGGAATTACAGCATATGTCATCATCGCAGGATTCAGCTTTTTTCGAGCCTGACAACGTTAACGGTGATTGGTTTCATGTTTTGTTTGAATACACTGTGGCGCCAAATTGGTTCTTTACTGTTTATGACCAATACAATTACGGAAACGAATTTGAGGACAAACGCATTCATTATTTGAATGGTTCGGTTGCTTATCTGACAGGTGCTACACGCATTCAAGTTGGGTTTGGCAGACAACGCGGCGGTATAATATGCGTTGGCGGAGTTTGTCGCGCAGTACCGGCATCTAACGGCTTATTTTTATCATTAGCTACCTCTTTTTAGATTTGTTTTTTGGGAGAAAAATAAAATGAAAACATTAAAATATATAATACCTGCATTAATATTAGCATCCATGCTATTCTATTCATGTGATATAATTGAAGCTCCTTACGAAGAAAATTTCAATCCGGTGGAAATTGATTCGGCTAAGAAAAAAGTACTTATCGAAGACATTACCGGATTTCGATGCGGCAATTGTCCCGAGGCAGCTGCTGTAGCACACGAAATCGCCGAACTATACCCCGACAATGTTATAATAATTGCTGTTCACGCAGGTGCTTTGGCGGTTCCTACACCAACAAGAAATTATAATTTCCTTACTCTTGTAGGTCAGGATATAGCAAAAAAATTCAATTTGCCGGCGACTCCATATGGATTGATTAACCGAAAAGCTGTAGAAGGACAATTTCTATTAAGTCCTTCATCTTGGGCAACTGCAACAACCGCAGAAATACAAAAAGATGCCGGATATAAGTTAGAGATTCAAGCAGAATACGAAAGTTCCAGCAGAACGATAAATCTCGAAGCAAACGTCAAAGCTCTTGCAATGGGTGCTATGAATCATTTTATATCCGCATATATAATCGAAGACAGCGTAATTCAATATCAGCAAGACGATAGACTATATCCCAATATTCATGTCGAAAATTACGTCCACATGCACGTGTTAAGAGGAGCGATGAATGGTTCGTGGGGAACAGAGCTCAGTGATGAACCATTGATGCTAAACCAAAGCATCAAGAAAAATTTATCATTCACTATACCTGAAAATAAAGATTGGGTGCCAAAGAATCTTTCACTGGTTGTAATGGTACGGAACAATGATACTGAAGAGATTTTACAAGTTGAGAAAGTCAAACTGATAAAATAATGCGACAAAATATTCAATGCACTACTTGTATGAACGAAATTGAAATGAGTTCGATTTGCCCCATTTGCGATGCGGAAATTGAAGTCACTTTTGATAAAAACAGAGATTGGGAGGTCGTTTATACTACAAATAATGTAATCGAAGCAGAAATGTTTGCCGCAAATATCGAAAGTGCCGAAATCCCTGTTCATGTCATGTCTCAAATTGATTCCTCGCGAATGTTCAATGTCGGAGACCTTGCTATAGTTAAGATTTTTGTTCCATACCAATTCCTTATTGCTGCTACTAGGATAATTAAATCAATTGAAGATACAGAAATAGAAGATTGAACAATGGACAATGATATGAACAGAAAAATCCAAGATGTTATCGAAAAGGACATAAAAGGATTTATTGAAAGCGACGGCGGCAAAATCAAATTCATGGGCTACGAGGGCGGAATTGTCAAAGTGCGTCTTTCAGGAGCTTGTGCACATTGCTCGGCAATAGATTATACTTTAAAAGGCGGAATCGAGAAGATTTTACAATTGCAATTGCCCGAAGTCAAAGCTGTTGAATTAGTCTGATTATTCTAAGTCAAGATCTCTACCGAATACTGTCGGTAACTTGTAGTCGTGATTGCCAAACGCCGAGAATAATTGACGAGTGGAAAATATTATACCGCCAAAGCGATTCTCGTCCATGTTATAAGCGAAATCAACTCTGAATGTATGGCTTGGTGATGCTGATTTTGTAAAATGAATACGCAAGCCTGCTCCAATCGAGCTATGAAATTTGGAGTCCAAAATCTTTGTTTCTCGCTTCCAAACTGAACCAATATCATAAAATATTGCCCCCGAAAAATTGAATATCCAAAAAGGTAAATCCGGGAACCATCTTAGTTCGGTGTTTGAAAGAATTCTATTATCACCGACCAATTCATTAGCTCTATAACCACGCAAGCCGCGCAAATCATCAAGAATCAACTGCCTAAAAGCAAACCAATTCCACGTGGTTTGTTGCCAAATTCTGGAAGTCAATATCAAGCCCTCACTAATTTTGTAAAAGGCTGTGCCGAGGAAGTCCTGATAAGTATATTTCGCAATGCTTCCTTTGAACGAAGTAGCTCCTGTCATCTGAGCATAGAGATATAAGTTATCTTTATACCGCGAGATTTCGCCTTGCGCCCCAACATAGAATAAATTTTCTCCGTTACCACCCAAAGAAAAAATCCTACCCAAAGTAGCAGAGCCATATCCACCGACCGGCATATCTTCGATATTGTAATAATTTATTTTCCTAACTGAATAAAAATCTTGTGAAACTGAAGAAAATTGTAATAGGAATTTTCCTGAATTATCGTATGCTTGGCGAACTCCGAGCGATCCGCGGTCAGATTTGTCTAATTCAACACTAATTCCGGCAAAAATCCTGTCGTGTCTCATCCATGCACGCGATAAATGGAATTTGCCCACTTGAATATGAAAAGGGTCAAGTATTTTATCTTCATCAGTATTAAAAATAAAATTGCTACCGAAAGAATTTGCAAACGAAATGCCATAAGAAAATTTAGTATCTAAAGTTCTGAACGGTTTGCCCAATGAAGCAAATTGGTCTGTACGGTATTGATTTGCGGTCAATGAAAAATTTCCACCAATTTCACTTCGGAATAGTCTCCTTTGCGACATACTTAAATTGCCCTGCCATCCGATGTCATTTACAGAACGGTACAAAGCTTCTGCAGCAATGTAAGTACCCGTTCCTGCAAAATTATGTTCTTCAAGACGGGCGCCGTAATTTACTTCTCCGCCACCCGTTCCAAAAAGCATCGCAGGATATGTTGACCAGCGGTCTTTTGTAGTAATATATATGTCATAGGAATTGAAACCTATGGAATCAACTTCTAATAAAACATCTGTGAATAATCCTATCGCCCGAATATTTCTTTCCGTTTCCATCAAATAGTCGTAATCCGTCATTTCGTTCTCTTCAAACAGCAATTCGTCCCTTATGATATATTCATAAGTCTTGGTATGCAGCGTGTTCATCAACGGAGAGAGGAAGAACCAATCAGGGTCATTCGGGTCGAATACTTCGCGTCTTTCTATGTAAATATTGCCCACTCTAATTTCCGTAGCCGGTAACTCGAGCCTGCAAATAACAATAATTGACAACAAAATAAAAATTCTAATCATATTTTTCCGAATACATATAACTAAGGAACGATATTGAACTAATATTAATGGACAAAATATCAAACTTCAAAAATACTAATCATTATGATAGATGATAAAACTCAAAAATGTAAATATTGTTTTAAATTATGCATTTTTTATTTGTAGAAATGAAATCAAGCCATTAATTTAGTGTTTTAGCAATTGCTGTTCCCGTAAAATCAAAATGTAATATGAATTTATTGGATATAAAGAGTAAAATCAAAAGCCTCACAATGATGACCGGCGCGGAACTCACCGCCGTATTCATTATACTATCCGGGCTTGGAATTGGGCTAATATTCAACGCGACATCAAATAATTCACGTCTCAATAGCGTCGCCAATATTGATTCCTTGCAACAGCATTTATTAAGTTCGGTTGCTGCACAGTTCCGCGATTCTGCTGTTGGAATCGAAATTCAAGAGCCTTCAATTGCACCGGAAACTGATTCAGAAGCTGCTGAAAATGTAGAAACTCAAGTAGTGACTTTTGATAAATCTGAAAATAAGACCGAGACAACTTCCAAAAAAACCACGAGCAAATTAATAGACATCAACAAAGCATCGAGAGTGCAATTGATGAAATTGCCCGGGGTAGGCGAAAAAACTGCCGAGAAAATTATAGAGCATCGGAATTCAAATCCATTCAGCAAACCTGAAGATATAATGAATGTGAAAGGAATAGGACCAAAGAAATTCGAGAAAATGAAAGACATGATTGAAGTTAGGTAAAAATTCCTTAATTTTATGTTTTGAAATTGTACAATTGGAAGAAAATTAATTAGAGGTAACATTATTATGATTAAGACTACAAAATTTACTGAAATTCACAAGTCGCTCAATGCCAAAATGGTAGAATTCGCGGGCTTTACAATGCCGATACAATACCCGAACGGTATTATTCACGAACATAACATTATCCGCGAAAAAGTCGGTATCTTTGATGTTTCGCATATGGGAGAATTTGAGGTCAAAGGTCCGGATGCTCTAAATTACGTCCAGAAAATTACAACAAATGATGCGTCTAAACTTGTAAACGGTGCTATACAATATTCGGCTATGTGCTATCAAGATGGTGGAATAGTTGATGATTTGCTCGTTTATCGAATCGCAGAAGATGAATTTATGCTCGTCGTCAATGGTGCTAATATTGACAAAGATTGGCAATGGTGCTTAGACAATAAAGCCGGTTTAGATGTGACATTGAAAAATTCATCGGACATAATCAGTCTTTTGGCACTTCAAGGACCTTTTTCGCGAGATACATTGTCTAAATTGACCGATTCAGATATTAGCGAAGAAAGCCAAAAATATTACAGTTTTCAGATGGGTAAAGTTGCCGGAGTTGATATGATTATTTCTCGTACAGGATATACGGGCGAACTTGGCTTCGAGCTTTATTTCGGTGGCGACGAAAACACTGCAAAAATGGTATGGGATGCACTTATGGATGCGGGCAAAGAATTCGGTATAGAAGCCGTCGGTTTGGGATGCAGAGACACATTGCGACTCGAAAAAGGCTACTGCCTATATGGCAATGATATTGACCATACTACAAATACTATCGAAGCAGGTTTGGGTTGGATTACCAAGATAAATAAAGGTGATTTCAATGGCAAAGAAGTAATTTTGAAAGTAAAAGAAAACAAACCGAGCCGTCATTTAATCGGATTTATTGTTGCTGCCGATAAATTTATACCACGTCACGGATATGAAATCTTCAGCGGTGATAAACAAATCGGGCACGTTACTAGCGGCAATCTTTCTCCCACGCTGAATAAACCAATCGGCATGGGCTACGTAACTCCAGAATACCGCGAAGCCGGCTCCAGTATAGAAATTGCTGCTCGTGGCAAAAGATTCCCGGCAGAAGTAATTAAAATGCCATTTTTGTAGGAATGTTTTAGTACGCCGCACAAAAAATAAGCAATAGGAAAAGGATAAGATTGCACTTAACATAGCAATTTTGGATTAGAAAATATCCAAAAGGTCCTATACAGGTGTGGGTAAGCGATATAACATATTTAAAAACCTACAAAGGTAACCGTTATTTAATATTGAAAACAAATGCCTATTCAAGGAAAATAGTTGGCTATAATGTAAGCAAAAGTATGTCCGCAGATGAATGTGTGAAAGCATTAAGAATGGCTGTGAAATCGAGAATATATCCGCATAACAGCATTATTCATCACTCTGATAGAGGATTACAGTATTGTAGCAAGGAATATGTAGAAACTGCTAATCAAGCTATTCTTTTAATGAGTATGACAGCTACTTCGAGTCCTTATGACAATGCTTTAGCTGAAAGAATGAACAGAACGCCGAGGGAAGAATTTAACTTGTATAATATATTAAAAGATAATGAGCAAGCCAACAACGTCGTAAACGAATCTGTAGAACTTTATAACAGCTATAGACCTCATTTATCTTTAGATAATTTAAACCTTACGATATTCATAAAAATCCCCAACTACGAAGAGTAATTGGGGATTAATTTGGTAATTTAATTTATATACTTATTTTAGGACTATTCAATCAAAGAATCGGATTATTTAACAATAATCATTTTCTTAGTGTCTTTGAATGGACCGCTTACCATTTCGTAGAAGTAAACACCACTTGATAAGTCTTCAACCGGAATGCGTACAGTATATTCACCGCTGTTCAATACGCCTGTGAAAGGTACTGATACCAATTCACTTTGTGCATTGTACAATCTGATTTCAGTTGGGATATTTTTGCCACCAACTGCGAAAACAATGTCTGCACCTTCGCTACCAACAGGATTAGGATTAACTTGACCTAAGTTGTATTTAGTTGCCGAAATTTGAATCGGACGCATAAAGTCAACGCAAACTTC
>JAGXRP010000023.1 GCA_018335795.1 Desulfobulbaceae bacterium | reverse complement strand
ACTTAGAATTTTGTGGGCTCTACAGGATTCGAACCGGCGACCTCTACGATGTCAACGTAGCGCTCTAACCAACTGAGCTAAGAGCCCATAATTCTGTTTCAAATATAACACATTTTGCCGATATAGCAAATGTGTGTTAGCAATTATGATAGCCGCAAATCATTCGCGAACGAATTCTAAGTTTACGCCAGTTTGCTTTAATAAGAATTTTCCACCTTCGGGCAGGAATTCAATTGTCAGCATTGCAGGCTCAAATCGGAATTTATTCACAGTAGTCGCTTCTAATGAAATTGCTGATTGTCCGGTCGCTTGAAGCATCAACTGGTTATTTATAACACTGATGTCTATTTTCAGTGGGAATTCCGGATTCGAGTATCGGCCGACATATTGTTTAAGTATTTCTTCGGTTAACTCGATTGGAGCAGCGAAGGTCGGCAATTCATAATCCATCCCGAAAAATATACTCAAGGCTCCAATCATAATGTCATTCATCGGCATTACCACGCCATTTGAGGTAAATGCCACCGAAACTTTTTCATCGGGGAAATAAAAAGCCGAAGATTGGAAACCATCAATTACTCCATTATGTCCCAATGCCTTTTTGTCATAAAATGGGATTTGGAAAACACCTAAGCCTGTCCCTTCTTTGATTTCAATCATTTTTTCAAGAGTATGTGGCTTGATTATTTTGTGTTTGAATAATGCCACAAGGAAATGGTTTAGGTCAGTTGGGGTAGAAACAATCGCTCCCGCTCCAACCGGGACACTCATGTCGGTTTCTGTGCTTAATTCCCAAGTAGGAATCTTTTGGTAGGAAAGAGCTTCATTTTGTTTGACATCGATTTTACCTCCAACGTAAGTATTTTTCAATCCCAAAGGTCTAACTATAAGGTCATAGATTATGTCCGAATATTTCTTTCCATACAATTTTTCGGCTATGAAAGTCAGCAAAACGTAATTTGAGTTCGAATATTCGTTTCTTTCATTTGGCTCAAATACGGGTTCGTAACTTTTGATTTTATTTATCAGTGCTTCTTTGCTGATAGCTGTTTCCATCCAATTGGTGTAATCATCAGCGTTTGTGAAGCTATAAATTCCGCTCGAATGTCTCAATAAATTTTCGATTGTAATTTTCTCGGAATGCTTGATTTCCGGGTAAAATTTGTCGAGTTTAGTATCTAAAGTAAGTTTGCTATCCTCAACTAATTTCAAAATAATAGCGGCTGTGAAAGTTTTCGAGACTGACCCAATTCGATACTTGGTTGTGGAATTTGCCGGTTTTGAATCAGCGATACTTGCAAATCCGTATGCTTTTTGATAGACTTCATTCCCATTCTCGTATATTGATATGCTTCCCATACCTTTATCATATTTTTCGATGAACGAAAATAGACTATCCATTTTTGATTTGTCGAAGCTGTATAAATTCATGTTGACTGATAGTAGCACAAATATTCCAATCAAAGTTTTCATTTCATTCACTCTTTATTAAATTGATAAATATCCACATTCATTTACGACCAAATCATTTTTTGGTTTCAAATTGCATAGTAAAAGTACGAAAATTTAGTATTTTCATGTCCCGTCTGTTGTTGTAATTGACGATACACTAACTTTGGAACAGATACGGGACGGGAAAATTTTGATAAAACATCATTCTTTGGAAAAGTTTTTCTATATTTGCTTTTTCTGTCATTGTTATAGACAGAAAATGAAACAAGATTTTGTACCTATTTAACAAAAGGGGCAAACGTGAGAGATAGTAAATTTTATAATTCCCTTCATTTAGGAATCGTCCGAAATCTTGTCTGCGTCTTCATTTTGCTAAATGTAAATAGCAGTTTTCTTTTCGCTGATGATTGGAAATCTGATTCAATCACAATCCACACTGAAGTCAAGCCAGATACTCCTAAAGCAAAAAAGACTATTGACTTCATTTTGATAGGTGGAGCGGGTATAGCAAATAGCGGCACTTACTTTAGGGATTTTATAGGCCTTGCACCTGCATTTAATATAGGATTCGAAATACCATTTAGCAAAACCCATAAATTTGCATTGGAAACCACCTACCATACATGGATTGGTAAAGCAAAAACATCAAGTCCGGTGGTTGATGAATTTTATTCCAAAGTTAAGGATGGGATATATTCTCAAAGTGGACTCTCGTTTGTTCTCAAATATTATTTAGGTTCGGTGGACACAAAATATCGTTTTTCATTTCATTTGGGAGCTGTAGCTTCAGATGATCCAGAAACAAGTATTGACCTTGGTTTTGCATTTTATTACCGAGTAAATCAAAATATTACAATCCAGTTATTAAGACGAATACTTACATCGGGATTCTCCATTGAGTTTTCTAGAAATTCTACACCGAGCTACTATCTTTTAAATTTTTGTTATAAATTTTAATGGTTATTAAAATGAAAAAACTTCATTTGTTTTTTTGGTTTATTTTTATGATAGCAATAAGTTGTTCGGAGGACTCAAATTCGCCTATTATCAGCCCAAACAATACGGATGAACTAATTCCTTTGAAAATTGGAAATACGTGGGTACATAATAAAACCTATTACGATGAATTTCTCGCGGAAAACTCAGGTAAAGTTACATCAACTGTTATATCTGATGAAATGTATAATGGTGAAAAGTATTATAGAATGGAAATGTTAAGACCTAATTCCAGCCAAAAGGAAATTTCACCAGTATATTACATTAACAAATCTGACGGATTTTATTCGCTTTCTTTCGATGAGAATAATGAACCCGAAACAGAGTTTATAAAATATCCAGTCTCCGAAGGTGAAATATTTTTTAATGATGAAATCCGCAAATCATATGCAGAAAAAGTTGATACTTTGATAAGCACAAGAGCGGGTAAATTCAAATGTATAAAGTATGTTCATATAATACAATTAGATGGAAAGTATTCTTCTAAGGTTTTAACATTCTATTGCCCGGGTATTGGGCTAATTGGAATAGAATATTATACGATGTACCATGAAACAGGAAATCAAGTTCTTTTCTACACATCTGAATTAGTATCGTATAAATTGAAGTGATTCATGGACTATGATTGTAAACTTTTTTTTAGGAGAGACTTTAAACCCAAAAAGCCGAACTTACGCTCGGCTTTCTACTTTCGTGGGCCCGGAGGGACTTGAACCCCCGGCCAGCGGATTATGAGTCCGCTGCTCTAACCAACTGAGCTACAGGCCCCCATTTGGTTTTCCATTTTGCAATCAAAACGGACTACAAATATAATACTTTTCTTTTTAACGACAAGCATTTTTTAATAGTTAAATAGACCTAAGAACAAACCTACTTGCACTTGCAAGGCATTTGCGTTAAATGTGTCGGGCATATTCGCAATTTCTGATTCATTGTTATACTTCCATTCCGACCCGAAAGTCATGTTATAAGCAGCGCTTGCACGGAACATCAAAAAATTTGTCAGAGCATATTCAAAATACAATTCAGGTTTTACAAACCAGTAGCCGTTTTCCAGACTTTGGGAATTTGTTTGATACGTATTCGTCGGGCTGAATCCAGTCCAGTCAACTCCGGTTGCAGTTTGGTAGGATTCCACTGTCAGCTGACCACGTCCCACCGAAACACCCGGCAAAATTGCGAATGATTTGAATGGCACCCATGCGTAATCCAACGTCAAACCGGACTGTCCGATTGAATAATCTACATAACGAGTAGTTGTGACGCCGTCAGTTGTAATGTCAGCACTTTGAGTCTTTTTTCCACTCATACCGAAGAAACCGATTCTCAAATTCGGCACGAATACAGTCCCTGTGAACCCTTGTGCCCCCCAAAGAGTCAATTGACCATCGAATTCTTCTACACCAAATCCGGTAGCTGCAAGTTGCTTATTTAGGTCATCATAATTCCCAAAATGGAAACCTACAATGGCACCGCCCGCAACGGCAAAATAAGGGATACTCTCGCGTTGGATAGGCTCAGTATCGAATGTGAAGTCGTCTAATCTTTCATCTTGAGCGAAAACACTGACTACTGTCATCGCCATTACCATTATCATCAATACAATTTTTTTCATATTTTCTGTTACTCTGTTAATCCAAAAGGTAAGATACGAACATGAAGCGTCTAAATTTTAGCTTTACTCATTTCTCAATCAAAAAGCTGCAAAATTTTAAATTTCATCTGAAGCTATTTCCGAAAGTACAATTTTGTAAATCTGCGATATTTGCTTACTTTTACATTCTTTTATATAAACTAGCGAAGTGCATGTTCGATTCTGGATTTTTAAATATTTTAGCGGACCCGAGAAATGGCGAATCGCTTAAGTGGGGAAATGATGGGGCGCATTTGCGTAGTAGCGATGCCGAGTATCAGATAAACGAGGGTGTACCCATACTTTTGCCCAAGGAAGCCGCAATTATTCCCGAAGCACACGAGCTGCACCGCCGATTTGGTACGCATTTCGATTATTCCGATCATTATCATTCAGATGCTGAGTATTTCGACTATTTCAAGCCCTACAATGATTTGGCTATAGACCACCAATTCAGACGCATTCACGAATCAATCTTGAAGCGAGTTCCCCGAAATGCGGAATTAATTCTCGACGTTGGTTGCGGTAGCGGTTGGGTGGCACAAACATTATGCAAAGGTGATACAAAAGTGGTTTCGATGGATATTTCGCTTGCTAACCCGCTGAAAACAAATAGATTAGTAAATTCGCCCAATCACATGGCGGTAGTTGCGGATGCATATAATTTGCCGTTCAAAGCGGACAGCTTTGATTGCATCATCGCCTCCGAAATTATCGAACACGTCAGCGACCCTGCCCTATTCATCCGTTCCTTATTAAAAGCTTTGAAACCCGGGGGTATGCTGATAATTTCGACTCCATACAACGAGAAAATCAATTATTATCTTTGCGTCCATTGTAACAAAGTCACGCCTCAGTACGCACATTTGAACTCATTCAACGAGAAGAACTTCAATCAATTCCTACCCGCAAATATCGCAAAATTCGATTATCTAATTTTCAACAATAGCTATCTCCCCAAGCTTCGTTTTCACTATCTATTCCAAGTTTTGCCCTTCAACATTTGGCAAGTTTTCGACAAAATTGCAAATGCCATCACCAACAAAGCCATTTGCTTCACGATATATGTGGAGAAGTGAGGGATATATACGAATATTTCAATCAACAAACTTCATTTCCAACTGCTTCACCGGATAAAATTTCACTGTGAATATTGGACTCTGTCACTAAAGCTAGTAAATCCTTCAGTTGGTATTGTTCTTCTTCTTCTACTTCCATTTTGTGCCTGAAAATTTCTATTAGAGTCTTAAAAATGATAAACTTATTCCTGAATAAAAACCTAAAACGTAATTTTTCAAATTGATATTATTATCACTATAAAATTTGATATTAAATCCATAACTATATGGATAACCATTTATATTATAAGAAATGAATGCCAAATTATAATCTTTATAGCTAAAATAATTATAATCACTTTGAAGACTTTTGCCTATTCCTACCCTTAGAATATCATTGAATTCAATAGCAAAAGCAAGATCATGAGTAATTCCATTTAGGAAATGATTATCTTGGATATTATATAATTTTTGAATACCATAAACAAAACCTATTCTATCTGAAGATTTAACCTCATTATAATAGTCTTTATCAAAACCAAAACGTAGGAATAAACCAACAGAACTTTGGAGGGATATATAATGATAATTTAAATTCTGATTATATAAATAATTTGGATTTATTAATATTTCAAAAGCTAATCTATTAGTAAATTTCCTCGCAATCTCGACTTCTTTTTCTCTTAACCATTTTTCCTTTTTTTCGATATTATGTTCCCTGTCAACTAATTCTTTCCATTTCTTATCATTTATATTTTTTGAATTCTCAATTTCTTTTCTTATCAAATCTGCTCTTTCAATAATAGTCCAACTTTCTTGTTTTTGGGAGTTAAAATCAATCTTTTCTTGACTTAGTTTTGTTCTCTCTGTTTCAACATTTTCCTTTTCTATTCTTAATAGTTCTCTATCTTTAATCAACTGCTCCTTATCTTTTTGTAATTCATCAAACTGTCTTTCAAATTCTGACATTCCTTCGATGACTAAAGCATTTTGATAATATTTTATACCACTCATATCTAATACTTTCTTTACCCAATCTACATTAGTTGCTAATTTTCCAGTTTCCTGAATTTTTTCAAATCCTCGACTATCAGGCATTCTCTTATACCTTGTCACAACACCAACCACTTGTCCTTTAGAATTTATTAATGGTCCCCCACTATTACCTTCATCTGTTGCAACATCGTGTTGAATTAAATACTTATCGTCCAAATTAATTTTGGAAATTATTCCTTTAGATTGATTCCATGTATCTAGATGAGGATGCCCAATAGCAACAACTTCTTCTCCGACTAAAGTCGATGTTGGTTTAAGAGAAAGGTAGTTATTATTAGTTCCATTGATTTTTAATATTGCAATATCTAAACCGCTAAATTCAGGAGTATCATTTACATAGATTACATTGTATTTACTTCCATTTTTTGTTTGAATAGTTATATTTACAGGCTTGAGTGTTCTATCTTGGCGATCTTTTATTACATGATGATTTGTTACAATATATCCTGACTCATTAATAAAAAAGCCTGTCCCGGTTCCATATGGTGTTGAAATAAGAACAACGGCATCAGCACACTTTTCATATATTTTTGTCGGTGAGAAAAATTGGCTGTAGGAATCATATTGTAATATTGTTAATGCAATCAGCACTATATAAATAAATGGATATTGTTTAAACTTATATCTCTTCCAATCTTTTAAGGTTTTAAATCTCATAAATTCATCTTCATTTATTTAACATTATGACTTTAAATTCCAAAACCCAACCCCAAATCTTGGCACAGCCATTACCTTTAAAATTCATATTCACATCCATAGTTTCCATTTAAGAACTATATTTCAGTTTTACTTCTGATCTCTCCTTTGCAAACATATATAAAAGAGTACAAATTTGCAAGTGAAATTTTTTTAATATTCAGTTATTTTTCAATGATTGCAACTAAATTTTGTTTAGTGTGTAGATAAATTATTAAAATAGTATTTGCATAGAACGCAAATTATGTTTAAGTTAATATTTTGATTTGGTGACTAAAGGTTAAAGTTAAGTTGAAATTAATATTACATATGATTTGCGTTTGTTTGCTACTCCAGATAACGACTTCGAGACTGTCGAGGGCAGACGAAAACATATACTACATCGGTGTTAGCGCCGGTAGTAACTACATTTACAACACCACAGAAAAGCCCTACATCAAGTCGGACCCGACGTGTGGCGAGTTTGACAGCGGCACATCACAAGGCATAAACGCGGCATTGAAGTTGGGATTCAGGCTGATACCAGGCGTGATTTCGCTTGAGGGCAGGCTGATGTTTGATAATCGCCCATTCGGCATGACCGGCAGTTCAGATTGCTTTGAGGTGCTCGACCCCGTTAGCGATGAATACGTCCCATTCGTCCGAAACCACTACTACGACGGCGTTTTGGACTATGTCATCCTTGATTTGGGCGTGAACATCTACCCTATTTCGGCGATTCCGGTCGCTCTGAGATTATCATTCGATGCAGGAAATCCTCTGGTTAAGACTGATTTCACTTTAAGGGAATCCGTCGCTTCTCCTTCAAGTGTGAGATTTTCAGATGGTTCGCAAAGCAGGGTGAATGAATCCGGCAAATTGAACACGGCTTCGACTTCCTTGGGAGCGGGTGCAGCTTTAATGTATAATATGTACTTGAGTGATGATTGGAGCGTGGATTTCGAGCTTGGATATCGTTATGGTATAAATTCTGCTTTATCTGACATTGAGCAGAAATCAGATATTGTCAGGGCTATAGCGGGTTTTAGCTATCATTTCGGAGGTTCTAAACCTGAAATTCCAAAGAAGATTGAGCCGGATGTTAAGCCAATTGAGAAAGAAATTGAGCCGATCGTAGAAATTATTCAACCGAAGGAGAAAATTATTTTAAGCGTTTCGGCAAATCCAATCAATGTAAAAGAGACAATCGTAACGCAGACTTTCCCTATTCTCCCCTATTATTTTTTCGACGAAAATTCAATTAAGCTCGACATGAAATATATGTCAAACATCCCAGCTTCAAGTTTTGATGAACAAAATCTGAACAAAGAAACAATGTTAATATATTATAATAGTTTGGATGTTATCGGCAGTAGGTTGAGTAAAAGTGATGCTACAATCCGAATTGTGGGATATACTGACGGCAAGGAAAATGATGCTAAAGATAAGCGAAAATTATTGGCAGAATCCAGAGCGAAGTCAATTGCAAATTATTTCTCGTCGAAATGGAATATTCCTAGCGAACGTATGATAATTGAATCGGGCGACATACCTAGTAATCATACTAATTTTGAATATGAAGAAGCTGCTTCGGAAAATCGTAGAGTAGAGCTTTTTTCTGATAATCCTGAGATTTTAGCACCTGTTTTGCATAGCCAATTTTCGGAATATAACTACAATGCCGAAGATTTGCAACTTAATGTAGAGCTTAATAGAAAAGCAAAACTTGAATATTTCATTGAGTCAGATGGTAATAAATATTTTTCGAATAAATTACAAAAAGAAATTGATTCGGGCAATTATAAAGTTAATTATAGTATGAAATATGATGTTTTTAGCGAATTAATTACAAAATCTAAAAGCGATAAGATTAATTTAGAAATTAACGCTGCAAGTAGCGATACTACAGAAAAGCACCTAATTCCGTTGAATATTAATATTGAAACCGAAAAATATGAAATCGGTAGATTAAATCTAATTGTTTTCGATTTCGATAAAGCAACTATGAGTAATACAAATAGAAGCTTGGTCGCAGATTTCACAAAAAATGCAATTAAACCGAAATCTGAAATATATATTACAGGGACAACGGATATGTTGGGTGGGCAAGAATACAATATGCTTTTATCACAACGCAGGGCAGACAATACTCAACAAATAATTAATTCGGTTTTGCCGAATACCAACTTCGTTAAAGTAGTTGGAATCGGCTCAGATAAACCGCGATATGACAATAATTTGCCAGAAGGACGATTTTATAATAGAACTGTACTCATCGAAGTTAAAACTCCGATTGATAAATAAAATAAAGGAGATTAAAATGAAAAGACGGGATTTTTTGAGCTTGAAATTGGAAATACAGAAGAAGTATTCAGATTCGCTGATGTCTTTAGACGAATATGATTTGCCTCTGGATAAAGCAAAGGCATCGCATCTATTGCGTCGAGTCACATTCGGAGCATCAAAACAATTAATAGACGAATTCACAGGTTTGAGTGTAGGTGAAGCTGTCGAACGTATTTTAGGTACCGGAACTGAATCACTTCCCGACGGATATACTGATTTGGATTGGCTTGATACTGCGGAAGAGAACCCCTTGGACGGACTTCCAATTCAAATTCGTGGCGCAATAGAGGGTCGCCATGCCACGAGATATGGTAAACTCAAGACTTGGTGGTTGGAGCAAATGCGAATCGAAGAAGCACCGTTTATGGAGAAGTTGACACTTTTTTGGTCAACAGTTTGGTGTATCGAATTTGCATATGACACTCTATCATTGATACCACCCCCATTGTTATATCGCAATAATCAAATGTTACGTCGGAACCGAATTGGAAATTATCGCAATATGGCATTCGATAATACTTTGAATGGTGCTATGTTACTATATCAAAGTGTTAATTTCAGCACAAAGGAATCGCCGAATGAAAATTACCCACGTGAATTATTGGAGCTATTTACGATGGGAATCGGGAATTATTCCGAAGGCGATATACGTGAAATGGCAAGAGTTTTGACCGGTTTCAGAATAGCTGCTCATGCTTTCACGCCTAAACCAAACGGTCAATTTGAATCCTATTTTTTGCCCGATTTACATGATATTGGTGCTAAGACGATATTCGGAGAAACAATTCCGGCAAGAGCACCATCTCATAATTCTGAAGATTTAGTCAAGGAAGAAGAAGTCAGGCGAATGATAAACATTTTATTTGAACAACGTCCAATGCCTATTGCGAAATTCATTTGTACTAAAATCTATAATTATTTTGTATATAGTAGCCCGGGAGATACAAATGAACAAATAATAAACGAATTAGCAAATACTTTTATCGATAATGATTTTGAATTAAAATCCGTATTTGCTAAATTATTTAAAAGCAAACATTTTTATGATGAAAATATTATCGGTTGTCAAATCAAAACTCCACCCGAATTCATTGTCGGGCTTGAAAGGCAATTAAATGTATCTTTTAAAATTAGCGGACAACCTATGGCAAGTACTGCTTGCGAAGACATAGAGCAGGAGTTATACAATCCGCCAAATGTTGGCAGTTGGAAAGGTTATCGGACTTGGATTAGTACAAAAACTTATCCATTGAGAAGAAAATATGCTGTTGATATATTAGATATGACAAATCATAATCAACTTATTTCATTAATTAATAATTTTAATTATTCTGATGTAGATTTATTCTTGAATGATATTTTATCATATTTTTTACCAAAGACTATAGAAAGTGAAAGGGTGAATTTCTTTAAGAGTAAATTACTAAATGGAATTTCTGCTCAAAATTGGTCGAATGAAGTAAGTAATTCATCACCTTCCGTAACAGAGGGTATGAGAGCATTTATAAGCGAAATAATTCTTTCACCTGATTTTCATCTAATTTAAGGAGCCAATTATGAAAAGAAGAGAATTTATAATAAATACAGCGGCGGCTTCTGCCGGAGTAGCTCTAATGAATAGAAAATCGTACTCGAAAGAACGCAGTGTAGATGAATTCATGAATTCCGACAGCCAAAATATTTTAATTATTATTGAATTATTTGGCGGAAACGACGGATTGAATACGATTATTCCTTATGATCAAGAAGAATTATATCTCGAATTACGCCCGAATTTGCATATTCCACGTGAATATGCTATTCAATTTGGAGATTCCGATTTATTTTTGAATAGTGGTTTGATTGACGGCGTCCATAACGGCGGTATGATGAATTTAATGTCAACCGGGAAACTTGCTGTAGTTCAAGGAATTGGCTATGACAACCCGACATTATCTCATTTCCGGAGCAGCGATATTTGGCATAGCGGAATAAATAGTTCCGATCCAAATGAAAAATTACTCGATGGCTGGTTGGGACGCTATTTTGCCAAAATATTAAATAATTACCCCGACGATATTCCTGCTCATCCGATTGCAATTTCACTCGAAGGAACAATTCCATTGATGTTGAAAAGTTCAAAAGGTGATATGGGTGTTTCTTTGCAAAATCCTGAACGATTTTATCAACTTGGTGCGGGATTAACGCCTAAGTCATTGAGATTTCATACTCCAACGGACAGTTTTCACGAACGCGAATTTAATTTTATTCACGTCGTTGCGGAGCAATCTGAAAAATATGCTCAAGTTGTGAAAGACGCCTACGAAAAGGGTAAAGATAAAATTAAAGTAAATTACTCAACAGGATTAGCTCAAAAATTCCGCGTAATTTCTTCGCTTATAGCCGGTGGTATCCAAACACGTGTGTTTTACATGAGATTGAGCAATTTCGATTCGCACGCTCAGCAAATGCAGAGCGATTATACGGGTGCTCACTATTCATTATTGAATAATCTGTCTCGAGGTGTTTGCGAATTTCTTGATGATGCGCAGCAACAAGGTTTTGCGGATAGAATTGTTGGGATGACAACTTCGGAATTCGGTAGACGAGTAAACGATAATGGTAGTCGTGGAACTGACCATGGAGCAGCTTCTATGCAATTTATGTTTGCCGGTTCCGATGATTATATTGAAGGCGGTTATTACCGCGTTGAAGGGAAGCCGGATTTAAACGATTTAGACGAATTCGAGAACCTCCGACATCAATATGATTTCAGACGCACGTATAATGATGTGCTTGAAACTTGGCTTGGTGCAAGCCCCGAGGATAGTCGCGAAGTATTTGGTGATACCTTTTTACCTCTTGGTATTTTGAATAAAAGAGCTTCAAGCGTTTGGGAGTTTGTTAGACCAACAGAAAATCAAGATTTCGTAATTTATCCTAATCCATCATCTGGCAATTTGAATATTCGATTTGAATTAAAAAAATACACGCGTGTTATTATAGAATTATATTCGACAATTGGTCAGAGAATTGAAGTATATACAAATGAATTACTTCCGGGCGGTAATTATAATTATAATTATTTTGTTTATAATACCGGAGAATACAATATTGCAATCACAGTCGGAAATACAAGAATTATTAAAAAGTTTATAGTAATCAGGTAAATATGAAAATATCCACATTTATATTAGTTTTTTTAATATTATCAACTAATGCTTATGCCCAAAGGGCAGAATGCGACCTTGATTTAAATTGCATAGGCAGAGCCATAACATTCTCTCAAAGTTCGGGAAAACAGGCTCACTACGTTGATGTTGAAAAGACTCCTTCGCAAGAGCAAATCACAGATAAAATGACAGTCGAAATGTGGATAAAACCTGAAAAACAAGCCGGAAAAGTTCAATATGTAGCAGGTTTTTGGGGTCCGGCAAATGATGTCAATGACGTTTGGGTTATGTATATTAACCCGAATGATGAACTTGTTTTTGAAATTAACAGCCCCTCAAATAATTTGCAGAACATAGATAATACAATCGCCAAAACGAATGTAGCGGCTTTATATGGCACTTGGTATCATGTTGCAGGTGTATTTGACGGAAGTACTCAGACAATTAAATTATATATTGATGGAAATGTAAAACATTTCGCAAGAAATAATTCATACCCGGCATCAAGACTGCGAATAGCTCAAAATCCCGAATTGACGATGAAAATCGGGAATACAAACGCTTACTCTAATGATGAAAATTTGAATAGAACATTTTTGGGGCAAATTGACGAAGTGAGAATTTGGTCACGGACATTTACCGATGCTGAGATTTTTTGTAATCGAAATCGCTCTATGAATTGGAATATTACTGATTTGGTCTTGCATTATAGATGCAACGAAGAAGTTGGTAAATTTATTCTTTGTGATGCAAGTAACAATGGTAATACCGGCTACGGCAGAAGTGGTGCTGTTATTCAGAATAGTAATCGCCAAATTGAACGAACAATTTTTTCCGAATCATTGGATAGACCAATTCCATTTGTGGACACATTAGACTGTAAAAGTCCGCGCACATATAGATTTGCTGTATGGGACACTTCAAGTTGTGGAAAATCAGTAATAATTGATTTAATTAATACTGATTATGCAGCCGATTTTCGGATACAACCAAATCGAATAAATAATATGGTCAAAGATAGCATGTATTACTTCACCGTCACTGTTAATGCTGATTTCCAGGGTACAATTCTACCACAGCTTCGAATTTATTCGATTGATAGATGCAGATTTATAAACCGATTTAATATGAATCTGACACGTGTAACTCAACTTCAATATTCGAATTTAAGAATGAATTTTGACTCTTTGAAAGCAAATTGTATCGAAAAGCCCCATATTGATTCTGTATTGACAATAATCAATCAGACCGCTAAAGCAGGTACACCACAAACAATAACGATAAATTCGATTACAAATGTTTTGACAAACGTTTTTGTTGTCAATCATCTTCCTCTTCCCTATCAATTAGCCCCCGGTGATACATTTAGAGTGAATATCAGATTTGTTTCCGGCAAATTGACTAGTGACAATTATGATACTTTGAGAATAAATTCTACTGATATTTGCGACCCCAAAAAGGCGATTCCTTTATACGGCAAAGTAAAAGAGGTAATTAGGATTGCTCGTGGGGCAAGTGAAATAAGGCTTGATTCTATCAATTTCGGCACTTCTTGTTTGGATTTTCCTTCAGATGCTCCGCAGTATAATTGGATGAATTTGCTTGATGAAATTATTCATGTAATTGATATCGAATATCCGCGAGATGTTCAAGGAAATCAGCGATTATTCCCATTGCAATTAGACCCAATCACGGGTTATTTACCTAATTATTTTAGATTTATCCCTACTCAACCCGGTTTGATGCAGGATTCGATAATCATTGTTGTGAAATCAGGCGATTGTACCATCCGAAGGCCAATTTACGTCAGAGGCTACGGTTTATACGCTGATATTAAATTTGAAGTAGCAAATTTGGATTTTGGCGATGTTATTGTTGGTCAGGAGAGCTTCATTGATGTTCCTGTCAAAAATCATAGTCCTGAAAATTTGAGTGTATCTTTTTATTTGAAAAAAAGCGATGTATTCTTCATCTCAGGTCAACAGACGATTACTATTCCTGCTGGTGGAACAAGAAACGTAACTGTCGGATTCAGACCAACAAGCGCCACCGATTATGCCGATGAATTATGCTTTTTCGAGAACCGTTGTTATGTATCGGGATGTATCAAAGTCAAAGGTAGAGGGATTCTTGAACGATTTTCGTTTGAGCCTGAAGTTCTTAAAATCGAAAATGTTATAGCTTGCAATTCCAAAGATGGTGAAATTAAAATTATCAACCGAACCTCTTCAAATCAGAATTTAAGCAATATAATATTCAATAATCCAAGTGGAAGATTTACGATTACCAACCCTACACCATTGCCTCAGCAATTAGATTTAGCAGCCGGTAGCAGTTTTACTTTTTCAATCAGCTATACACCTAATGATTTAATTAATGATAGAAGTGATTTAGCATTCATCGAATATGAAACTATAGATGGCGTGAAATGGATTATACAAATAAAAGGGACATCGCTGACACCAAAATTATCTGTCGAATCTCCGGTAATATATGGAAAAATCGAAGTCGGGGAAACGAAAGACCGAAAAATTGTTATCGAAAACGTTTCGCCATTTCCTGTGACAATTGAAACAATCAATGCTCCAATAGGATTTGTAATATTGGACAATCCTGTGCGATTTACAAACATAACTCTCAATTCGCGAGATACTATCCAACTAACGGTTCAGTTCAATCCAAGTGAAAGTAGATTTTATCAAGGCGATTTGGAAATAAAAATTAGTCAACCGTGTGCATCATTCAAAACAGTAAAACTCGAAGGAGAAGCTGAAATAATTGCCTTAGAAGTACCATTGACTGTGCTTAGTTTCGGTTTTGTTTTGCCTTGTGATTGTATTGAACGTGAAATCAAGATGATAAATCGTTCAAAAGTATTTGAAATGGAAATAGATTCAATTTATTTGAGTGATGTTGGTCTGAACAATCCGAATTTCTATTATTTTAATTGGACTTCAGATTATTATCAAGCAAACGGCAATCAAATGCCATTTTTGATACCTCCCGGTCAAACTGATATTTTGAGAATCAAATATTGTCCTCGAGATATTCAAAATATTGATTCGCTCATTCATAATATAAACATAGTGATTGAATCAAAAGGCTCAGCATGGGCAACTGATTTCAAAGTTTATTTGACCGGTATTCAAGCAATGCTTTACGAGAGTAACCGAGAAAGATTCATTTTTACACCAACACGAGTTGATACAGATGCCAATCCACAGTTTGCCGAGTTGAGATTTCCGAATTATTTGCTAAATCCATATCGCGATATAGTTGTTATAGATACTATCAAATTCATTCCGGATGAGAGAGTATTTTACGCATACGACAGTCTCAAATACGATTTGGGATTAGCTTCATATCCTTCAATTATTGACACTGGAAAAGTAACGACTCTTCAATTTGGTTTTAGACCACGCGCCGTGAGAGATTATGAGGCAAAAGCTGAAATTACACTTCGCAAAATCAGACCGGATGGAGAATGTATTTTTATGGATACTACAATATACCTGAGTGGAAGTGGCTTTGCTCCGGCTTTTGGAATTTCATTTCATTTTGGTAGTAATTTCACTAAGCAAGATACCTTCCGCGTGATTACATGTGAAGAAATAATAGTTCCGATATACTCATCACGGGATTTCCCGGCAGAAATAGTTGACATCAATTTTCAATTGAATTATGACACGACTAAGTTGGAATACATAGGTCACGAATCACAGTATCTGAGCTCGCCTTGCAAAGGTTATACACCATTAATTACTCACAATCAAAATGAATTTGGCAGTAATTTGTTGCTCAAAAATTTCTGTTATGTTGATTCAATTCGACCTGTTGCGGAGCTCAGATTCCGACCGAAGCAAAATACGCGAGATACGATGCTGATTCGATTGGATACAATGAATTTTGATACTGAAGAAGTTATTCTATATCATATAATTGCAGCTTTGGACGAAGCAGTACTAATCATCCAACAGCCCGAATTGGAAATATTACCGAGCAATATTTTCTTGACAATGGATTATGACAGCGTTCGAGTGTTGGATTGTAGAGATTTGACATTTGCAGTTAGAAATATCGGCGATGTGCCGATAAGCGGTTTTGATGTCTTGCAATTGCAAAGCTATTATGAAGTTGTTTCATATGTGCCGGACAAAAATACTGTAATTCAAGTAGGAGATTCAGTTACTGTAACTATAAGGTTTTGTCCACGAAACACGGGCGAATATGGTTCGATGTTCAATTTTATATCTTCGTTGCCTTGTTCAATCAACGATTCTGCGATGGTAAGAGGAATTGGATATGCTCCAATTTTTAATCCCATTTATTATATCAACGACACTTATACAAGCCCCGATACAATCAATTCAAAATTGGGAGATACAATTTCGATTCCTATATATTTGGATAAAAATTTCGCTGATACAATTTACGGACAGGTACATATAATCAAGGATTTGGACTTTGCAGTTAATATGACTTATAACCCTCGCTCGATGAAATATTTGAGTACAGATTTCACAATCACGGGATTAAGTGACATTGTATATAGTCATGGCGAATTGAACTTCGTTTTCGAGGGAGTTGATAATCTAAGCCGAGGCAGGGTAGCTGAATCGAGCTTTCTTGTTACTGTACCGGATTTTACATTATCGGGTATCAATCTCAATTCATCGGGTTATACGACTGATTCGATAATGTTTTTTGAAATTGTACCACTTGAATCTTTCTTTTTCATAAGTACTTCAGATAGTTGTGGAATAGACAGTTTAATTTTCGGAAAACTCCCGCTTTCCGATGCTGTATTCCCCAATCCGGCAAAAGATTTCATATACATACCAGATTATATTGGACAATATGAGATATTTGACTTATTGGGAAGGAAAATCATAAGTGGGTTCACAAAGGGCGAAGCAATCAATATTCATCAAATCAATCAAGGATTTTATATAATAAGATATGACGGAAAAACCGAAAAACTGATAGTAAATTGAATTTAGGATTTTAGATATGAAATGAAATGGTACTCGATGCCACCATTGTCATTCACTTCAATTCGTGCATGACCTTTTATTACATATTGGTCTAAGATATTCTTGGCTTCTTCGGAATTTAATGTCGTATTTTCGGCTACATGAAATGCTGTCAGTATTCCTTTGTTCTTACTTGCAAGACTTAGAATCATGCGTTCGGTGAATTCTAAATTGGTATCTTTTTCGGATTTTTTGACCTTCCGAAACAAAAGTAATCCACCCAAAAGCGGGACGATACCGAAGATAGTCATCCCGGCTACGAGTGACATCCGGTCAGGATTTGCAGCATCAAATAGTGCTGAACAAGTTGACACAGTGAACAGTCCGCCTACAAACATCAAAATAACGGAAACAACTTTTCCGCCTCCTGAACTTTTGCTATGTAGTTTAAATCCCATTTTATGCACTTTTTTATATGGCTAATAATCAAAATCCTATCTACGTAAGGTCTTAAGAAATATTATTGCAAGTATTTTGTGAAAAAATTAACTTTATTATCAAGTTACACATACAAAATTAACTTTTTAAAAGATATACGATAACATTTTTTAATGTAAAAACTTTTTCTTAATTTTGATTGTTTTGAAATGAAGAGTTTTTAAGTTTATTAAATAAAATTTAATTTGAAGAAAATGGAGAAGAAATGGAAAAAAATAATCAGCACTTTGCGTTAAGCAACCCCATCAGCATATTGACGGGGAAATCCAAGAACGATTGGACCAGAGATGATTTGATAAAAGTAATTCTTGAGAAGCAAATTGAAATTGTAACATTCAATTATACAGGAATTGACGGCAAACTTAAAGAGCTCAAGATTCCTATCTCAGACAGAAAGCATGCAGAGTTAATATTAAGCGAAGGAGAACGTTGCGACGGTTCATCCTTGTTTAAGGGTATGGTTGACCCGGGTAAGTCGGATTTGTACGTTGTCCCTGTTTATAAAACGGCATTCTTGAATCCATTCGATGAGAAAAGTCTGAATATTATTTGCAGGTTTATAGATAGAGACGGCAATCTTGCCGATTTTGCTCCTGATAATATTTTGAGAAAAGCGACTCATTCTTTGACTCAAAACACCGGAATTGAACTTCATTCATTTGGTGAATTGGAGTTTTATTTGATTGGAAAATCAGATATGAATATATTCCCGCTTGAAAAACAAAAGGGATATCATGCTACTGCTCCATTCACCAAAACCGGACAGATTTTGAATGAAATGCTCCGCTATGTTACTCAAATCACCGGAAACGTGAAATATGCTCATAGCGAAGTTGGTTCAATTCGCCAATTGACTACGGAATATGAAGAATTGAAAAACAAGTCTGCCGAACAAGTAGAAATTGAATTACTCGAAACACCCGTTGATGAAGCTGCGGATATGGTAGTATTGTCAGGATGGATAATTAGAAATGTAGCCTACAAACACGGATATATAGCAACTTTCTTCCCTAAATTGGACTTTGAACACGCAGGAAATGGTTTGCATTTTCATAATTCATTGATGAAAAATGGCGAAAACATCATGACTAATGACAAAGGCGAATTATCAAATGAAGCAAAACAATTGATAGGCGGATTATGCCATTATGCACCAAGTTTGACAGCATTTGGTAATATGGTATCGTCAAGCTATCTAAGACTTGTTCCGCATCACGAAGCACCTACAAAAGTATGTTGGAGCGAAAGTAATCGTAGTGCATTAATTAGAGTGCCATTGGCTTGGACGAAATTCAATAATTTAGCGATGAAAGTCAATCCACAACAAACAGAAAAACATCACCATTACGGTAGTCGCCAAACAGTAGAATTAAGAAGCCCGGATGGCAGTGCAAACGTACATCTTTTATTAGCCGGTGTTGCTATGGCAGCTGAATGGGGCTTGACTAACCCGAAAGATTCTATTATATTAACAAATAACAGTTACGTATCGCATAATATCCATACAAATCCAAATCTTCAGGAATTAGCAGAATTGGCTACAAGTTGCGTCGAATCTTCGGAATTATTACTCCAACAAAGAATGTTATTCGAACGTGACGGAATTTTCCCTAGGAATGTGATAGATTATGTAAGTGAGTTTTTGCAAAGAGAAAACGATTTGAACTTAAATAAAAGATTGATGGCATTGCCTGACGAAGAAAAGTTAGTCGAATCACGCAGAATCATGCACAAACATCTGAATCGTCATTAATAATTTAAGATTCTTGCTTAAATACTGACTTTAAATCGTGAGTTTAAATGATAAAAAAAGAGCTTGTCCATAAAGGCAAGCTCTTTTTAGTATTTTCAATTTTCATCATTTGGTAAAGACATAATCCTTTGATGAAGCAGATGCATGGCATCCGTTACACATACCATCCATCAAATTAGCACCACGCATATCTCCACCGTTTGCGTCTTTAGCTACTGCACCATTATCGGCAAGCATGAACCATTCCCATCCTTTATGGTCTGTATTGAAGCTCTTGACTCGTTTAGTCATAGCAGTAATAGCGAGGGTTGAACCATCACCTTTCAATGCTTCTTTTACTATGATGGTACCTATAGGATATTCACCGTTCGAACCGACACTGACATTTTGTTTAATATAAATCTTGCGTTTGACGTTCTCGTCGTTACCACCGTGAGCCATACCGAGAGCAGGGTCAGCACCTTTCTTCTCAGCAACTAAAGTCCAAGTACGGAAATTTTGGAAATCGCTGTCTTTAGCGTTGAAATCAGTAGGTGATTTATCATCATCATCACTACAGCTAACCATTATGAAAGAGGCAAAAATTATTGCCAAAGAAAGTTTAATAAATTTATACATTTGAAGCTCCTAAAATGTTAATAAAAAAACAATAATATACATTTTAGACGCTCAAAAAATTCATCCTTACAGTTTCGTTTAATTAATTTTTATTCATATTGTCGTTTAACTTCTTTTTTATAGCTTCTTTTTCTTCCTTTGTCAAATTGACATCAGAATCAATTCTTTCTAAAGTTTCAATTATCAGTTTTACTTGAGAATCAAACTTTGCACAAACCTTGCACAAAGTTATGTGCATTTTGAATTTGAGTAAATCTGAAAAAGAAAGCTTGCTATCTTCAGACATCGAAGACATCAGAGTAGCGTCTTTACAATTTATCATCAATTTTTTAATCATTAAGAAAACCAATTAAGTTCAATACATTTACGTAAATTTAACTTTGCGCGATGAATAATCACCCAATAGTTATTCGAATTAATTTCCAATTCCTTACAAATACTTTCCGTTTCTTCGTCATTCACGTATTTCAAAGTAAAAACAATTCTTTGTATTTCCTTTAGTTTAGATATACACTTTTGCAAGATTAACTGGAATTCCTTATTCTCGAGACTCTGATGAGCATCCTTGCCCCAATCTTGAGGAGTAGTAGCTTTTCTCCATACACCATTTTCATCGAAATGATTATCTTCATCATTTTCAGAAAAATCAATATTGGTAACCATATTGCGGGCTTTTTTACGGTAGTAATCAATAATCTTGTTCCTGAGTATGAGAAATAGCCAATTTTTTTCAGAAATTTCACCCTTGAAACTATCAACACTTTTCAATGCCGAAAGAAATGTATCTTGGACTAAATCCAAAGCTGTTTCTCTATCACGTACTCTATTATAAGCAAATCGCATCAACTTGTCTGAATAATTATCTACCCATTTCGATTCATCTATTCGTGTTATTTCCATGTCAAAACTTATTTTTTATGTGACAATCAAATATACTTAAACACATATTTGCATAAAAAAGTTACAGTAGAACCTGATTATGAACACGATTTAATGAAACGATAGTAAGTAAATTCATTTTCCGCATTATTTTTTGCAATAAGAAAAATCAATTTTCGTTTTAGCATTAGCACTCGATACAAATGAGTGCTAATAAATTTGAAATGTTAATCGTATTTTATAAAAAATTAAATAGGAGTGAATTATGGCTTTAAAACCATTACATGACAGAATCATTGTCAGACCGGCTGCCGCAGAAGAAACTACTCGTGGCGGAATCATCATCCCAGATACAGCAAAAGAAAAACCAATGCAAGGCATTGTAGTAGCTGTCGGAAATGGCAAACAAACAGAAGATGGCAAAGTATTGCCGATGCAACTTAAAGATGGCGACAAAGTGCTTTACGGTAAATATGCCGGCACAGAAGTCAGCGTGGACGGAGAAGACCTTTTAATCATGCGCGAAAGCGACGTTTTTGCAATAATCAGCTAATAAACATTAAATAAACAATCAAAGGATATAAAATATGTCTGCTAAATTAATAGTATTCAATACTGAAGCACGTGCTTCACTCAAAAGCGGCGTTGACCAATTGGCTGATGCCGTAAAAGTTACTCTCGGTCCAAAAGGACGTAACGTAATTATTGACAAAAAATTCGGCGCTCCTACTGTCACAAAAGACGGTGTAACTGTTGCCAAAGAAATCGAACTCGAACACCCAATCGAAAACATGGGTGCAAACATGGTTCGCGAAGTTGCTTCCAAAACATCTGATGTAGCCGGTGACGGTACTACAACTGCAACAGTTTTGGCTCAAGCCATCTACCGCGAAGGTTTGAAAAACGTTACTGCAGGTGCAAATCCAATGGATTTGAAACGCGGTATTGACATGGCGGTAATCGCTATCACCAAAGGTTTGAAAGAATTGAGCCGCGACGTTGAAGGCAAAAAAGAAATCACTCAAGTTGGTACAATTTCAGCCAATAACGATTCAACAATCGGCGAATTAATTGCAGAAGCAATGGAAAAAGTCGGAAAAGACGGCGTTATCACAGTTGAAGAAGCAAAAGGCACCGAAACTTCGCTCGATACCGTAGAAGGTATGCAATTCGACCGCGGTTACCTCTCCCCTTACTTCATCACTGATGCCGATTCGATGGAAGCAATCCTCGAAGACCCTTATATCTTGATTCATGACAAAAAAGTCTCCGCAATCAAAGATATTTTGCCAATCTTAGAAAAAACTTCACAATCAGGTCGCTCACTTTTGATTTTGTCAGAAGATGTTGAAGGCGAAGCATTAGCAACATTGGTAGTAAACAAATTGCGCGGCACATTGCGTATTGCAGCAGTTAAAGCTCCGGGATTCGGCGACAGACGCAAAGCTATGCTCGAAGATATCGCTGTATTGACTGGCGGAACTGTAATCAGCGAAGAAAAAGGCTATAAATTAGACCAAACAACTTTAGCTTACCTTGGTTCAGCTAAGAAAATCATCATTGACAAAGACAACACTACAATTGTAGAAGGTGCCGGAAACACTGATGAAATCAAAAAACGTGTAAACGAAATCAAAGTTCAAATCGAAAAAACTACAAGTGATTACGACCGCGAAAAATTGCAAGAACGCTTAGCAAAATTGAGTGGTGGCGTAGCCGTTTTAAAAATCGGTGCTTCGACAGAAGTTGAAATGAAAGAAAAGAAAGCTCGCGTAGAAGATGCATTGCATGCAACTCGCGCAGCAGTAGAAGAAGGAATCGTACCGGGCGGCGGCGTGGCTTACCTCAGAACATTGCACCACTTGGAAGCATTGTCACCGATCAACGAAGACCAACGCACAGGTATCCAAATCATCCGTCGTGCAGTCGAAGAGCCAATTCGCCAAATCGTTACTAACGCAGGCGAAGAAGCATCAGTAGTGGTGAACAACGTCAAAGCGGGAAGCGGTGCATACGGCTACAACGCTTCGACAGGCGAATACGGCGATTTATATGATGCAGGCGTAATTGACCCAACTAAGGTTAGCCGCGTTGCATTAGAAAATGCTGCATCAGTATCAGGATTGCTCTTGACTACTGAAGCAACAATCGTCGAAAAACCAAAGAAAGAAGACGCTATGCCTCCAATGCCGGGCGGCATGGGTGGAATGGGCGGCATGGACGGAATGTATTAATCCGCCTTTGCACTTCAAAAATCAAGAATCCCTGCTCGCAAGAGTGGGGATTTTTTTTTTGGATTATCATATGAATTTTGTAAGTTTGTATGAAGAGAAATAATAACGACACATTCTGACGTAAATGTTCTTATTTTTGTAGAGAGAGATTGGGGAAGCCGAAAACCGAAAAGAGTAGGCATAAAAAAGGTTGTGAATTTATGGCAAATTTTAATTGCAAATGGTGCGGACAAAAGTATTCTACCGTATTCAGTTTGACGGCAGGGACATGCTCCAAGAACCCCGATGGACCACTGCACGGTCTTTACGAAGGGAGCGAAAAGTCAAAATATGTATGCAAATATTGTGGCAACATGTATTCAAGTCTCATAAGTCTCTGCGGAGGGACATGCTCCAAAAGCCCCCACAAGAGACACCACCCCGCAATATAGCGGCACTCGCTGATTGGGAGAGTTTTTTTGAGAGCAATTCTGGATGTTTTATATAAATTTTGTTATATTTGTAAAGTCATCTATTGAGAGTGCGTAGATAGTGAGGGGATTTGTTTTTAGAAATTATATTTTGTATGACTAAATCAAAAAAAGAAACTATGAGTAAAATTGAAAAGAATTCATTAGAGATACCTCAAACTCTATTTGAAGAAGATTACTTAATTCGAACTTTAGGTAATTTAGGTTCATCTGCTGATATTGCTTTAACAGAATTGGTAGCAAATGCTTGGGATGCGGGTGCAAACCAAGTTGAAATCATTATCCCTGAAAAACACGGACAAATATTAAAAGTAATAGATAATGGAGTAGGATTAACTAAAGAGGAGTTTTATAATCGATGGATGAAGCTTGGATATAATAGGTTGAAGCATCAACCCAAAAAGGTAGTATTCCCTCCTGGAATAGATCATACAAGATATGCTTATGGCAGGAATGGCGTTGGAAGACACGGGCTTTTTTGTTTCAACAATACATATAAAGTTATAACTGCAAAAGAGGGTGTCGAATCACAATTTCTTATTTCTACTATGAGTGGTGATAATCCATTTATAATTGAAAATCAAAAATTTTCAGAATCTTTAAATCATGGAACTACATTAGAGGTTATTGTAGTAAGGAACCTACCAAGTCCTGAAAGAATACTAGAAGTTATTTCAACTAGATTTTTACATGACCCACAATTTAAAGTATTCATTAATAATAAAAGCATTAAATTGGAGGAACACACTGGTTTACTTACAACTAAAGCAGTAGAAATAGAGAATTACAAATTTGAAATACTTCTATTCGACACTAAATTTGCAAGAAAATCAACGGCCTACCAAGGAATTGCAATTTGGCAAAGCGGTAGATTAGTTGGTGAACCTTCATGGCTTTTGGGTAATAATGTTGTGTTAGATGGAAGAACTCAACAGGCCAAAAGGTATACTGCTGTTATAAAAACAAAGGATATTGCCGAATTTATTTTGGAAGATTGGACAAGTATTAGGATAAACAAAACGACAAAGTTAATATTTGAAAAATTAGCAAATTTCATTAAGCAAATGTTATCTGAAATTGCAAAGCAAAATATTGAGGAAACGACTAACAATATTATTAATGATTACAAAAAGGATTATTTAGAATTAAGTCCCTTGGCAAAGTTTGAGTTTAATGAAGCAATTGAATTAATAACAATAAACAATCCAACTGCAAGTCAAGAATCAATTTCTTTAGCTATTGAAACTATTCTTAATCTAGAAAAAACGAGAAATGGGATTCAGCTTTTAAATAAAATTGCTACTTTTTCTGAAGACGACATTGAAGGACTGAATAAAATTTTAGATAATTGGTCTGTAAAGGATGCCCTTACAGTTCTTGATGAAATTGATCATAGAATATCTGTAATTGAAGCTATAAGAAAATTAAGTGAAGATAAGTCAATAAATGAATTACATATTTTACACCCATTAGTAGCTAGTGCAAGATGGGTCTTTGGCCCTGAATTTGACTCCCCTGAATTCACATCAAATCGTCAATTAGATACTGCCGTTGAAAAAGTATTTCACAAAAAAATAGATAAAACAGTTTTCAATAATTATAAGAAACGACCTGATATAGTAGTAGTCGGGGACTCTACATTTTCTATTACTGGTACAATAAATTATGAATCTGCGAATGAAATTTCAAATGTAAGCAAAGTTCTGATAATTGAATTAAAGAAAGGTGGTTTTAACCTTACTTCGCATGAAAGAAATCAAGCAGTTGCCTATGTTGAGGAATTCATGAATTGTGGTGTTCTTATTGGTAATCCATATATAAATGCCTTTGTTGTTGGAGAAACATCAGATGGCAAATTATCACCAATACAAGCTGTTTTCAATGGTAATGGCGTTGAAGTGGGAAAAATAAGAATTTGTTTATTTTCACAAATTGTTGATTCAGCAGAACACAGATTGTTTGGACTTAGGAGTAGATTAAATGAAAGATATGCAGATATACCAGGAATGGAACTTTTTCAAAAGCAAAATAAACAATATAAACTTGTATAAAATTTAGTACACTTTCAAGCTTACTAAACAAATCTATAAAAATCCCCCCCACAAAATATGCCATACACAAACATGAAAGAAGAAGAACTAAAAAATAGGATCGCCAGAGATTTTTTTTGGCAATATGATTGGACGAAAATTATCGGCAATGTGGATTTTTGCGTTGCGATGTACGACAAGAAGAAGGAGCCGCACGAGCAGGAGTCTTTGCTGTGGGCAGAGGCTAAAGCGGGCATCGCCGACCCGTACAAATCTATTGCACAATTGGTGCTGACGATTGGCAAGGCTCGGACTTTCGACAAGTATCTGCCTCCGGTGATGCTTGGGGCTTTAGATTTGGAGAAAATTGCATTCATTCCGTATAATGATATTAGCGAAATTTTCTATATCAATGATTTCAATTGGAACGTCGCTCCGTCCAATCACGATTCCAAAGAGTTCCAAATTATTTTGAATATGGTGCGGAGCAGTATCAACCAAAATGCTTTCATGTTCTATTTTGAGAAGGATGCGAAGGAACTCCAAAAATTCATCAAGGAAAATTTTGTTGTCAGTAAGTTTGGTGTGACAAAAATCCGGATTGACAAGAACAATTTCATGGTGATTTACAATAAATGGCTGACTGCCGTTAAGCCCACTATTGCCGTCAATTGGCAAATCGCCCAAAAGACCGGAATTATTGACGGCGATTTCTACCTTGCCGATTTGTTGTCGGAAGAAAATAATACGATTAAAGAAAAGCTATTTGTGTTGCTCAAGAAAACTTACTACGAGCTTGACCGAAAAATTGACAAATCCGGCATGTTCAGCTCGCTAACGACTTCATTCACCGACGAGCAAACCGCTCACAATCAGTTTTGGAACAAATACGAGCGACCGCCCAAAGAGGAATATTGGGATTATATCGTCGAGCGGCGTGATTTGCTCGTTCCGCAAGACGTTCGGGAACGCAAGGGCAGTTTCTTTACACCGCAAATTTGGGTGGAACTATCGCAAAAATATTTGACCGATGTGTTGGGCGAAGATTGGCAGGACGAATACTATATCTGGGATTGTGCCGCAGGAACGGGAAATCTGCTCACAGGGCTTACGAACAAGTACAATATTTGGGCTTCGACGCTCGATACTCAAGATGTGGAAGTGATGAAAGACCGTATCAAAAATGGTGCAAACTTGCTCGAAGACCACGTTTTCCAATTCGATTTCCTGAACGACGAATTTACTAAGCTGCCAAAACCACTTTTGGATATAATCAACAACCCTGAAAAAAGAAAGAAGTTAGTGATTTATATTAATCCGCCGTATGCTGAGGCGGGAACAGGATTAGGAAAAGGTCATAAAAAAGATATTACTTTAGAATTTGAAATAAATGAAAAATTTAAATCTTTAATTGGTAATGCAGTAAATGAAATATTTGCCCTATTTATGGCAAAAGTATATAAAGAAATTCCTGATTGTATCATTGGTCAATTCTCAAAAATGAAATTTATCAATGGTTCTAATTTCAACAAGTTTAAAGAGTATTTTCTTGCAGAATTCAAAGGTGGTTTTATTGCTCCAGCCAACACTTTTGACAATGTAAAAGGGCAATTTCCGATAGGATTTACTATTTGGAATTTATCTTTGAAATCAAAAATGGAAATTATTGCTACAGAAGTTTACAATCAAAATGGTAACGTTGTTGGAGTTAAACAATTTTACGGTAATTTACCAAAAGGAATCAATCAATGGATTAATAAATTTCAAGATAGAAATAATTTAAGAATTGGATTCTTAGATTGCTCAACTCCGGACTTTCAAAATCAAAATTACGTATTTATTGATAATTTAGAAAATGATAAAAATGACCATAGGTTTCATTTATATTTGTCTAAAGATAATTTATTAGTTGGCTCTGTTTATTTCTCAGTTCGTCATTGTATTGACTCAACATGGCTAAACGACCGCGACCAATTTTTATATCCAAATGACGGTTGGAAAAAAGATAAAGAATTTCAAAATGATTGTTTGGCTTTTACTCTTTTTCATGGTCAAAATCGAATTACATCAACTGAAGGTACAAACCACTGGATACCTTTCACAGAGCAGGAAGTAAACGCAAGAGAGAAATTCGACAACAACTTTATGACCGATTTTTTAAAAGGGAAATCTAAACCACATAAGAAATCTATTACTACATTTTCGATGATATTTGAACCTGTAGAAGATTATGGTCGGGCTCCGCTCAAGTTTTCGCCTGTCGCCACCGCTGTCTTTGATGCCGGCAGAGAGCTCTGGAAATATTATCACGCACAGCCCAATTGCAACGTAAACGCATCTCTCTACGACATTCGCGAGCATTTCCAAGGACGCAACGCCGCCGGAAAGATGAACAACAAAAGCGATGACGCCGAGTATATGCGTTTGATAGGCAATTTACGCGACAGATTGAAATTATTAGCAAAGAAAATCGAGCCAAAAGTGTATGAGTACGGCTTCTTGAAAGGGTGAAGTACCAAAATTTTTAAAAAAAAAGTAATCCCCCATGACACTAACACAATTTATAGAGCGGTATGATATTGAGGATTCGGTTGTCCTGCTGGAGGGCAAGCGGAATGTGAAGGAAGAGGACAAGGAAAAATTGTTTGCTCTGGGGAAATTGTTGGCTGCCAGGACTGTGAAGATGACCTTCAGGAGCGGGAATGCAAGCGGTGCCGACAAATTCTTTTCCGATGGCGTCAACTCGGTGGATAATAAGCGTTTGCAAGTCATTACCCCCTATTTCGGGCATAGACAAGTGGAAAACCAAGCCTACGACACCATTTCGCTTGACGATATTGACATCGTCTCGGAATCGGAGGTGCTTTATCAGTCCAAAAGCAATAAAAAAATGGGTAAGCTGATTGACCAATTTGTGTCCGGCGACAAAAATCGCAATTCTATCAAAGCGGCTTACATCCTCCGCGATACGATTAAGGCGATTGGCACCGACGACATCAAAGCCGCTTCCTTTGGCATCTTCTACGACGATTTGGACAAAGCACTCTCGGGCGGCACCGGGCATACGATGAAGATTTGCCAACAAAATAATATCCCAATCATTGACCAGCGGGTTTGGTTCGGGTGGTTGGTGGACGATGAGGAATAACTATTAATCCGTCAGTTGTAATAATTGACAGGACGAAACAACTGACGGGACGAAATCCCCATGCCGACTTTGTAACAAAGAGGGACGAAATGAATGATTACAAACATTTTCAAATACGAAATTTTTTGTTTGATTTTTTTAATCCTTTTTTGTATGTTTGTATTGGATTTTTTTAAGTAATAAACGAGTTTTTGAAAGTTAAATATATGAATTGTTGGGTCAAAAAGGGCTGACCACCCGTTAAGACAGAATATTTAGTTTTATTTAACCGAGAATGTGGAGACCAGAACCCACACTAAAAAACGGGGAGTATTCCGAAAAGCCTTATGAGTAGGAGTAAACATTAAGGGTATATAAGATGAAAAGAACATTTGTGAGTTTGTTTCTGATCGTGGCAATTTCTTTTTTAATGGCATCTTGTTACACTTTGACCTATAATGTAGGTGAAGGTGCCAAAACCGGTATTGAAGTAACAGAGAAAAACCATTACATAATGTATGGTTTAGCACCTATTAAAACTTCAGACCCCACAAAAATGGCTGGTGGCGCAACAAACTATACTGTGACAATTCAGCATACTTTTGTTGATGGCTTATTGAATGCTATAACATTGGGTATTTATACGCCAACTACAACTACAGTTCAAAAATAAAGTAAATTCAATGCCAGGGTTATAATTAGTATATCCCTGGCTATTAATTCAATTATAATGAAAAAAGTAATCCTAATAATTGGCATAATTCTCTTTCTCATTGGTTTGTTCCAAGGTGGGCGTTATTTTTTTGATTACAATGTATTATCACATTACGGCAAAGGCTATGTTTGGGGTTCAGCAATAATATGGCTAATAGGTTTAACATTTATTATTATTGGTCTGAAAAAAAAGAAAATCAGCGCATAGCAGCATCTACAAAAAGTAAAATGGATATGAACCTTATCATAGCACGAAAATTTACTCGTGGGTGATGAGAGTGAACCAATTTCTATTCCCTTCTTAAATTAATAATTTATTAATTAAATAATAAGACATGAAAATAACACCCGAACATAATGAGCGAATGGCAAAAATGACATTTGCTTCCGTATATCCGCACTATGTAACAAAAATTGTGAATAAGGGCAGAACTATAGATGAGTTGCATCAAGTAATCGAGTGGCTAACCGGTTTCGATAGCAATAAAGTGAAAGATTTAATCGAAAAAAAAGTCACATTTGAAAGCTTCTTCCAACATGCTACTTTGAATCCAAACGCTCACCTTATTACCGGAGTAATTTGTGGGTATCGTGTGGAGGAAATCGAAAATCCTCTCACACAAAAAGTAAGATATTTAGACAAGTTGGTTGACGAATTAGCGAAAGGCAAGAAGATGGAAAAAATATTACGAGTTGGAAAATAAAAGATAGCTTATAGATTTATTCAGTACAGTCTCGTCAGTTGTAACAACTGATATGACTTTTTGGGGGCTATGTTTCCAATATTTCGCATTTTGGGGACATGTAAAAAATATATGAGACTAAAAGCACCATAGACTCCCCCTTCTTTCATTTTTTTTACTTAGCGGAAATAGTCCTATTTTTGTAGGTATGAATATGGAGAAAATATGAGTGAATGTAGAATTTGTGGCAATGTGGAAAATAATCGGATTCATCTCGCTAAGGAGATGATGTTCGGGATGCGTGACGAATTTGAATTTATCGAATGTGGCGACTGCGGATGCCTCCAGATAGCGACGATTCCCGAAAACCTGAACAAATACTATCCCGCAAATGATTATTACGCTTATTCAAACATCCAAAATCAGAGCAAGTTCAAGCTTTTTTTCAAGCAAAAACTTGCTGACCATCTACTCAAACGCCCGACTTTACTTGGTGCTTTGCTCGCAAAATTGTACGGCGTCCCTTTCGAAGCTCAGTGGTTCATGAAAACGGGTGTTGACTATGATTCGGAGATTCTGGAAGTCGGGTGTGGCTCGGGGCAGTTGCTCTTGAATATGCAAAATGCCGGATTCAGGCATTTAACCGGTGCAGACCCTTTTGTAGCAGCTGACTTACATTACGGCAAGGGCTTGACCATTTATAAAAAGTACACAAGCGAGTTGGATAAGCAATTTGATTTGATTATGATGCACCACTCCTTCGAGCATGTACCTGAACCCCTCGAAACGCTCAAAGATATCCAGCGGCTGCTCAAACCCGGCGCTCATGCACTTATCCGAATTCCTGTTATGCCATCGTACGCATGGACAAAATACGGCACGGATTGGGTTCAGTTGGACGCTCCCCGCCACTTATATCTACACTCGGTAAAGAGTATGCAAATTATGGCAGAAAGTGCAAATCTGACAATCGATGATGTCACCTACGATTCTACAGATATTCAATTTTGGGGCAGCGAGCAGTACCTGCAAGGCATCCCCTTGAAGGACGAAAAATCTTATGCCGTAAATCCCTCCAAATCTATTTTTTCACGCGAACAAATCCGCAATTTCCGCCATCAAGCCTTAGAGTTGAATCGGCAGGGTGAAGGAGATTCGGCATGTTTTATAATGAGAAAATAAAAAAAGGGTCGCTCTTAAACGACCCTTGCTTTTTAAATGCAGCCCTACTCCGTTTTTACAAATAAGTATGAGACAATATCAGTATCATTTGTGAGGATTAAGTTGTATGTGCCTCTGGGAAGAAATGATATGTCTATGCGATAGTCTTGGAGTCGTTTGGTCACGAGAGTTCTACCCGGTAAATCGTGTATAGAATACAGTGCGTAACGGTTAGTAAGTGATTCGGGCAATTCGATGTAAGAATATGCGGGGTTAGGATAAATGTACGGTTTGTCTTTGGTGGAATCCATAACGGAAACGGGAGAATTTGTATTGAGTGTGACGACAAACAATCTCTCAGTTGGATTGTGAGGATAGTTAACATCGGCATCGGGAGTTACAACTAAGTCAGTTGAGCCGGTAGTGCCTATAATAGTAACCAAAGTATCTTGGACAAACATAAATCCGGGAGCGTCATCGCCGGCGCCACCATAAACAGTTGAGTAGAGAATTTTTGTTAAATCGCTTTTTACTTTCATTAACCCAACATCATAATTATGCTTATCTGTTTCTACACCATAATCAGTATTGCCTATCTTGAAATTCTCACTACTTTCAGTATTATATGCATTATAATAATAATTAGCTATTCCATGAGTAATATAAATATTATTTTCTTCATCAAGTAAAGCATCGGAGCCTAAATTTGCAGGATATGCAGCAGTCGTTATTTCTAATAAATTTATAAAATAACCACCGGGTATAATTCCGGAACGCAAATATTCTAAATCGGAGTTCAATTTTATAATACCTATTTTGTTATGGAATTGAGTACTGAGATTGTTCCAATCACCTATAGTTGGCTTCAAGCAATCGTCATGTAGTAATAATTCACTTTGGAAATATTTATTCACATTTCCAATGATAATTAATTCATCATTTTTATCAATCAAGAAGTGCCTCGCCTCTGTAAATCCGACAGCAACAGATTTAACCATATTATAATCTCTGTCAAATTTATAAATAGTAGTATAATGGCTCGAAATAGCATGTAAATATGTATTAGTTCCTGTCCAATTTCCTATAAAATTATCGTATTTATCTACAAAATTATATGGAACTCGATTTATAAAATAAATATTCCCCTTAGAATCCGATAATATATCGGACATCCGTACATACATGAAAGCTCTTGAAGTAGGAATAGAATATGGAATTAATGTAGCAAATTCAATATCTTGCAAATCACTGCTTATGACCAGAAAATACGGATAAAAACAATCTTTGCTAAATGAAGAATCACAACCTGAAAAATATGAATTATCGGTTAAATAAGCTAATGTTTTACTACTCCCGGACTCATTATAAGATAATATTATTCTACTATCTGAACTTAAATAAATATTTGCTAAACCATTTGGAGGAATTTGAATTCCCTTTTCAATTTTTTTTTCTGTGAAATTAATTCGTACTAAGCATAATTCATCTCGTATTTCTGAATTGACAATATTATACATAGAGAATTTCTCTTCGGGTACAAGCAAAGTAATTAAAAGGTGATTCTCATCAGGAAAAATTATTTTATTTGTTCCGACATATGAAACAACAATATATTTTTTTATTTGCTTAAAATCTGATTCATAAACAATAATGGTTTCCGGATAAACCAATTCAACATCAGAGTAATTTATTGTATCTGTATAAAAGTTTAATTTATTGTATTCCCAAACTCGCATCCAATATTCGTCTCCCCTTTTATCGATGTTGAAAAATCCGTAATCAGGTGCAATTGCCGTTTGGTTATATAAATATGAAGAATAGACCAAAGGGTCAATAGTGATTTTTTCTTCTTTATTATATTCTGCTAAATCAAATTGAATTTCTCCTGTTTTATTCATATTAATTGATGTAGGGATTTCTTGACCATTTGAATTGATAAATGTTTTAATTTTTCCGTTTCGGATTTCACCAAGTTTTGTTTTGATAATCAATTCATTGTCAATTATTTCGCCACTTTGGGAGCCCTGCACTAACATTTTTATTTGGTTAGAGTTAGCTGATTCGCCAAGTTCGAAATCGTAACGAATATTATCACCTTCGTAATAAAATTTCATAGATATATCAGGATAAATATTAGAAATTATTATTTCTTCGTAGCAGGGCACATCCCAGAACCAATCTCTATTCGGACCGTAATTCCAAAAATCAAAAGTAATCGGGGATATTCTCCCAGATATTATATTTTCCTGAATTTGGTCTTTAATTTCGCTTCCGGCAAAATGCAATCGTAAATTATCACTACTTAATAATGCTTCATTCCTTTTATTTCCGAATTCATCTATGCATTCTTCGGCTTTGTTAACTTGTTGATGATTAATGTATATACCGCTTTGTGCAATTACAATTTGATATCCCGCGCCACTCCCTGCATACATTATGTCACTATCCCATTGCCCCACATTCTTAACAAATAGTTGCTGGGCAGAGAGGGGTGATGAGATGAGTATCAACATCAAGATGAAAAGTTTCAATAGTGCTTTGCCAAACATGCGCCGGCCGAAGTGATTTGCTTTTATGTTTAAAATTTTAGTCTGCTGTCTGCTGTCTGCTGTCTGCTGTCTGCTGTCTGCTGTCTGCTGTCTGCTGTTGCTGCCTGCTGTCTGCTGTCTGCTGCTTCAAAAGGCAAAGATTGGCATGGAGTGCCATAGTTAAATCCAAATTCAGTCAAAGTTTTCATCTTTATAACCGATGCAAGTTAAACATATGTCAAAATAACAAAAATATTTTCAAATAAGCAAAAATATTTTGTTCCTTTTTTGACTTTCATGTGTCATATGATTAGGAGATAGGAATTTCCTGAAATTTTTGTTGCTTTGCTTCGTGATTTTCGATAAGTTTGAGCAATGAAAATGTTGAATAGTAAAAAAGAAATTTGACAATGTTTCAGTAAATATACAGGGTGATGAACATGAGAGTCTTAGCATCAGTAGTATTTTCGATTTTGGCAATCGCCTTCATCGGCAGTTGTTGCACTACAGAAGTAGTGGAATATCCAACTCAAATCTGGGTTCCTGTTTACAAGAACTTAGATGCAATCCGCAACGGTGTAAAAGCAGGAACTGCCCGCACATTGAAAAATCCGGGCAAAATCTACTTTTACGGTAAGTATATACTTGTCAACGAACGTAACGAAGGGATTCATGTAATTGACAATAGCAACCCACGTATGCCAAAAAATCTTATATTCATCGAGATTCCCGGCAATGGTGATATGGCTGTTCGCAACAATATCTTATTTGCGAATAGTTATATAGATTTGGTGGCTCTGGACATCAGCAACCCTTCCTCGCCTACCGTAGTCAAGAGAATTGAAGGCATCTTCCCTATGCTCACCGATGGGCTTTGGGGCGGAGTTGAGACTAAGGAAGGCATGGTGGTCGAGTATGTTCTGAAAGATACTGTTTACAAATATTATTTCGAAGATTGCGGCAAAGGACCTTTAAATCACGACTATCCGATAGGTAATAGAGAATTTGGAAATGGGGATATAAGCATGGACGGTAGCAAAGGAAACCCGAGCCAAACCGGCAAAGGCGGCTCGATGGCAAGATTTACAATATATGACAAATATTTGTACTCGGTAGATATGACTTCCTTGCAATTATTCGATATTTCGACTCCGCACGACCCAAAAGTTTGGTCGAAAGTGAATATCGGTTGGGAAATCGAGACTATTTTTCCGTTCAAAGACAAACTCTTTATCGGCTCTACAACCGGAATGTTCATCTATGACGTGTCTGATGCTGCTCATCCGAAACAATTGGGACAATTCAGTCATGCACGCGGTTGCGACCCTGTGGTTGCCAATGACAAATACGCTTATGTAACTTTACGCACCGGCACACGTTGCGTCGGCAATCTGAATCAATTAGATGTGCTCGATATTAGCGATTTGACTAATCCAAAATTGATTAAGTCATATCCTATGCAAGAGCCTGCCGGATTGGGTTTGGATGAGAATACACTCTTTTTGTGCGACGGTCCCGCCGGACTGAAAGTATATGATGTTGAAAATCCTGAAGAAATCAAATTATTAGATTGGAAAAGTGACCTCAAAACGTTTGATGTAATACCCCTCGGTACTTCGTTACTGATGGTTGGCGAAGATGGCTTATTCCAATATGATTACGCTGACCCCAAAAATTTGGTATTGCTTAGTAAAATTCCTATTGTAAAATAAGTATATTTACGAATTAAATGCCGAGAACAGTGAAGTTTTCGGCATTTTTTTGTTATTTTAGACCTTATGGAAAGAGCAAAAATCAGGAGCGTTAAACAAAAAAACCAGAGAAGTAATCTCTGCGTGATTGAATTTTACGAAAATCGCGACAAAATCGAAGTGCATTTGGATATCGTGGTCAATAGCGGATTGAGGAAAGATTTGGAATTGGAAGCAGCCGATATTGAGAAATTAATCGATGCTCAAAAACTTCTGACCGCAAAACAACAATGTTACCGCTATGCAGCGATGAAGCCACGCACAAGAAAACAAATGCGCCAATATATGCGCACTAAACAACACGATGCAAACATTCATGACGTATTGTTAGCTTTTCTGGACGAATTCGGATTGATTGATGATATGAAATTTGCTATCAGTTTTATAAAGAGCACTTTAGCTCGGAAATCAATCGGAATCAGGCGCATGAAATCGGAATTGATGGCAAAAGGCGTTAATGCACAATTGGCTGATGAGGCGATAAATAGATATTATCCCCAAGATGATATTATCGACTTTGCCGAAAAAGCAGCCGAAAAGAAAATGAAATCAATCAGGAATAAAATCCCTGAAAAACAAAAGTCTTCGCTTGCAAATCACCTAATTTATTTAGGATTTGATACAAATATTGTTTATAAAGTTGTCAAAAAATATTTTAAATAATATTTTTATATTTCCATAAACCCATCTTTAGGTATTTGAATGGTCTCCCCCGCTGATTCGATAATTATTTTCAAACAGGATAATTTTTCATCTTGCATTATTTTATCAATTTGCATAGCAAAATTAACAAAATAATTATTGTTATAAATATTTACTTCGCTAATATTTTCCAATTCAATTTTCGATATTTTATTTAATCTCAAATATTTAATTTCTACATGATTTTCAAAAATAATTTTGAATGCAAAATCGGTGACATTTTCGGATAATTTTATTCCCAAAAATAATTTATTTTCATCATAAGCATATTTGAAAGATTCAATTACGCTCCCTGATTTGTGCATCGAAGAGTTGTCGGTATTTAAATCGATATTGCCACCCGAACGCCAAGATTCGGAAATCGGCGAAAGATTCAAATCCGGCGTAATTACCTCCATTGGCTTCTTAACACCCGACTCTAAGATATGGTTTGCAATCGGCACATTTAGCTCAGCCGGAATTTCCAATTTGAGCAATTCGTAAATTCGCGAAACATGATGCCTAAAGAGCAAATCAAATTCCGCTTTGTTCTCAGTGTGGTGCTCAGGACCGTACCACCAGAACCAATCAGAGCCTTCAGCAATCATAATTTCATTCAAAATTTCTCTCGCAAGTTCGCTATCCAAGGTGTGGCGTAAATTTTGAAAAGTTGCCCGAGCATTTGACAGCACATTCCAAGCCTTAATGTCATCTTCGTGACCAATCCAAATATTAAAATTGGCATTAATCCAAGAGCCGGCTCTGATCGATGAAAGTGGTGGGAAAAAATCAGTCGCATTGCTTTTGTTTAGAACTTCGCTAAAGGTCACAGTTTTCAATAAGTCAGATTTGTCCAATCTCAAGAAAAGTTCACGCAAAAATGGAATTCCGTTATCTTTGTAAAATTCCCAACAGTTCTCACCATCAAGAATCACCGAAACAACCGCATTATCGAGTGCTGATTCCCCATATTGTCTGATGATTTTATCGCGAATTTTGAGCAAAGAATTTTCAAAATCTCTCGCAGCATCAGAGGCATTCCACGTCGAATATAGGAAACCAATTTTATCGGAAAGATGATTGTCACGATAAAATCCTGTGATGTCTCCGTTTTTGCCTTTAAATTTGCGAGGGAAATATTTTTCGAGCGGATTATAAGTTTCTCCTACCGAATGTAACAGTACAAGCTCATCACTTGCGAACCAGCTAATGTTGTGGTCAATCATAAGATTTAGCACTTCATTTGAAACTGAGCCTTCGGAGGGCCAAATCCCTTCGGGTCTTTCGCCGAAAATTGAAGTGAAGTAATCAATCCCCGAACCGAGTTGCAAATCAGCATCTTCAGGATATTTATAAATTGGGTCAGGCATCATATTGTCAGGATTTGCCTCAAGAGCCGAGCGGCTGTCGCAAAGCAATGGCAAAATCGGGTGAAACATAGGCGAGCAGCTGATTTCAATTTGCTTCAAATCTCGCAATCTCTTATACTGGTTCACGATTTTTGCTAACAGAAAATTTTGCTCCTGAATCATCAAATTTTTCTCTTCTTCAGTGTAATCGCGTCCTTTCAGTCTAAGCTGATCGATGATGCCACTCTGAGAGGAATAATACCCGAACCATGAAAGATTGTACCACATCTGCAAATCGCGCCAATCCTGCTCATGAAACCTATCAAAAGCATTTGAATCATCTTTCGCGATATTATATAATTCAAGAAACCGAGGATTCGGCTTAATCATATTCTCGAAATTTGAATGGAAAAAGAATTTAAGAATTTCCGTTTTATCAGTTTCAGTCAAGTCTTTGGCATTTTTAGCAGTCAAAACCCGAATTTTGTCAGTGCCTTTGGAGCGGACATAATCATCGATTTGGAGATTGAGCGAAGGAGCAAAGTTAAAAGTCTGCTTAATATTGGGAAATTCGTATAACACTTCCGGCAAATCAAAATAGTCCTTTGTGCCATGCAACAACACCCAAGGCAAAATAAACTCATTGTTCATTTTATAATAAGGTTGATGCTGATGCCAAAGGAATGCAACTTTTAAAGATTTATTCATAGTCATTTCGTTTATTTTTCAATTCATAACTAAATTAGGTTTAACACTATTTTCACTTGTAAATTTACCAAAAAATCAACAATTATATGTTAAATTGCCAAAATTCACGTAAATTTGTAAAGTAAATTGTTGTGAAATTAAAAATTTCGCATTTAATATTAATAAGAGGTTAAAACTATGGAAAAATTTAAAAATTACATTAATGGCGAATGGGTAGATCCTAAATCAGGCGAATACTTCCCAAATATTTCCCCTGCAAATCATGAAGATATAATCGGTGACTTCCCCGATAGCAATCAGGAAGACGTAAATGACGCTGTAGCAGCAGCCAAAGCGGCATTTAAGCTCTGGAAAAATATGCCTGCGCCGAAACGTGGCGATATAATCAAAAAAGCCGGCGACATCTTTACTGCACGGAAAAAGGAATTGGGTCGCATTATGACCCGTGAAATGGGAAAACCTACTTTTGAAACAGAAGGCGACGTCCAAGAAGCTATTGATACGGCTTACTATGCTGCATCGGAAACGCGGAGAATGTTCGGATTCACAGCACCTTCGGAAATGGATGCCAAAACAAATATGACTTTCAGAACTCCAATCGGTGTTTGCGGTATAATCACAGCTTGGAATTTCCCAGTAGCTGTACCATCATGGAAAATTTTGCCAGGACTTGCTGCCGGAAATACTATAGTATATAAACCATCTAAAGAATCACCTCATTCGGGTATAGTTTTCGCTGAAATCCTTGAAGAAGCCGGATTACCCAAGGGCGTATTTAACCTTGTACTTGGCAAAGGCTCAATGGGTAATATGATTGTTGAGCATCCGGATGTCAATTTAATTGGATTCACAGGTTCGACTGATATTGGTACTAAAATTGGCGAAGTTTGCGGTCGGATGAACAAAAAAGTATCACTCGAAATGGGCGGCAAAAATGCACAAATCGTGCTTGATGACGCCAATCTTGAACTTGCTGTTGACGGAGCACTCTGGGGTGCATTTGGCACTACCGGACAACGTTGCACTGCAACTTCTCGCGTAATTGTCGAAAAAGGAGTTTATGATAAATTTATTGAGATGATTGCTGAAAGAGCTACTAAGCTTAGGCTTGGTGATGGATTAGACCCAAAAACTGAGGTTGGTCCTGTCATACATACGAAATCACTCGAAAATTGCATAAATTACTCAAAGATTGCCTTGGATGAGGGCGCTCGACTTGTTTGCGGTGGAGAACCTGCTACTGAAGGCGATTTAGCAAAAGGCTCATTCTTCAAACCAACCATTTTTGCTGATGTTACTCGGAAAATGCGACTATTCCAAGAAGAAGTATTTGGACCAATCTTATCAATCACCAAAGCGGATAATTACGAACATGCTGTTGAATTGCAAAACGATTGTGATTACGGGCTATCTTCTTCGATTTACACAAAAAATGTAAACTTAGCTTTCAGAGCCATGAGAGAGATTGAAGCCGGAATAACATATATCAACGCTCCTACGATTGGCGCTGAAGCTCATATGCCATTTGGCGGCGTGAAATTCACAGGTAACGGACATCGCGAAGGCGGCTGGACTGTATTTGACATCTTTACGGAATGGAAAACAGTTTATGTTGACTTCTCTGATAGATTGCAAAGAGCACAAATTGACAACTACGACGAATAATTTTTTTTGTCAAATCAAAAATATTTTTTACTTTTGCATTGTAATGTTCTTTGGAAATAACTTATCAAGAAAGGTTGAGGGAAAGGGCCCTATGAAACCTTGGCAACCGCTATCATTTAGCAAGGTGCCAATTCCTGCCTTCTGCATGCAGAAGGAAAGATGAGTGAAAAGAGACATAAGAAAATCCTATTATAGCTCTTTTGACTTGTCAAAAGAGCTTATTTTTTTGCTCTTTTGGCTGCATTAACCTTGATTGATAAGCAAAACAGCAAATAAATTTTTTATATTTTTATAATAGGAGACTTTTTTATGAACGAATCAACAAAAATAATTCACTCAATCCCTGTGGACCCACTCACAGGTGCTATTTCTGTACCCATATACCAAACTTCGACCTATGTCCAAGAGCAACCCGGTGTTAACAAGGGCTTTGATTACAGCAGGACAAATAATCCAACGCGTGCGATTTTGGAAAGGTTGATAGCCGAACTCGAAAACGGCAAAAACGGGTTCGCATTCGCAAGTGGTTTAGCGGCAATAGACGCTGTAGCAAAGATACTCAAACCGGGTGACGAAGTACTTGCCGTTGATGATATTTATGGGGGTGCTTTTAGATTGTTCACCCAAGTTTACAACAATTTCGGAATTACCATCAAATTTGTTGACACGACAGATGTTAGCAACATTGAACGCAAAATTAGTGATAAAACGAAGTTGATTTGGCTCGAAAGCCCAACCAATCCTTTGCTCAAAATCTCGGATATTGCTGCTATTGCAAAATTAGCAAAATCTCGTGGTTGTCTCGTTTGTGTTGACAATACTTTTGCGACACCGATTATCCAAAAGCCTATTGATTTGGGTGTGGACATAATCATTCATAGTGCTACAAAATATTTGGGCGGACATAGCGATTTGATTGCAGGATTGGTCGTAACAAATAGTGATGAATTAGGCGAAAAAATCAAATTTATCCAAAATTCAACTGGTGGAATATTGTCGCCATTTGACAGTTGGTTAGTGATTCGTGGAATTTCAACTTTGTCACTTCGTATGAAGGAACACTCAAATAGTGCGGCGGCTGTGGCTAATTTCTTAGTAAGCAGACCCGAAGTTGACAAGGTATATTTCCCGGGCTTAGAAAGCCATGTTAACCACAACATTGCCAAAACACAGCAAAAATATTTTGGCGGAATGGTTTCATTTTCATTGAAAAATGATACCGAAGAAAATGCGGTGAAATTGGCTACTTCGACAAAATTATTCAAGCTCGCTGAAAGTTTGGGCGGAACGAAAAGCTTGGTTTGCAGCCCTTCTACGATGACGCATAAATCCATTCCGGTCGAAAGTCGCCGTGCTTCAGGTGTGGTGGATAGTTTGCTTCGGTTGTCAATAGGTTTGGAAGATGGTCAAGATTTGATAGACGACTTAGAACAAGCTTTCAAGAAATTATAAATGAAATCGGAAAAGAGAAAGAAATGGAAAGAAATGAAATAAAAATTGGACTTTTCGGCTTTGGTTGCGTTGGGCAAGGCTTATATGATATATTGCAACAAACACCAGGATTCAAAGCTGAAATCGTGAAGATTTGTTGCAGAAATTCTGAAAAATCAAGACCTTTGGGAAATGAGTATTTCACTTTTGATAAAAATGATTTGCTGAATAATCCGGACATCAACGTGATTGTCGAATTGATTGACGATGCAGAAGCCGCGAAGGAAATCGTAGTCGGGGCGCTAAATAATGGCAAAGCTGTTGTAAGTGCTAATAAAAAGATGATTTCGGAAAATTTCGAGGAACTGATTAATCTGCAAAATAAGCTAAAAACGCCACTTTTGTATGAAGCTGCTGTCTGCGGAAGTATCCCTATTCTCAGGAATTTGGAAGAATATTATGATAACGATTTGCTCAAATCTATCCAAGGAATTGTAAACGGCACAACCAATTACATTCTAACAGAAATGATTACGAATAAAATATCTTTTGATATTGCACTCGCAGCTGCACAAACGCAAGGTTATGCCGAATCAGACCCAACTATGGATGTAGAGGGATTCGATGCAAAATATAAATTGCATATAATCATGGCTCATGCTTTTGGGCTTGTAATTGACCCGGCAAATATCATTAATATCGGGATTACGCAAATAAACGAATTCGATATTAAATATGCTACCGAAAAAGGTTTGAAAATAAAACTTGTTGCACATGCAATTAAACTAAAGAGCAATAAAATCATAGCTTTAGTTATTCCGGAATTTGTGGATTCGAGCAATGAGCTGTTCCAAGTTGATGGCGTTTTTAATGGAATTGTGACCGAAAATACTTTCGTAAATAAGAACTTTTTTGTTGGCAAAGGTGCAGGCTCCTTCCCTACAGCTTCGGCAGTGCTATCTGATTTGTCTGCCTTGAGTTATAATTATAAGTACGAGTATAAAAAACGTTTCCAAGCTCCGGATTTTCAATATACCGATGACCATTTGATTGAAATATATCTCAGATATAATCAAATCAACTTTAATAATAGCTTGTTTGATGAAATTATTGAAGAATATAAATCAAGGCAAAATAATTATGTGGTTGGGAAAATCAGTATTAAATCTCTGAAACAACTCATCAATAATCATAAAAGTGATTATAGCGTGATTCTAAAGAATATCAATCCTTAAATAAAAAGGGGTTGGAGCAATATCTACATTGTTCCAACCCCAAATTTTTAAATCAATCACTGTTACATTTGTCTCATTGGGACTTCCAAAAGCAAAAGTTCTGAACCACCGTCAGAGTTTAGTTTAATTTCCTCTAAATTTGTAAGTGCAATTGCATCGCGCCTGTTAAGTGTTTCATCAGCTACTAATGTCTTGCCTTCGATATTGAAAATATATAGCCCGTTTGCATTATCATTCATCTTGTAAGTTAACTCATTATTGTGAGTTAATGTCACAAGGTTTAACCAAGCATTTTGATATATCCAAACTCCGGTTCCATCTGGATTTGGCGAGACTATTTCTTGAAATTTATTTATTCTTTCATCCGGCGAAAAAACTTTTTGCTGATAACGAGGCTCTACATCACGTTGATTTGGAAAAATCCAAATCTGGAGCAAATTAATTTTATCTTCATCACTATGATTATATTCAGAGTGCATAATTCCACTGCCGGCACTCATGACTTGAACCTCATTTTCGCGAATGACTGAGGCATTGCCCATACTATCTTTGTGGGCTAATGCCCCTTTCATTGGAATAGTAATGATTTCCATATTATCGTGTGGATGTGTACCAAATCCTTTTCCGGGATGAACAATGTCATCGTTCAAAACTCTAAGCAAACCAAACCTAACTTTACTTGGGTCATGATAGCTTGCAAAACTAAATGAATGTGCTGCTTCGAGCCATCCATGATTGGCAAATCCTCTATCTTCGGCTCTATGAATTATCTTTTCCATAACGAAATCCAATATTAGTTAAACTTACATTGCAAGACGTATGTATAGACATATATTTTATTAAAAAAACCGACACTCAAGCCGGTTTTTTGAAATTTAATTCGCCGGATACGTCAAATCAAAGGCATTCATCAAAAACATTTGGTAGCCTTGACCTGGTCTCATCAATTCAATTGTATCTATCTCGAAATCAGGGAAATAAATGTTGCCGAGGTTATCTTTAACTATAACTAAAACTCCTGCTTGGACTAATGAAATTAGTGCAGTTGCCGGAGCCATATTGCTATTTCGCAGATAACTAACCATGTTCCATCCTGCATTCAAACTAATCACTTCTTGGGTCGGATTGACTTGATTGCCCCAAATATTAAGATTGGCGGCTTCGTTCATAAAAATCTGGTAGCCTTGCGTAATGTCCCAATTCTCAATCAAGTCAATTTCAAATTCCGGGAAATAAATATTACCGACATTGTCCTTCATGATAACCATTTTATCTGTAATTGCTGAAGTTATTGCAAGTAATGAGGATACATCGGACTCGACATTGGACGATACCATATTCCAACCTTGCGAAAGTTGAATTACGAATTTCACGAGATCCTCTTTTGTTGTAAATGTATAATATGCAGACCAATCAGTAGCATTGCCGCCGACAGTTGCATTGACACGCCAGTAATAAGTCTTGTTTGTATCCAAAATACCTTCGGGAATTATCAAATCTGTTAAAAAATCAACACTTTCGCTAAAAATGATATTATCTTCAAATTCAACAAAGTCGGTTGAAATTTCAATATTATAACTCGTTGCACTTGCAACAGCGTTCCAATCAGATGTCGGAATGATTTCAACATCTTCAGCCATATCAGCAGGATAGACCAATACGGGCACACCTTGGGCATTAATTGTAAAGTCGACATTGTAAATCATGCTCCAAGTGCCACTCGAATCTTTCACGCGGGAATAAATAGTATGAACACCCGGAGCAAGTCCGGTTAACATTGCTTGGTCAAAAAGTGTAGCCATTTTGCCCGGTTCGACAAACCTAAAGGCATTAGCATTTCCTACACCGGGGTCAGTTCCAATCCACCACTCACCATCTACAATGCCGGGAGTACCATCGAAATATTCTTGAATAAAAAAAGGACTACATTGCGTAGAGCTCCACTCGTCAAATTCGTTCAAAAATCGAACACAAAGAGTATATAAACCGGAAGACATACCGTCCAAACCTATTTCAAACTCATCAATAATTTGATTAGATGGACCAATAGATATTTCATTTGCCATTCCTAAGCCCGGGTCATCACCAATGTAATACTCGCCTGAGACTAATTCAATTGGGTCAATAGTTTTCGCAACGAAAAAAGTCTGAGAAACGGTTGGACTCCATTGCTTAGCATTGTTTGTGGCACGCATCCCAATTTTGTGCAATCCTGTTTCTAATCCAACAATTGAGACTTCAATATTGTCTAAGTCTATTGATTCTTCAGTTAAATCTATTTTTACCCCTTCAGAAAGTCCCGGGTCATCGTCGAAAAAATATTCTAAAACGATAATACTGTCTTGGGCAGTTGGTGTGTATAAAATGAACATACATTTTGCCAAACCCCAAATGCCATCATCGTTGCCAAAACGAATACATACGGAATTCAAACCAGGGTTAAATTCACTACTTGGAATTGAATCTAAAAATGCTACCGATTCATCGGCATTTACCATAACAATTGTACCGTTGCCAACTCCCGGGTCAGTTCCAACATAATACTCGTACTTGTCAATATCCTGGGATAACAACATAGTTGGTATTATGATTATAAAGAAAATGATTGTTTTCATAATTTTCCCATTATTCGTTATTTTGAGCTTCAACTTTGAATTTCAAGGAACCGTCTTTACCAACTTCGGAATTTAAAATTATCAAAGATTTGATATAAGGCAAATTCGGTTCACCCGACAAATCTGGCATTGGTTTTGAACCACCGAAAACACCGAGTTCAGTGCCATCAGTCCCAGCCGTCTTTGCCGGAGAATTATCATCAAGGCGAATATCATCTAATAAATCAAAAGATGCGATATAATTTATAAACATTGGATTTTCATTCACAAGATTATTGCTACCTGTATTCGAACCATAAGGAATTACATCGTTGTTTGTACTGAAAGTCAAACAATTATTGAAAACAGAATTTGCTAAGCCTTGGGGAGTTGCATCGTAAAAAATGCAATTTTCTAATGTCATATTCTCGCAATTAAAAAATAAAGTAGATGTAAATGAAAAGAAGTTACAATTACGAAATGTAATGGCATTTCCTGAATTTTGAAAATTATTTATGAAAACACAATTCGAAAATAATACATTAGAAACTCCTAAGAATCGGTTCCCAGAATTATTAGCTCCGGCACTTTGACTTAAAATGCAGTCTTTGAAGTACCAGTTCTCGTGTAAATTATGAGCGATGTTTGAAGTGTTATAAAAGTAAAGGTTAGAAGTAATCCAGCATCTTGTAAAAATCATATCGTCTATACTTGGGTCACCGTTAGTCAAGCCTGAACGCACAGTTGATATCTTAAATCCTGAAATAAAGCTACCTGAGCAATTCGTGGTATTATCGGTTTGAGAGTAAATCATTTCAGCAATCTGAGCAGCTTTGCCACTTAAACCACCATTATAACCGTCTCCAATCATAACAATTCTCTTGGTTAAGGTTACATTTCCATAAGATGTGGCTGACCAACTCACATAGACTGTATCACCCGCTGCGGATTCATTAATTGCAGTTTGCAAATTAGTGTATTGTGCCGGAATGGCAGCATTATTGCTGACTGTACGTACAGCTGCATTAGAAGCGGTTACTGCTAATATCGCAATAAAAATCGGTATTAAATGACGCATAACAAATCTCCATAAATTTTATAAAAAATATTTCAAATTCACGGATTTTGTTATAATCCTTACCTTAATGAACACATAGCAAAATTAAAAAAAATATCTTTGACATGCAAATTAATATATTTTAATTTATCATTCATGACCAAGTTATTGTTAAAATTTCATTAAATAAATGAAAAAGGGAGCCTAAAGCTCCCATTTCAAAATGCAGACGTATAATATTAATTAATTTTCGAGACTGCCTACTAATTTTTCAACTTCATCAAGGATTTTACCTGATTTAACAAGTTCTTTCATTGCATTATGGTCGTTAAACAATGGTCTGTCTATATCGAGGAAATCAACATGCTCGCGAATTACTTCATGAGCACGGGTTACTCCCCTACCATTCGTAAATTCTCTGAAGTCCAAAGCTTGAGCAGCTGCCATAAGCTCAATACCTATGATACCATAAGCGTTATCGAGTATTTGACCGTTTTTGATGGCAGTATTCATTCCCATCGAAACGAAATCTTCTTGGTCTGCAGCCGCCGGAATTGATTGAATTGATGCAGGGGCAGATAAAATCCTTTGCTCGACTATTAACATATCAGCAGTGTATTGACTTAGCATCATACCGGAAAACATGCCTGCTCCTTTAGTTAGGAAAGCAGGTAAACCAACTGATAAAGCTGGATTGAGTAAGCGATTAAGGCGACGCTCTGAAAGTACACAAACAATTGTGAGAGCGGCGCCTGCCATATCCATTGGCAAGGAAACTGGTGTGCCTTGAAAATTAGCACCGGTTAGTGTGAGATTATCATCAGGTAAGAAAATCGGGTTATCACCAACACCATTAAGCTCGACTTCGACTTGTTGCCGAGCATAATGACAAGCATCATGAACTGCACCCAAAACTTGTGGTGTGGAACGCATAGAATAAGCATCTTGCACTTTAGTTTTCATTTTGCCGGTCATCAAATCACTTCCCTCGAGGCATTTGCGAATTGCATTTGCAGAGCGAACTGCACCGACGAAACCACGTAATTGATGCAAACGTACATCATAGGGCTTCATATTAGCCAATAATGCTTCGAGTGACATTGCTGCTGCGATTTCGGCATGTTTAATAAGGCGATTATAATCATATAGTTGAATTGCAGACATTGCTGTCAACAAATTGGAACCGTTAATCGTAGCCAATCCGTCGCGAGCTTGTAATCCAGGAACAGGTATGCCTGCTTTTTCAAATGCCACTGAAGTAGGCATTCTTTCGCCCTGATAGAAGGATTCACCTTCGCCCATGAGTGATAATGCCATTTGTGACATAGGCGCCAAATCACCACAAGCCCCTACTGAACCTTTTTGACAAACTACAGGCGTTACGCCTTTGTTGAGCATATCAATCAATGTTAGTGTGATTTCCGGGCGACATCCTGAATTACCGTGAGCATGAACGTTAATACGTCCCGCGATTGCTCCGCGTACATATTCAATCGGAGTTGGGTCGCCAATACCGGCAGCGTGATTATAAATCAAATACTTTTGAAATTCTTTAATTTGCTCGTCGTTAAGTACAATTTCCGAGAACTCTCCTATTCCGGTATTTACACCGTACATGATTTCGCCTTTGCTGACCTTATCTTCAAGCATTGTACGACATTTTTTGATTAATTCAAGGGAATGCTCTCTAAGCTCCACTTTTTCGCCGAAACGTCCTACTTGAACCATTTTCTCTATGGTTAATCCTGACCCGTTTAACACGACAGCCATTTTATTCTCCAAACAATAACAAATAAATACTATTTTATGAATACAAAATTAACAAAAAAATTGCATTTATTTCTGATTGAACGTCTATTATGCTACAATTTTACTATTTTTCGTACATCATTTCAATTAAATAAGAATATTTGTTTTCTACGACATGTCTTTTAATGCTCATTTTGGGACTTAACTCTCCACCATTTACCGTAAATGCTTCAGAAAGTAGCTGAAATTTGCGAACTCGTTCAAATTTGGACAAATCGGATTGATAAAAATCAATATCTTTCTTGATATGGGCAATGATTTTATTATTTGCGATTAATTCCGTAACATTGTTATACTCCACTCCTAATTCGACCGCTAAATCCTTAAGTTGTTCAAAATTGGGTGTAATCAATGCTGAAATGAATTCACGATTGTCGCCGATTAATACGCAATGGTCAATGTAACGACTTTGGCTTAGTAAATTCTCTATTGCCTGAGGGGCTATATTTTTGCCACCCGAAGACACAAAAATGTCCTTTTTTCGGTCAGTAATTTTCAAATTTCCCTTGATTGTAAACTCGCCAATATCACCGGTATATAGCCAACCTTCATTGTCAATGGCTTGAGAAGTGGCATTCAGGTCATTCCAATATCCTTTCATGATTGATGGACCTCGCACGAGAATTTCACCGTCTTCGGCAATTCGCAATTCAAGATTTTCTAAGGGCTTGCCAACAGTTCCGATTTCAGTTTCTTTCATGGTATTATTAGCAACAATTGGTGAAGCTTCCGTTAATCCATATCCCTGAATAACACGTATACCACAGGAATTAAAAAATATTTCCACATCTTCGCTTATTGGAGCACCACCTGATATGAATTTAGTCATCCTACCACCTAATTTTGCTCTAATTTTGGAAAACACCAATGTATCGGCAACTTTGTATTGCAAATTGACAATAGGATTAACACTCGCGGCTTGGTCGTTTAATACTTTTCTTTTACCAATTTCTACGGAATTTCTGAATATGAACTGTTTGGATTTTGATTCTTTTTCCATCGAAAGAAAAATCTTTTTCTTCACAGTTTCTAATAGTTTGGGCACAGTTGTCATCATTGTGGGCTTGACTTCAAGAATATTAGTTGCAACTGTTTCGACAGATTCTGCCAATGCAATCAATGCTCCACACGAAAATAGTGCCAAAAAACCGCCTGTTCGCTCATAAGTATGGCAAAGTGGCAAATACGAAAGCTGAATATCTTGTGATAAATCGCCAATAGATTCCAAAACTGCTTCTATGTTTGATAATATATTATGATGGGTGAGCATGACGCCCTTGGGTTTACCTGTGGTTCCGCTCGTATATATCAATGTTAGCAAATCGTGTGGTTGAATAGCCGCTGATTTCAATAATAAATGTTCGTGCCTTGTTTGTTCATTCTTTATTAAACCTCCACGTTCTTCTAATTCTTTCAGAGATTTTACATAAAGTTCGTTCGTATCATAATCATCATTCATCACAATTACGTGGCGTATTGAAGTAACATTGTCCTTGAATTGCATAATTTTTGAAAGTTGGAATTGGTTGGACACAATAACTGCAGAAACTTCGCAATCCGTAAATATCTCTTCCTCTTGTTTGGCTGATAGAATAGGGAAAAGAGGAACATCAATAGCTCCAATCAAGTTGATTGCAAACGACACAATAATCCATTCGATTCGATTTTCCGATACTAACCCTATTCTATCGCCTTTGTGAAAACCTAATTCCAATAATCCAATTGCAAGTTTTTCAACCCTGTCTTGAAGTTCACCATAAGTTAATTCATTATACTTTCCATCAGATTTATATAAGAATGCCGGCTTCTCAGATGAATGATAGCGAACTGTCTGAAAAAACATATCGGGAATATTTTTATATTTCATGAGATTTCCTCAATATTGTTGGAATTTATGATTACAAATGTTAAATCGTTAGACCTAAGACGTATATTGCGACGCTAAAATAAATTATGATTCCTGTAAAGTCAATCAAAGTTGCCATAAATGGGCTGGAGATTACCGCGGGGTCAAGATTGAGCCTATCAATAATGAGTGGTAATAAGCTACCTACAATATTTGCCCATATAACCATTATCAACATCGAGAATCCCACAACGAATGCAATATTGAAGCTATCGGATTCAACAAATAAGCCTCTCATAAAGGCAATGACTCCAAGCGTGATACCGAGAAGTAAACCAACAACAATTTCCTTGTTCAAGACTTTTAGAATGTGAGAAAAAGACAGTCCGTCAACTGCAATACTTCGGATAATCAATGTAGCTGATTGAGTTCCCGAATTACCAGCAGTGCCTATGAGCAAAGGCAAAAATATTGATAATGTGATTAGTTGCTCCAAAACGCCTTGGTAATGTGCAATCGCTTGTGCTGTCAAAAAATTTGCAAACAACAGCGCTATAAGCCATGGGACCCGTTTTGACCATAATTTGAAAATACTTGCAGAGATATAGCTTTGCTCAACCGGATTGATACCCCCGATTTTTTGAAAATCTTCCGTTACCTCTTCTTCCGATATATCCATTATATCGTCAAATGTTACGATTCCCACTATTACTCCTTGCGAATCAACTACGGGCAAGGCAGGTAGGTCATATCTTTCGAGGGTTTTGACGGCGATTTCCTGGTCGTCAAAGGCAGAAATCGAAACCACATTGTAGTCCATCAAATCGGAGACGAGTTTGTTCTCATCAGCTAATATAATGCTTCGCAATTTGATGTCATCGAGCAATTTTCCGGCACGGTCTGTCACATAGACGCGATTGATAGTTTCACTGTCTATTCCGAATTTCCGTATATGATGCAATGCCTTTTTGATAGTCCAATGAGAGCGAATTGCAACGAAATCCGGCGTCATACGACGACCGATACTATCATCAGGATAGCCCAACAATTGTCGCGCTTCCTGCAAATCCTCAGGACTTAATAGATTCATCAGTCGCGTAGTGACCTTTGCCGGAAGCTCTTCGAGCAAGTCAGTTCTATCATCCGGTGGCAAATCCGCCAGTAGCTGACGTGTTTCTTGGTCGGTTAACTCATGTAAAAATGCATCTTTCTGGTGGCTATCCAAATGCGCAAACACTTCTGCAGACAATTCTCGTGGCAGAGCTCTGAAAATCAACACTCGGTCAGATTTTTCGACATCCAAAAACAGCTCAACAATTTCGGGAGCAGGCCAAGAAGACAGTACCACTTTGAGGTCTGTCCAATTTCTTGTCCCAATCAACTCTTTGATTTCGGGTTTGAGTAACTCTTTTAGCATTTAGCTCCCTGATTGTGAATTACTAAAGCTCAAATTTAACAATAATATGTAACATATCATAGTCTTATCATCGAAAGAAAATAAATTTTTACTTTTCATTTGGTTTATTTGATGAGTATAGTTATTTTTGTAGTTCTAAAATAATTGTAAATTGATATTGGGTTGAAATGGCGCACCATAAATCGGCATTAAAGAGAATGAGACAATCTCGCAAATTGAGATTGTACAACAGACAGTTCAAGAAAGCTACGAAGTTAGCGATAAGAGCAGTACGCGAAGCTACGGATTTTGACGTAGCAGTAGTAAAATTGAGCGAAGCTACCAAAATTTTGGATAGAGTTGCAGCAAAGGGCATATTGCACAAAAATAACGCTGCCAACAAGAAATCGAAATTGGCAAAATTTGTCAGCAAGCTCAAACCTGCTTCTGTATAAATAGACATACAAGCGCCCTTAGCTCAATTGGATAGAGTATCTGACTACGGATCAGAAGGTTAGAGGTTCGACTCCTCTAGGGCGTACTTATTCCAAGATTCTAAACCTCAAAACCTTGACTATGTCAGGGTTTTTTGAGTTGGGACGTGAACTTCGTGTCTTATACGTGGATTATTCCTCGAGACTTTGTTCCAATTGCCGGGACGGTAAATTCAATAATTTGGCTTTGTAGCGTTGCTCCATATAATAATGCTCGGGAAATTCATCACGCCCATAAAAACCGAATATTTCATAATTATGACTTTGAATAGAATCAATATGAGCCTGATAAAATGCTTGAATCAAGCTATCACTTTTTCCTGTAACAAAATTATAGCCCGCCGGAGTTGCTATACGGCAATAATTGATACCTATATCCCTATTACCATGATAAGTCACTTCTATATCAATATTCTGAATACCTAATTCTTTATCGTGTATTTTTAATGGGGGGTTATTAAAATTCGGATTATTACAAATAAATTCAGCGTTAATCGTGATATCCTGCCTTCCTATATTAGCAAAGAATGTACTATCGGGCAACATACTATTTAGAATATATATAGTATTGCCCATGACAGGTAAATCTGTCATTTTTAATGCAAAACCTCTATCCTCTAAGTATTTCAACCTAACCGTATCATTTAAAGTTGTTTTAGGGGGAAAGCTGAAATTAATATAGTCATTCACATTTGTAACAGAATCAACTTTCCAATGATATGGCAACTTAATTGACAAGACAACATCATCGTCATTAGCCGATTCGTTTATATTTAAACGACGAAGATTGATTGAAAAGAGCCATCTTCTTCCATTCATTGTATCTTGCCCGGCACTTGAGTTTCCACTAAAGAAATAGAATTTATCGTTAATCCACGTTTTCCCGAGAACTACTGAATCAATGTAATCAGTCGAGTCAGTATATAATTTGTAAATTGTACTGCTCGGGTTATTGATTACTTGTGCCGAATCTCGAATATAGCTGAAGCCGAAAACAGAACGCCTGTCATCAGCGGCTTGATAAATAAATTCTCCCCGCCGATTTTCGGGTATGAACAAAGTCGGACAGTATTGAAAACCACGACATTCATGCTGCTGTCCGGACCATATATATTTCATAGAATAACCTGAATCGGCAATGTTCGGGAATGACGATACTCTGCCCAAAGTATTACCCCATTCATTTCTTGGTCTATTTCCATGATTCATATTGAATTTCAAAGCTTGCAACATCCGAGAATGTCCTTCCCATTGCGTACTTATTATAAAATTATTTTGTTGAAAATGTTCTTTATTCAATGCTTGGTTTGTGTAGTTCTGACCATTTGCAATGTATGAAAAATGTAAGGGACTTGGTTCGCTGTCTTGAGCCGACAAGTTAATTGTTACTAAAAGTAACGCTGATAAAATTATTAAGGTTTTCATCTCATTTCTCCACAATAATTTTAACAGATTCGTTAAATTCTTTTGATGAAATCTTACAAAAGTAAATACCTGCGGGAATTGCTTTAGTATCCCAATCGAAGCTGTGTTGTCCCAATTCGAGAAAACCGGTATGTAATTTGCGGATAATTCTTGAGTTAATGTCGCTTATTTCAACATTTGTCAATCCCGATATAGGCAAGTTGAAACTAATTTTTATTGAATTATTTGTTGGATTTGGGGATGCAGTAAGGCTTTGTTTGAAAGGCTCAAAAATCCTTGTAGAAATGTCTGGTTTTAGCAAGATTACATACCCCATATCATTTATTGAAGTACCATCGAAATCCCCACAAATTTTATTGACTGTACCATTGTAATCCATAGAATTTGAATAAAACTCATCATAAGAAAACACAAGTTTTTTTTCAGGTATTTTTCTTCCTTCTAAGTTGATATAATTTAACCCAACACCGTTACTGGAATATACATGCTCATCATCAGTAAATAAAACTGATCGTACATATCCCCAACGCGTTCTAATGTCCGTAATCAGTCTTCTTTCAGCAATATCCCAAACTTTCACTTGATAGCCCCAACTACAAGTAGCCATCTTAGTTCCATCGGGAGAGAAAGCAACGTATTTTGTTGCATAACCTTCATGTCCCCAAAAAGACCCGTAAAAATCCCAAGTGCCGCTGTTGTACAAAATAGTTCCTGTTTCACTTTCAGCATCATTAGTAAATGGAACATATGTTATAGCTAAAAACCTACCATCATCAGAAAATTTAATAGTATGCAATTTTGTTGGGTATTGCGGTACGAATGTCGTTATTTTTTCGTATGTATTTACATCCCAAATATGAATCGCACT
>JAGXRP010000022.1 GCA_018335795.1 Desulfobulbaceae bacterium | reverse complement strand
AGAGTACAAGAGTACAAGAGTACAAGAGTACAAGAGTACAAGAGTACAAGAGTACAAGAGTACAAGAGTACAAGGACGTTACATTGCAGTTAATATTGCAATGGTAATCGCAATGTTTTTTACGAACTATTCATTTACAGAGGCACAGTCGTGTCCGAACGAGTTGCCTGCAACAGGTAATGTAGGGATTCATACTGACGTACCAATCAAGCCTTTACATATTCATTCAATTGAAGAGGCTTATACTCACGACCAGAATTGTTTGGAACCAACATTAAGATTCTCACACCAGCCCAATGTAGGACTACTGTATGGTGGGCATATAACATTGCGATGTTCAAGCAATACAGGATTGTATTCTACAATTGGTGCTCTTGAGAAAAACATGATTATCCAAACTGACCCTTCTTCACTCGGGCTTTTATTTACAACTCGTAATGCAGAAGGAAAAATTCGATTTGCAACAACTCCAACAATATTAGGTTCGGATTTAGTAAGGATGACAATAATACCAAATGGAAATGTTGGGATTGGAACAGAAGCTCCGATACACCCTCTTGATGTCAGGGGAACTATATCAACCGGATTTGGCAACCAAGACGGTACAATTACTTTATACCCAAAAGAAATGGGCTCATGGTTCCATATTGATAACCGAGATGATGCTAATAGAATATCAATAACACAAGGTATCAAACCTGGATGGATATTAGACCCAATACAGTATCCGGCACCAAATATGCAACCACCAAGAGGTGTAAATGATATTATGACTGCTACTCATTGGGGCAAATCTGTGGGAATCGGCTGTCACCCATGGGAAACAAGTACTTATAATTTTGTATCAGGAAGTGTAAATATTCAAAATGCTAAATTAGGTCCTGCAAGGTTGGGAGCATTATTATCTGTCTCAGACGAGTTATATCCATGGTACTCTGCAACCGGATGGGAAACCTTCGTTGGGCATGGAATGGTATTACGAGTTGAACGCAGAAACAATGGAATTAATAATGAAAATGTGGATTATAAACTGATTTCTGCGGGACATAACGATACTGAAACATTTGTAGTTCGTGCTAATGGTAATGTGGGGATTGGTGGTGTTGAAAATCCTGCCGAAAGATTAGTAGTTGACGGCACCATTTGTGCTAAGGAAGTAAGAGTATCGCTTTCAGGTGCACCGTGTTGGCCTGATTATGTTTTCGAAGATGATTATAAATTAAAATCGCTCAGTGAACTTGAAGATTTCATAAAAACAAACAAGCATTTGCCCGGAATTCCCAATGCTCAAGAAGTAGCTAACAATGGCGTTGAACTTGGCGATATGCAAGCACGCTTATTGAAAAAAATTGAAGAACTTACGCTATACATCATCGAACTAAAAAATGAAAACGAAGAAATAAAAAAGATTATACAAAAACAATAGGAGTTTTAAAATGAAAAAGTCAATGATTTTTTGTGCGGTGATGTTCGCAGTGTTGTTTGTGTCGTGCAAACAAGAACAAGCAACACAATTTCTTTCTGTGACCGACAAGCATAACATAGCTAATGATACTAACTGGGTAGAAGTGACGGATATTGATACAGTAAAAGTATGTATATCAGATAAACTTTACAAAAATGGAATATCAGTAAACTCAGAACTTGAGTATAAGAACTTATTTGAGGAAACTTTAAAAGATGAGAACTACTTGTGGTTTGTAAGGAATCATCCTGATAAAACAATATGTACTGAAGAGTATCAGATTCCGCCGATAAATTTCACTGATAGAATTTTGATACTATATCGCTCCCCTTTTGGTGGTGGTCAACCAGTTTTTAAGAGGAAAATATTTAAACACCAGATTACTTCAGAAATTTTATTTTTATTAGAAACAACATATTTCTCCGAAACATTGGAAAACAGCTTTTTCAATGATAACATTACAATACCTAGATTTTCTCATTCGAGTCAAATTAAATTTGATACAATTCTAAGATTCAATTATTAATTATATAGAGGTTTAGCAATGTTTATCAAATTAATATTTATTTTTCTCTTTCTTGTATGTTATTCTACATATTCGAAATTCAGTCTAAAACCTGTTAGTTACGACAGTACATTAACCCATTTAACCCATTTAAATGATTTAAATGTTGAAATCACAGAAATCCCAAATATTGATTCCTTATTGAGTTGGGAAAATAAAATGATAGAAATTGGAGTTAATTTGCCTGAATTATATGGATACTCATACCCAGTAAATTTCACATTAAAAAATTCCGGATCATGGGATACACTAGTTAATGGAGATAGATTATGGAGATTGAGGATTCAATGTCCCGGTTCTTATTCTATTAATTTAGTATTCAACAACTTCAAAATAGGTAATAATTCTCATATCTCATTTTACAATGTCGATAAGAATTTTCTACTTGGCCCGTTTAATTTTGATATTAATAAAAATCATGGTGTTTATTCTTCTCATCTAATAGAAGGTGATGATATTATTATTGAATTGTTTGAACCATTTAATAATACATTTAATTCAGAATTTTCAATAAAAAAAGTAATTTATGGTTATAAAGATGTTGAATTTGACTCTGATATCTATTTAGAATATAAGAGTAATGAAAATGAATTTCAATCTGCTAGTTGCCATCGAGACGTAAATTGTTCTGAGGGTGATGACTGGTGTAAGCAGAAATATTCTGTAGCAGTTGTTATTTCTCCTTTGCAAATGGGTGGTAGTGGTGGTGCAGAAAATCGTAATTGGCACTGGTGCTCTGGAAGTCTAATTAATAATGTTAGAAATGATTATTTCCCATATTTTTATTGTGCTTTGCATTGCTTAAGGTCATTTCAAGGAAACCATACAGATGAAGAAATATTAAATGAATGGTCATTTAAATTTCGTTATATAAGAGAAGCTTGTGGCGCATATGGTTCATTTCCTACTTATGTATATAGTGGTGCTGATTTTGTTGCAGGATGGGATGATACAGATTTTTTACTAGTTTCACTCCAAACACAACCTCAATCAGGTGAGAACAATTTTCCAGATGTTTATTTTAATGGTTGGGATAGAACTGGTGACATTCCAGGTGAAGTTACTTGTTTACATCATCCTGACGGCGATTTGATGAAAATCTCTCAAAAATATTCTAGCCCTTTTTTTGATAATTTCTTTTGGTATGTAGATTGGGATTTAGGTACTACAGAAGGCGGTTCCTCTGGTTCTCCATTATTCTCAAACAATTTTAAAGTTGTTGGTTCTGCTAGCGCAATGACTTACTGGTACAATCCATGTCATCCTGATGCTACATCAAGGTATGGACGTTTAGATATTTCTTGGGAAGGTGGTGGTACTCCTCAAACCCGTCTTCGTGATTGGCTCGACCCTGATAATACAGGAGTTGAAACTTTAGATGGGATTAAAATGCCGTACTTAATGTATGGTAATCATATATTGAATGGACAAACAGAAAATTGGAATGCTTATAGCGTATTTAAAATAGGAAGTAACCAATATGCACCCTTTGTTGTTTATTCAGGAGCCAATCTTACCTTAAAGGCAGGCAAAGAAATAGTTATACGTCCTTGTACGAAAGTTGTTGAAGGCTCAACTTTTAGAGCTTATATTGAAGAATTAAGCTGTAGTGATACTATTCATTGGTTAAGCGATAAAGAAAGTCAATATGGAGGTGACGTTTGCGGTACTTATCCCCCCAAAGCTTCCGCACAGACGGAGAGTATTAACTTTGTTAAAAGCAACTTACTTTCTATCCATCCCAACCCTTTTGGTGATGTAACGAGAATATCTGTAAATTTGACAGAGCCATCAGAAATTCGTCTTGAAGTATTCGACTTGCTTGGTAATCGTGTCGCCATAATCGCATCAGGCGAACACTTCAACATAGGCATTCATGATTTCACCTTTTCAGGACACCGATACCATGCGGGAATATACTATCTCATACTCACAACCAACACAGAGCGAATATCGCGCCCGCTTCTACTTATGAAATAACCTTATCCCCCCGCAAAAAAAAATTGCGGGGGTGTTTCTGCCCCAAAGCTATTTATGTTTTACATTCATCCGGTGGCTTCGCAGTCATCGGATGATTTGATTTTTATAGCAGCATAGCGGATTTTGTGATGGACAGGATGAAGACAAATCTTAAACTTCACATTTTTTTCCTTCTTCTCTTTCAAAATCATTTCTTAAATTTGAATTAAACGGATAAGCGTTTCGTTTTATAGTTTTTGAAAATGAAATTTTGGAGATGAGGCAAAAGATGACAAAAAAGATTACCAAGAAAAGTGTTGCTACTCTTAGCAATGATACTTTCACTTTATTCCCCGAAAAGTATCGCGATTTGATATTCATCGGGTTGATTGTGCTGTCGGTGTTCGTGTTCTTTTGGGGTGTTATCACTTCGCACGAGTTGGCGGCATCGGATAACTTTGCTTCGATTAGCTTCAGGAATTATTTGGACGAAGCCTCCAGAAACGGCGATTTCCCGCATTGGGTGCCGTACATTTTCTCGGGGATGCCGGGTTTTGCTTCGTTTTTGCTCACAGGCGACCGCCTATGGGATGTGACCTCATCCGTCTTTTTTGGCTATACTCGCTTGATGGGCGATGTCTTTGGCAACGATTCCGTCCGCGTAATGCAATTTTACGTAATCTTTGGCATTGGTATGTATTTGCTGATGCGCTCCAAAAATCATATGCACGCTATTGCATTTTTTGTGGCGATTGCGGCTCTATATTCGACGGGCATCATACATTGGATAATGATTGGGCACAACACTAAACCGATTACGATGGCACTGCTGCCCTATATTTTCATGCTGATGGAAAAAGTCCGAGAGAAATTTTCAATTTTATACGCAACTTTATTGGTAATCTCAATCCACTTGATATTCGAATCCACACACGTCCAGATGATATTTTACAGCGGTATAGCGATTGGTGTTTACGTACTTTTCGAGCTCATTAGCCGCTTTATCACCAAACGCGACCCGATTGGAATGGTCAAGCTTATTGGGGTACTGGTGGTAGCAGGTGGCTTTGCATTCCTGATGTCGTCGGATAGATATTTGTCCATCCAAGAATACACTCCATATTCTACGCGCGGAGCTTCGCCAATTACTCAAACTGATGGAATAGCCCAAGCGGACGATGGCGGCAACACTTACGAATATGCCACAATGTGGTCATTTTCGCCTCAGGAAATTACTACTTTTTTTGTACCAAATTACTACGGATTCGGCAAATTGCCATATTCTGGTCCTGCAACAGGAGGGGAGGAATTCAAAGTGCCGACATATTGGGGACAAAAAGTTTTCGAGGACGTTGCCCCGTATATGGGTATCATTGTAGTGTTTCTGGCAATCGCAGGATTTGTGATTTATCGGAAAGACGCATTTGTCCAAACACTAATGGCAATATCGCTATTTATGTTACTTTTATCATTCGGTAATAATTTGTCCATATTATATGATTTCTTCTTCTACAATGTGCCGAGTTTCAACAAATTCCGAGCGCCGAGCATGGCACTTGCAATTATGCAATTCGCATTCCCAATTTTGGCGGGATACGGATTGACGGGTTTGGTGCAATATAGACGTGAAAATAGCCCCGAAGGCAAGAAAATCATGAATTATATTTTGATTTCTGCGGGAGCTTTCCTCGTGCTTGGTCTGTTTTATGCCGCTGCAATGAAATCATTTTATATTGATGCAGTTACAAATACAGCAAATCAATCGTTCAAATCCGTTATGCAACAAATTCCTGACTTGCCGGACTTTGTATGGTCAAATATGATTGGTGATTGGCTTATGAATGGGTTTATATATGCAGCTTTTGCTGCACTTGCATTTTTATTTGTCAAAGGTCGCCTCAAAACGAATATGTTTTTCATTTCGATAATATTATTACTTTTCATAGACTTATGGCGAGTTGGATTACGTCCACTTGATATTACAGAAACCGACCAGGTTGGCGAGGCACTTAAAGCGACTGACGTGGTTGATTTCATAAAGCAAGATGCAGAAAAATTCAGAATAGCAGATTTTGCGATGGCAAGTATTTCACCAAATTTGCCGGCATATTTCAAACTCGAAAATGTTGGCGGTTATCACCCTGCAAAGTTACGCGTTTACCAAGATTTACTCGATGTGGCAGACGAAGGCTCCACTAATCAAGTGACAAATCCATTTCTGTGGAATATGATGAATGTCAAATATCTCATCACACCTAAACCTTATGGGCAAGTACAACCGGCATTCCAATCAGGTCAAACAGGTTGGTATGTTTATTTCAATCCTTCCTATTTACCGAGAGCGTTTTTCGTTGACTCGGCAGCGGTAGCCAAACCTATGGATATTTTGCGCAATATGAAAGAAGCTAATTTCAATCCGTTGCGTGTTGCATACTTCGAGGAAGACCATAAAATCAGTATCGAGCCTGCAACGGAAGAAGCAACAGCTCAATTCGTGTCCCAGACTAACGATATGATAAAATTCAAAGTCAAAGCAACGGGTAATAACTTGCTATTCATTAGCGAGACATATTATCCCTTCTGGAAAGCCTTTATCGGCGATAAAGAATTGCCTATTTACAAGACTAATTATGCTTTCCGTTCGGTACTTGTGCCACCGGGCGAGCACGAAATCGTTTTCAATTTAACGGCTCCGGCATTTGAGCAAGGCAAAACTTATTCGATGATATCGAATATATTGATTTTAGCCTTGTTAGCAGTTGGAATATTTTTGAATCAAAGAGAGAAAAAGCAATTACAGAGCGTTAATGAGGAATAAACATGGCACCGAAAAATAAGCGTCAACTTAGATTTGAAAACTATTGCAAAGCTTTAGAAAGCTTAAACAAAGGTGCGACTCATTTCGACAAATTGAATGAATTAGAAAAAGACGGACTTGTTCAAAGGTTCGGATATACATTCGATTTGGCTTGGAAAGTGATGCAAGACTACATTGTCGAATTGGGGTATAACGACATAAAAGGACCACGCCCGGTAATGACCCAAATGGCAGCAATTGGATTTATTGACCCATTTACTTGGGAAGAAATACTCGAAGCAAGGAATAGTCACAGCCATATTTATGACGAAACCGTAAGTCGCCAATATCTGAAACAAATTATTAGCGATTTTTTACCCGAATTCAACAATTTTAAATCGAAAATGCAGAACGTTGACGATAGTGCACACAATTTGTCTGAGCTAAACTCTTTAGGTTCAGATGTATGGAAAGATATTGACATTGAACAACACATTCAAAAAGAAAGAAATTGGGATTGATTAGGAACATAACTCCACTGCAAATCACAAAACTTTCCCTCACACTTTCTTAGACTTTCTAACTGCTCTGTAAATAATGAAGAATACAATTGCACCGATAATGAGGAATGCCCAAAGATTGATGATTCCGATTATAAACCATTGAATAGCTAACCAGCCGTTTTCGAAGCCTTTGAGGACTTGTTCGCCGAAGCTGAAATTCTTTGATTCGAGCGTTTTGAAGTAACGGAGATTGACGGTTGAAAGTGCTACGCGGTTGCTCATATGTTTCATCCGCGATTCCATTGATTCGATTTCTGCTCTGACGTTTGCCAAAGCTCGCTCGACTTCGAGCAACTCAGTTACGCTATTGCCCTTTGCCAATAGCTCTCTGTAACGATTTTCAAGCTCTTTTTGAGTTCTCAATCTGGCTTCGACGTCCAAAAATTCGGCTGTAATATCTCGTACATCAATGCTTTTTTCGACAACTTTTTCTTCATTTGCGAGCAATTCATCTACAAATTTTTCAAATAAGTCATATTGGACGCGAATTGTCATACTATTGGAAAGTTCGTATTCAGTCGCAAATTCATTTTCGTTGTCCAAATAGGCATTGTATTTTAGCAAAATTTCTGACACTTTTTTTCTCGTAGCTTGCATATCCTTAGTTTCAAAAGCTATTCGAGCATCTTTGATAAGTTTTCGTGTTTCGACAATTTCCTGTCCGGTGTTTTCATTAGCGGACATATCTTCATTGATTGCCATTTTTGTCATTTGCGGCGAAGATGCCATCATATCTTCTGATTGCAAATTTTCGGTGCCTCTACCGCTGCTGCCTTCGTCTAGGCATGAAAGTAAAGTGACCGAAAGAACTATTAACAAAATAATAAAGCTCTGTTTCATTTCTGACTCCTAATACAATTATAAAAATGTATCACTAATATAAATTACTTTTGTACAACATTATTAAGTGATTAACGATTTAGAATATTAAATTATATTTTTTAATAGAATTATTGATAAATTATTAGACTAACAGCAAAATCATGAGTGAACAAGCATATTATATTTACGGTAGGAATGCAGTTACAGAAGCATTGAGTTCGGGAAGTGAAATCGAAAAGATTTATATTTTGTATGGATTGCACGGTACAAATCCAATCTTCAAATTAGCAAAATCGAACAAAGTCCCGGTAATTACTTTTGATAAAATGAAATTCAAGAATCTTGAGGACAGTGTTTTGCCGCGAGATGCCAAATCGCAAGGTGTCATAGCATTGAAAACAATGGCAAAGACCGTTGATTTGGGCGAACTCACTGATAATGCCTTTGCAAGAAACAACAAGCCCGTGCTTCTTATTTTAGATGGCATTACCGACCCCCACAACTTAGGAGCAATAGCTCGTTCAGCTGAATGTGCCGGAGTCACCGGATTAGTTATGCCGATTCGCAATTCTGCGCCTATCACGCCCGTTGCAGTCAAAGCCTCAGCCGGAGCACTTGAGCATTTGGATATTTGCAAAGTGACAAATTTAGTGAATGCAATCGAAACGCTCAAAAACAAAGGATTTTGGATTTACGGTGCAGATATGCAATCCACAAGACTTTACAGCGATAATATTTACGACCGCCCGATTGTTATAATTATCGGGAGCGAAGGCTCGGGTATGAAGGAAAATGTTCGCAAAAAATGCGACGAAATCATCAGCATTCCTATGTCCGGTAGAATCAATTCACTCAATGCATCAGTTTCCGCCGGAATTGTACTTTTCGAGATTAACCGCCAACGGATGGCTTAACTTTCGTGCAAATAGTTCGGTAAACATCTATATTCTTTCTGATACAAAATCTCTCTTTATTTGTAACGGGTAATTGCCATTCATCGCGTGAATTGAGTATTTTCACGTCAAAGAGTCCTGTTTTGGAAAGCAAATTAATCTGGTATGTATGGACTTCTGGCACGTCAGTAGCGAGGAATAACTTTCCGTCATCAGCCAAGACTCTATGACATTCGCTAACAAATTTAGCAGTAAAAGCACGCTTTTTGTAATGCTTCCTTTTGTTCCAAGGGTCGGGAAATAGATAGTAAATTTCGTTTACGGAATTGCTTTCGACGAAAGGCATATTATTGGCAACACTATAATGCAAAGCTCTGCAATTTCCGATGGATTCGCCTTCAACAACATCATTTATCCAATTGACAGGCTCAGGGCGAATTTCAAGACCAAGAATATTGTCATTACTTAATTCGAAAGAGCGCAAAATCAGGAATTTCCCACGTCCGCAACCAATATCCAAGTATTTTGGGGCATTGCCGTTGGCAAATAATGAAGTCCAATCAATTGTTTTCAATGCCTCCGGATAAGATTCGGGGATGAATTTCAATTCTTCAATCGGAAGATAATTATTTGTTGATACATGATGTCGGATTTTTGTTCCGAACGGATATTTTGAGAATTTTATTTCTGTCATTTTATTAAATCAAGGGAATAATATATAATCACCATCTTTGATGACATTCAAATTATAAGTATAAGATGCTTGAGCGAACGAATCGAATTTGATTAGCCCCAACATGCCATTGTAACCGTTGTTTGAGAACCAGTCCCAAATGTTTGCAGATGCGGTACCATTTGCTTTGATAGCATTGTCAAGTCCGAAGCATAAATCATAGCCTTCCGCAACAAATGAAGATGGTTTCTTGCCGTATCTTGAGACATAATCTTGATATGCAGGAGATTGCTCGTTCAAATCGGGGTAGCTGAATATTAAGCCATTCGCTTCGCTTGTTGCGAGTAATTGGTCAGTCAGTATTGGACGTGTGCCAATCATCTGAACATTCAGCCCGATTGCCTTGGCTTGTCGGACGATCTGAACAGCCTCGCGAGTGCTGATTAACACAAGTCTGTCAGGATTGAGTGCTTTCACTTTTTCCAAAATCGCTGTAAATTGAGTCATGGTATCAGGGTAAGAAAACGAGCCAATGACTTTGCCTCCCAATCCGCTTTTCAGCGAATTGTTCCAACCATCTCCATAATCATTATCGAAGTGCATAATTGCTATTCGATTATAATCATTCAAATAATTGGAAAGATACTTGATTTCGTCATTTAAGTCTGATGTAAATCGGACACAATTTTTCAGACTTGAATAATTATAAACAGCACTCCCGACAGCGAATTGGACAAGTCGGTTGCTTTTGGCAACTTCTGCAATTGCATTAGAGACCCAACTTGTGAGTGTGATAACACCTCGACTATATGAGTTTGGGGCGAACTTAATGAATTCTGCAAGGGCGATATTTGCGTCAGCTTTACTGTCATAGAACCTCAATTCGTATGAAGTCGCATACTTGCGTGTGTATAGTTCCATTCCGCGAATAACTTCCTTGCCGAATTGGCTGTAATGTCCGGTAGTATCCAAGATTGCGGCAATTATTATCTTCTGCTGGGGAGCCAAAGCCTCTTCTTTGCCGCATGAAAGTACAATAAACGATACTACAAACAATGATATAATATATATTTTTTTCATAGGATTTACATTAATAATCTACCAAATATAACCAAATAATGCATCAATTATCAATATTGCGGCGGCAGACAAAGTGAATGCCCTAACAGTACTGTTCCCGACTCCTTCGGCACCACCTGTAGTAGCAAATCCAACATGCACACCTATCAAAGCAGTTACACCACCAAAAACGAAGGACTTTGTCAATCCCATAATCACTTCGCTTGCTTGGAAAAAACGTTGGACTGAATCAAAAAATGTTGCTGCTTCAAATTCAAACTTGATGTAAGTAAGCAAGAAACCACCAACCAAAGCGACGACGTTTGAAAATACGGCAAGCACAGGCATCATAAATAAAGTAGCAATTGCACGTGGCATAGCAAGATAACGATTTTTGTCAATGCCCATCATCTCGAGTGCATCAATTTGCTCGGTAACGTTCATTGTGCCGAGCTGGGCTGCCATCGAAGCACCAACTCGCCCTGCAATGACTAATGCAGTAAGCACGGGCGTAAGCTCGGTAAAAACAACAGTGGCGATTGATGAGCCGATGAAAGGCTTTGCGATATTGACCAAATTGAATTTGTCGAACAAATTCGTTGCCTGAAGTGCTGCGATTGCGCCTGTAAAGGAACCAATCAATACAACGAGCGGCAATGAATCCGAGCCGACGATAGCCATTTGTTCGAGCACTAATTTCCGGTCTTTGATTGCTCGGGGGAAATATCTCAAAACCGACATCAGCAGAATTATGATTCTACCGACTTCTGCAGTGAAATTTATTACTTTTCGTCCTATAAATGCCGGAAAATTTAACATATTTGTAAATTGTATTTGAAACAAACATGCAAAATAATCATTTTTTTTCTAACTATTTTGCTTGTCACATGCAACTTTATTATGTCGTTTGTGTTTAACTGATATTTGAGAGAACTAAAATGAAATACTTTTTAATTTTATTAATATTTGTAGTCTCCGTAATAATCTGCAATGCACAAATTCCTGAATTGAGCAGAGGATATGCTCTTTTGCTTACACCTACAATTGATTCTACGGCTGGAAAATTAGATGCAATATTCACATGGGAGCCTGACACCAACGCCTACACCTACAATGTTTATATGAAATTCAAAGAAGATTCTCTATTTGGCGAGCCAATCAAATCTCTTAGTCGTTTCGATTCCCAGTATGTTTTTACGGACTTTGAACGTGGACGATGGTATGAATTTCTAATCGAAAAAGACATGATTGATTATTTGGCGAATGGCTATATGAACATTGGAATTAATGTACCTGCAATCGAAAATCGAGGCAAAGTTTTGATTTTGGTTGATGAAAGCATAAATTTTGAATTGGACGATAAAATTGAAAGATTGTCAAAAGATATGTTTGTTGACGGATGGCGAGTTTTCCGAGATACTGCTCCGAGAGCTGAGACATTTGACAGTGCCAAAGTAATGCAAACAAAAGAGAAAATAATCAAATATTATAACAAGGAAAATATCACTGCTGTATTGCTTTTTGGAAGAATTGCGGTGCCTTATTCCGGAAGTTTTGCCGTTGATGGGCATACGCCCGACCATGACGGTGCATGGGCTTCGGATGTATTTTATGGCGACGTTGATGGAATTTGGACAGATACATTGAATAACTTGAAAGCCGATGACGAAAGAATCCGAAATCGCCCAAATGACGGGAAATTTGACCAAAATTTTATTCCATCCGATATTGAAATTACCGTCGGTAGAGTAGATATGTTCAATTTGCCCGTTTTTGATAAGAGTGAAATTGAATTATTGGAGCAATATTTGGACAAAAATCATAGATTTAGGAATGGAATCGACCGATACCCCAACAAATTTATTATATCCGATGCATTCGGACCAAATTTCAAGGAGGGCTTCCCTGCATCGGCTTGGATGAGTTTTTCAGCGATGACTGATTGGAGAGATATTGACGATGAGGATTTACGCGATATGGTATCGGATTTTGATTATATATGGGGTTACGGTTGCGGTCCCGGCTCTTTTGTACGTGCTGAAAGGATTGCATATGCGGAAGATTTTGCGAGTAAACCCATGCGAGTAGCATTCACACAGTTATTCGGTTCATATTTTGGGGATTGGGATTCGGAAAATAATTTAATGAGAGCTGCATTAGCTGCGGAACCCGGTGGTTTGATTTGTGTTTGGTCGGGGCGACCGCATTGGTTCTTCCACCATACAGCTTTTGGCGAATCTATTGCTTACTCTACATTGCTATCGCAAAATTCCCGACCAAATAATTATCTTGCTTCAAGCCCGTATGCAAGGCGTATGAATCATATCGCTCTTATCGGCGACCCAACTTTAAAAACAAGTTTTGTCCAATCGCCATCAAATTTGGCTATCACAAGCGACTCGCAAATTCATTTGTCATGGGATGAAAGCCCTGATAGCAATATTGTCGGCTATTATGTTTATTCATCCGGCGAAAAATACGGTCAATATCAGCGAATTTCGGAAGAAATTGTGACTACAACTTCTTTTACCGATGTTGCTGCTAAACATATTTTGAATTTCTATAAGGTCAGGGCTATCAAAGAGGAACGACTTCATTCCGGAACATATCTCAATCTCAGCCAAGGAGTAATATCCGAAGAAGGCACTTTGCGATTAGATTTGACACGAGACAAAGTATTAAACACATTGCTATATCCCAATCCGGCATCAGAAAATGCGAATTTAGTCATAGTAACGGATTTGAGCGGTGTAGCTGAAATAAAATTGTTAGATTTATCAAGCAAAATATTGAATAAACAATCAATAAATATTTCGGAATTCGTTACTGAGGAAAATATCATTTTGACAGATGCGGAAGGAAATTCATTATCTTCCGGAGTTTATTTCTTTGAAATTAACATCAATGGTGTTGTCCGACAAATAAAATTCATGGTATTTGATTAATTCATTTTCAGATTTAAGGATTTTTTCTTAATTTAAGCATTGTTTGAAATACATTTTTGGAAAAAGACATGAAAAGAGCTTTACTTTTTATTTTTATTGCTTCTTTGTTAGCATCTGCATATTCCTACGCACAACCCGACCCTCGCTTTTTACGTTCGAGCGATTTTGCAGTTTTGATTAATGTAGAAATTGATGAACAGACGCCATCAATCACATTGAAATGGAAACATAACGAATTGGCAAAGGGCTATTTTGTATATAAAAAATTAGTGAAAGATATTTTTTGGAGTGCAACTCCAATTGCTACTCTTGATAGCAATATAACGGAATATACAGATAATGCTGTTCAAATTGGTGTGGAATACGAATATGAGGTTCGAATGCTCTTCCTTGTTTCAATTGGGTCCAATGATAACAGTCAAGTAGGTCAAATGATGGGCTTCGGTTATGCCTGTGCCGGAATCAATATTACTGCAAAACATGACCATGGAACAGTGTTGCTTGTAGTGGATGAAACTATGGCGACTCCATTGGAAATTGAAATTCAGCGACTTAAAGAAGATTTGCGAGGTGAAGGCTGGGGCGTGGAGATGATTACGGTAGCTCGGACAGAAGCATTCAATGGTGATGCAGTAGTAGCTACTAAAAATCAAATTCTTGCGGCTTATACAGCAAATCCGGCTATTAACACTATTTATCTTTTGGGTCGAATTGCTGTTCCATATTCGGGGGATTTAGCCCCTGATGCCCACGGAGACCATCGTGGAGCATGGCCCGCAGATTTTTACTACGGCTATCTTTCCGGCCATAAATGGTTTACCGATGAATCAGTTAACGTTGTTGTAGAAGGACAGCGAGAAGCTAATAAAAATGTCCCGGGAGATGGTAAATTTGATATTACAGAATTAGCAATACCGGCTGAATTGGCTGTTGGCAGAGTTGACTTATACGATATGCCTTTATTTCACAATGAAGAGACCGGAATAACAAATGAAACTGAACTTTTGAGAAACTATCTGAACAAAAATCATTTATATAGAACAGGTCAACTCCTTTTAGATAAGAAGGGCATAATTGACGACAATTTCGGGGCGAATCCCGGAATTGAAACCTCGTTTTCTTCAAGCGGATGGCGTAATATTGCATCTCTATTGGGCTACGAAAATGTTAGTGCCTCGGATTGGTTCACCACACTATCCACGAGTTCAGCACTTTGGGCTTATGGATGCGGTGGTGGGAGCTATATTAGCGCCGGAGGAGTAGGAAATTCCACACAATTTTCGAATACTCCTGTGAATTCTGTTTACACTATGCTTTTCGGCTCCTATTTCGGCGATTGGGATTATAAAAATAACTTGCTACGAGCACCTTTAGCTTCCAATCCTTCAGCATTGACTTGCTCATGGTCCGGCAGACCACATTGGTATTATCACCACATGGGAACTAATCATTCGATTGGTTATTCGGCTTTATTATCGCACAACAATAAAAATCTTTACAAACCAAGTATAGTATGGACAAGTCAATATCCGAATGGTGTGATTTATGCCATCGGAATGAAACAAATTCATTCTGCACTTATGGGCGACCCAACTTTGACAATGTATTCGAATGAAGTGCCAAAAGTGCAAAATCTTTCTGTTATTGTTGATGAAAATGAAAAACAAGTAATCACTTGGGATGCTCCCGAAAATAGCGACAATATCAGGTACGAAATTTATCGTTCAACTTCCAAATACGGCATTTATCAAAAAATAAACACGACACCCGTGACCGATTTGACTTATACCGATAATTTTAATTATAATGGCGAAGTTTATTATTCAGTGCGTGCATCGCGAGTTATCACCAACAACAGCGGCTCATTTTGGGCGCTTAGTTTGCACAATGTTACTTCCGTGACTCTTGTCAGCACTTCTGTCGATGATGAAATAGCCGACAATTTGGACTTGAAAATATATCCAAATCCTGTAAGCGAGGTTTTGAATATCAAATTTACTACAGAAAAACTTTGCGATGTAAAAATTGAAGTAACAGATGTTTTCGGCTCATTAATCAACACTTTGCTTGACAAAAGATTGAGTTCCGGCACACATTCAATATCCTGGGATATCAAAAATAAATCTAATCAAGCACTTCAGCAAGGGATTTACTTTGTGAAAATCATCAAAAGCGGCAAAGTATATATTGAAAAAATCAACGTAATCAAGTAAAAATGTCAAAAATTCTTATTGTAGTTTTATTTTCTTTACTCGCTCCGGCACACTTAATATCTCAAGGTTGTAGTGATGCCGGCGTTTGCAGCATGTTATCAGACAAAGACTTACAGCCAGCCGAAGAAAAATACATAGTCGGACTTTCACAATACTTTGGCGTTGGTGACGAAAACACAGCAGTCTTCAATACTTTGCTCGCTTTCGATTACAGGTCTGAAAATATGGATGTATCGGTGATTATACCTTATGTTTATACAAACGGCAATCTCGGATGTTTGTCAGGCTTAGGTGATATCAAAATCGCAGGTGGTTTTACAGGGACTTTGGGTGAAGATTTAGTTATTAAATTCATCGCAGGTGTCAAATTTGCTTCCGGCGAAGCCAATGGCAAAAGATATGGTCGTTCAATGCCAATGGTCTATCAACCGGGTTTAGGGACAAGTGATTTATTGTTAGGTGCAAGTTTGAGACTAAGCACTTGGACATTCGGAGTTGGTTTCCAATATACAAAAGATAAAACTACTAACGAGTTCCGACACGAGGATTGGGAGAATGAAGAAAAAGCTCTTCACTACAACCAATCTTCGGGTTTGAGGAGAGGTGCAGACTTCATGTTTTCAGTTGATAAATTTGTAAATTTCGATGAAACATCCATTTACGGAGGCATTCAGCTAATTCACCGCAATGACGACAAGAACGTTATTCGTTATAATCTCGATAGTGAAAAATATGAAGTTGTAGAGCAAAATCTAACAACTATCAACGTAAGAGCCGGGTTGACTAATAATTTGACCGAATACGCAGCATTGCACCTTGACGCTGCATTGCCTATATTAGCAAGAGATTATGCCGCAGATGGGCTTAGACGCTCATTTTCGGCAGCTTTAGGACTCAAATTTAGTTTATAACCATTACTTTTTCATGCCTAATCGGAACTCTGTCTCTATTGATTCGGATGAAATATAGCCCTTTGCTCAACTTTGAGATTCGGAATAATATTTCTGTGGCTTCATTACCTTGCAAATATTTACTCTGAGTCATTCGAATTACACCAGTCAAATCAATCAATTCAAATGAATATGTGCCACTTTGCTTCGGCAAATAGGACAACGAAAAATGCTCATTTACCGGATTTGGCACAATGTATAATTCATCTCTTTCGAAATTATCCGAAACTGATGTCAATGATTTATCATTAGCGATATTGTAAATATTCCCGTTTACATCACAAATCCACAATGAGTAATCGTGAGGGTCAACATCAATTCCGCGAGCATTTATATAACTCCGTGTAGTAGAAAGCGGAATGTCAGAAATGATTTCAGTTGGTGATGATGGCGAAAAGACCAAAGCCGAAGCACGATTCAAAGCATTTGCTACAAAGAGTGTTGACACTTGATATAAATTTCCTTTATAAAATGTCATTCCGCGCGGACCGAAAGTATTATCAAAAGGATTCTTGAATGAATTTTTGACAAATGCCGTTTGAGCATCAATCCGGAAAATCCGCCTATTCACATCACGCTCGGCAACGAACAAATCTCCATTGCTGTATGCAAGTCCTATCGGATAGCTCGTTGCAGGACTTACAAATTCGCGTATAAAATTTCCGATAGTGTCAATTGTGATTATTTTGCCACCGTTGCCGCTTTCTTCGTTGAGCCGATGTAGATAAAGCAGGTCTTTCGATTCGTTGATTGTAATATCTGTATAAAACTCTGAATAGGGCAAAGTTAGCGATTTCGTGATGGTAAAATCCGCGAGATTTACCTTGTGTACTTGGTTGCCCCCGAAATCTGTCACCCATAATGAATTTCCGCCGTCATGCACAATTCCATAGCTTGCGATTGAAACATTGCCTGTTCGCAAAATAGCACCCTTCTCTAATTTTTTGATGCTGAAAGAATTTGAAATTCTCGAGGTGCCATCAATTGAGCTACTAATCGAAATTCTCGCGGTCAATGCAACAATGTCCGGTACTGTCCATAATATTGAATTCCCATAAACACCGCTTGCGAGTACAGTCCATTCTTGGTCTTCGCCAAATCGAACAAAAATATCAACAGGAGAGCGAAATCCTGACCATGAAATTCGGAAATTTGTCGTCCCGATTAGATTTTCGCCACCTGCCGGAGAAGTGATTTCCGTTGCTAATTGGGGCAATTCGACTATGTCGGCTTCCCATATCGAGCGTCCGTGCGTACCTGCTCGGAGCTTCATTTGCGGGAAAAGTGCCGTATTATCGTGAATCAACAAATCAACCACAGGGCTTCGAGATAAAGAATGCCCGTACGGAAACCACACATTACCACCGTCATAGCTGGCATAAACGCCAATATCCGTGCCGATAAAAATGATATTTTCGTTACTTGGATGCAGTTCTATATCATTTATAGGGACATCCGGCAAATTTGAGTCAATATCAAACCAAGTGATACCCAAATCTGTAGTCTTAAATAAATGCGGTTTGCCATATCCCGAGAACGTTGCATAAGCCGTTTCCCTGTCCTTTTTGGAGAATTTTATCTCGGTTACTGTGCGTCTCGGCATTGGTGGAGCGTTAACTTGTTGCCATTCTTTTCCGGAATCACTCGTTCGAAAAATTTGTCCGATTCTATTTCCGGCTAATAAAATTTTCGCATCAAGTTCGGAAAATGCAATAGCGGTATATTGGTGAGTATTGCGTTGGGAAATCGGGAAAAAAGTATCACCAAAATCGTAAGATATATAAATTGCGTGCAATCCTAAGAATATTCTTCTGAATTTTTTGTCTAATAAAAAAGGCGAATGCCAAATACCCGAATCTTGGGCAGGAATATTATCGTACAGAAAATTCAAATCATTTTTGCCTGAAAAATTGAATTTGTATTTGAATATTTGACCGTAATATAACTCACCGAATAAAATATTAGCGTTATCCGGGTGAAGGAACAAATCAAATCCATCGCCCGAAATGAATTTACCCCATTCGTCAGAGCGATTGCCGATAGTTCCATTGTCTTGGGTGCCACCATAATCTCTATACGGCTGCATCAAATCGGTAGAAATCGCATAAAATTGCGTAATAGCCAAATTTGCATTGATGTCTTTCCAAGAAATTCCGGCATCGGAACTCATATAAATCCCGCCGTCTGTAGCATTGTATACAATATTAGGATTAATGGGCGAAAAAGCAGCATGATGATTATCCACGTGCATGCGTTCGCTTTGAGTATTATCAGAAACAGATTGCCAAGAGTTGCCACCGTTTGCTGTTCTCCATAAGTCAATTCCACCTGCAAGGACTATGTTAGGATTTGTGGGATGCACAGCCAAATAATTATTATAAAAACCTTGCCCTCTGAAGAAAGCATGGTCACCATCATGAACCATGTTCCATTCATTGCCTCTATCGGTGCTTTTGAAGATTGCTGCACGGGAATTGCTTCGTTCGACGAGTGCATAAACAATCGAAAAATCTGAAGCCGATGCTTGAACCGAAATGCGCCCACCGATATTTGTTATGCCTGATGATTTTTTCGTCCAATTTTCACCCAAATTTGATGTATGATAGACGCCATCACCATTTACAGCGATGAACAATTCGTTTCTATTTGTAGGATTGAGAGAGATATCAGTCACATTTCCGGTGATTAGACGATTCCAATTTTTGCCCATATCCTCAGATAGGTATAGCCCACCCTTACTTTCAGCACCGCCTGCAATAATTAAGTTGCGGTCTTGGGGATGAATGTAAATTTTAGAAAAAGCTCCAACATCAGCAAGTCCAATTAAATCCCAATTTTTCCCTCCATTTGAAGAACGATAAACCCCCGAACCAAGATATGATATACCTCCGCCGATAATCATTTCTCCTGTGGCAGCATAGATGATTTCCGGGTCAACGGGGTCAAGAGCCAATGAACCAAATGAAATTGAATTCTCAAAATCAAACAATGGAGTCCAATGCACACCGTTATCATGAGTTTTCCAAACGCCACCTGCTGCTGCTCCAATATAGATTTGTCCCGGATTTGTAGGGTGAACCACAATAGACCGAATTCTCCCCGAAATATTAAAAGGTCCGATACATTTCCATTCGGGTTGTGCAGACATCAACTCGGGAGATTTCCCGTATAGTTCGTGTCTCATCTTTTCAGATTGCTTAATCGCCTCAATTCTACGTTCTCTAAGTTCACCGCCCTCACTTTCCCTCTCTTTAGCAAATTCTAGTTTTCTCATCAGCGGTTTGGGGTGCGGCAGTTCAATTCCATAAATTGGGATAGCAAAGCAAAAAGTAAGTAATAAAAGCAAAGTTTTTTTGAAAATCATCTTGGTTTCTGTCAAATCTTAATTATTTATTCAAAATTCATCGTTAAGTTTGTTAATCGTTTATTATCAAACAATATTATAAAAACTTAAAACGTGAAAAAGTTTCAAAATACATTTCTATCCCTTGTTAGCGGAATTCTGCTCGCACTTTCTTTTCCACCTTTGCCATTTTTTATGTTAGCTTTTGTGGCATTTATCCCAATTTTGTTCATTTTCGCTTCGGAATCGCACCCACGCCGCATGTTCTTGAAGCTCTATCTGACGTTTTTCATTTACCATGCCGGATCAAACTGGTGGATAGGCAGTTGGCAAGCTGATACAGACCCTTATCTGACTGCATCTGCAATTGCACTCGCATTAGCTCATCCATTTTTCTTCATGATCCCATTCATAATTTTCAATATATTTAAACGGCGCTATTCTACAAAAGTTGCTCTCAATCTATTCCCCTTCATCTGGGTAGCATTTGAATGGGCACATTCCTTGGGCGAATTTTCATATCCATGGCTGACCTATGGCAATACGCAATTTTACAATTCAATCTGGATTCAATTCATAGATATTACCGGAATTTGGGGCTCGTCATTTTTAGTCCTTTCGGCAAATATACTGATTTTGAAAATTATACTCGAATATCGAAAGAAAAATCAGGCGATTGAGCTAAATAACAAATTCATTCGGAAGGCATACATTCTATTAACTGCAATTATAATTTTCCCTTTGATTTACGGAATATGGGCAAAATCTGAGTACAGTCACGACAAACTCAAACTCGAATACCCTTCGGCTAAGATTGGAGTTGTCCAACCGAATATAAATCCATGGCGAAAATGGGAGGGTGGGGTAGAACATCAAGTTGTGATGCACTTTGCACTCGAAGATTCGGTCAGAGCTGTGAGTGGGAAGCCTGACTTGTTCATTTGGAGCGAAACATCATACCCCAAGCATACAAATGTAGAAAACATTTACGAATATTACATGTTTTACGAGAGAGTTTTGGCTACGGGTGTGCCATTGATGATGGGATTTGCTGAGATACGATTTTTTGAAGATAGCCTTGATATGCCTCCTACAGCGAGAGTATATCCTTGGGATTCGACTCAGATATACGAATCATATAATTCGGCAATGCTTGTCAATCCGGTACACTCGTCAGAACCACAAACGTATCGCAAGATGAGATTGACTCCGTTCGCCGAGAGAATGCCATATTCCGAATATTTGCTATTCATGCGTTCGTGGTTTGAATGGGGCGTTGGAATTTCGTCTTGGGGGAGAGGATTGGAGCAAAAAAATTTGTTTGTCGAAACTGAAAAGGTCCATTTTCAGATTGCACCGATAATTTGTATCGAATCAATTTATCCCTCATTTGTTGCCGAATTTACAGCAAAGGGAGCAAATGTTATGTCGGTAATCACAAACGATGCGTGGTATGATTATACTCCGGGACCCGAGCAGCATTATATTATAGCTGCCTTGCGAGCAATCGAAAATCGCCGATATTTAGCTCGTTGTGCTAACAGCGGTGTTTCGGGCTTCATTTCTCCAACAGGCAATTCGATTTCAAAAATGCCTCAATACACTCAAATAGCATCAATCGAGCAATTACCATTGATGAACAATATCACAATCTACGTCCGTTATCGAGATTATTTACCCATTACTTTTTCTGTGATTTTACTTTTTTCGCTAATATTCTCGTTTTTCTCAAAAAAGAATCAAGAAAAGCGTCAATAGTACGATATATTAGTATATTCGTATATTATTAAAGTGTTTTGATAAAAAAAGGACGCACATATCATAAAACACATCATAATACCGGTGCAGATCGGTATTTGATAACCTATGCGGATTTGATTACATTGCTTTTGGGATTGTTCGTTGTGCTTTACTCTACTACGCAAGTTGACCAAGAGAAATTCAAAGAGTATGCCGCAGCATTCTCGGGATATTTTAAGACATCGGATTCCTCACCTTTAGATGGAAGTAGCGGTGTTTTGGAAGGAATGAAAGATGGAGTGCCTGAAGCAATTTTGCCTGAAGCATCCTCCCGAAATATGCAAGAAATTTCCGATGAATTAGAAGAAAAATTAGCAACTTTTATCGAAGCCGGCGGAGTGGCAATCGAACGAAATGATTCTGGATTTAAGCTTATAATGCAAGAGAAGTTGCTTTTCCCGTCCGGAAAAGCCGAACTTGTACCTGAAGGAAGCAGAGCATTAGATTCAATTTCCTCGATTTTGAGTAATTGGCAATTAACAATCGAAATTGACGGACACACAGATAACGTACCGATAAAAACATTTCAGTACGAATCAAATTGGCATTTGTCTTCGGCAAGAGCAGTCAACGTTGCGTATTCGATGATACGCAAAGGAGTGCCCGATTTCAACTTAGTAATTCGCGGATTTGGTCCTCAACGACCGATTGCCGATAACATAAGCCCCGAAGGGAAAGCACGAAATCGGAGAGTAGAAATCAACATAGGTCCTTTGACAGGTGACATGCCTTCGACTGATGGATATAAAAATAATCAAGAAAATGAAAATTAGCACGATATTTGTATTTATATTTTTTAATGTCAAAAATCTTTCTTAATTTTAATAATATGACAAATAATAAATTGCGAAATAAATTGATAATATGAAGAAGATTACAACTTTGCAATTCGGCGACATCGAAATTGAAGATGAACACATAATTCATTTTCCCGAAGGTATTTTAGGGTTCGAGGATTTAAAAAATTATGTGCTTATCAGCGAGGAAGAAACAGTGCCATTCAAATGGTTACTGAGCCTCGAAAGTCCTGATATCGGATTCCCACTTCTAAGCCCATGGTTGCTGGAACTTGACTATAATCCCGGCAATGATTTCGATTACAATATTCAGGCTCTTTTTGTCATTATCACACTCGAAGATGAACTTGGCAGGATGACAGCAAATTTGAAAGCACCCGTTGTGGTAGATGTAAACCAAAAAACAGGTGAACAAATTATTTTGACTACCGATAAGTATTCGACAAATCACCTAATCAGCAACCATACAAAAGCAACTGGAGCGACGGAGTAAGCTATGCTGGTACTGTCAAGAAAAATCGGTGAAGTTATTAATATCGGCTCGACGGTTACGGTGACTGTTTTAAGCTACGATAGAGGTGTTGTAAGATTGGGTATCGCTGCCCCAAAATCGGTAGCCGTTCACCGAAAAGAAGTTTACGATAAAATCATTGAGATTAATCGCCAAGCTGCAAGAACCCAAATCGAAGCTCTGAAAATTGCTATTTCCGCAAGTAAAGTAAATTGGAGCAGCAACGAAATGAATAAAGTCAGCCAAATTAACGTTGCTTCAAAAATCCAATCCAACAAGGACAATTCAAATGATTGAGTATTCAACTCTTGTAATAGATGACGATATATGGATGCAAAGAATCTTATCTAAGACTTTGCAAAGCTATGGATTCAAAAAAACTTACCTCGCTTCAAACGGATTTGATGGAATAGCACTCGCTGTAGAGCATAAGCCTCACCTTATAGTTTTGGATATATTGATGCCCGAGCTATCAGGGCATTTGACATTGAAAATTCTTAAGAAGATTCGTACAACTCAAAATATTCCCGTTTTGATGGTTTCTGCATTATCGGATGTTGAAAATTTGGGATTAGCAGTCAAAACAGGTACAGCCGGTTTCATTTCTAAACCATTCACCAGAGCTACAATTTATGACAAATTACTCGATGTGTTTGGCAAAGATAAACTTGAATTGGTAGCTAAAGGCGAATACTCCGGCGAATTGCAACCTTCGGAAGATTTCCTCAAAAACAATGACACCGAAGATATTTTGAAGACAAAAGTCACACCGAAAATACAATTACCCGAGAAAGAAAAAAGCGGTACAAAAGCTTCAATCAAACAAGACCAACTCTTGCAACATTATCAAGACGACGAAAAAAGAAGCATCGAATCAATTAAGAAAATGCTCTTGAAATCCAAAAAATAGGAGTTCCTCATGATTGTAAATTTCTCGCTTTTGAACGAATTGTTCAGAGGATTTCATATCCAACGCTGGAACGATAGAATTCGGGCAATGGATTTAATCGAAATGGATAAGCACGCTCACAAAATGATTATCGCTTATTGCTTGGCGAAATACGAAGAATCAAACGGCGCCAAAATAGATTGGCAAAAAATCATCAAATTCGGGATATTCGAGCTAATCAGGCGAATTGTCATCAGCGACATCAAATCCCCGATATACCGCGAAGTGAAAAAGAACAAAAAAGTGTTCGAGAAGCTGAACGAATACGTTTATACACAAATTGAGCCAAAAATCGAGAGCAAAATTTTGCTCGATGAAATAAAGGATTTTTTGTTCACCGAAACAGACCCTAACGAAATAAGTATGAGAATACTCGATGCGGCTCATATTTATGCAAGCTATTGGGAATTTCAGATAATCAAACAATCCAATCCTTTCAATTATCAAAATATCCGTATAGAAACTGAACTCTTGAACAGCATTGCCAATTTCAATGATTTAATCGGAATTCAGCGCCTAACAAACAAGCATACGATTTCAAATTTTGTAGATTTATGTGGACAATTGCGATTCCAAATTCGTTGGGCACAAGTACCGCGCGTACCGAAAACAGCCGTTTTGGGTCATACACTCATGGTGGCAGCCATAGCATACTTCTTTGCTCGCGAAAACAACGCTTGTCCGCAAAGGCTTTATAACAGCTTTTTCGGAGGGCTTTTCCATGATTTGCCCGAAGCCGTTACTCGCGACATCATCTCGCCCGTAAAACGCTCATCCGACGAATTTGACAATCTAATCAAAGAATTGGAAATGAGTCTCGCTGAGAAGGAAATATTCCCATTGATTGAAAAAAAATGGATGGAAGAAATCAAATACTACGTTCTGGATGAATTTAAAAATAAGATACATATTGACGGAAAAGTCGAACTCGACAATATTTCAATTGATGATTTGAATACAAAATATAACGAAGACCGCTTCAATCCACATGATGGAGAGTGTATTCGGGCTGCCGACCAGTTAGCTGCATTTTTGGAAGCATGGAATTCGTGCTCGGCAGGAATCAAAACTGAAGAGTTGAGCAATGCTGCTCAAAAAATAAAAGATGAATACAAGGACAAGATGCTCGGCAACGTTTCAATCAAGACTTTGTATTCTAATTTTCAGCATGTGTGTTAGGGGGAAGATGATTTATTAAATCAAAATGATGTCTTCACGTCTAAAAAATGTTATTATTAATTTAAGAAAAATAGATGTTCAAACGAATACTGATTGCTAACCGTGGCGAAATAGCGGTCCGAATAATGCGTTCATCCCGCGAAATGGGAATTGAAACAGTCGCAATATATCACGAAATTGACCGTACGGCACAATTTGTAAATTATGCCGATTATGCCTATCGCATCGAAGGAGAGACCCCTAAAGATGCCTATCTCGATATGACGCAAATCATCGAAATCGCAAAGATTTCCGATGCTGAAGCCATTCATCCCGGATACGGCTTTTTATCCGAACGAGCCGAATTTGCCAAAGCTGTAACAGACGCCGGGCTTAAATTCATCGGTCCATCGCACACTTCAATCGAAATGATGGGCAACAAAACCCGTGCTCGCGAAATAATGTTCAATGCAGGAGTGCCAATCGTACCCGGAACGAAAGAGAAAATCACCGATACCGACCGAGCAATTGAAATCGCTACAGAAATAGGCTATCCAATCTTGCTCAAAGCGGCAGCAGGCGGTGGCGGCAAAGGAATGCGGAAAGTATATGAATCAAGCGACTTGGTGCCATCTTTGGAAGCTGCTAAACGTGAAGCTATGAAGGCATTTGGGGACGAATCGGTTTATATCGAAAAATATATCGAAAACCCTAAGCATATTGAAATTCAAGTGCTTGCCGACGAACACGGCAACTACATTCATCTTGGCGAACGCGATTGTTCAATACAGCGTCGCCACCAAAAAGTTATCGAAGAAGCTACTTCGACTGTACTCACGCCCGAACTTCGCGAAGAAATGGGCAAAGTAGCAGTTGAAGCAGCGAAAGCATGTAATTATGCAAATGCAGGAACAATCGAATTTTTGCTAGATAAAAACAAAAACTACTATTTCCTCGAAATGAATACTCGTTTGCAAGTTGAGCATCCCGTGACCGAATTGGTGACCGGAATCAACCTTGTAAAAGAGCAAATCAAAATTGCATACGGCGAAGTATTATCCTACAAGCAGGATGATATTAAGCTGAATGGTCATGCCTTGGAATGCAGGATTTACGCCGAAGATTCCTTCAACGGATTTTTGCCCGACACAGGCAAAATTTCATACTATCGCCAACCTGCCGGATACGGCGTGAGAGTGGATTCGGGAGTCGAAACAGGCTCGGAAGTGACAATTCATTTCGACCCAATGCTCGCCAAGCTGATTACTTTCGGTCGCGACAGAATCGAAGCGATAAATCGTATGGAAATGGCTTTGCGAAATTACAAAATCAAGGGTGTTCGAACGATAATTCCGTTTTTGCTCGCAGTAATGCAACATCCCGAATTTCGCTACGGATATTTCGACACAGGATTCATCGAACATTCCTTCGATTTTGAATCTTTGAACCGAATGAAAAACGAACACGAGGAAATCGTTGCCGCAATAGCTACTTGGGGTTGGAAAATGACACAAAATGCCAACCTTGCTACCGATACTCAGCCTAAAATCAGCAAATGGAAAGAGAAGAATTTATATATGCGTCGTTTAGTTTAACGTAATCAAATGAGAAAATGGAAAATTTAGTACTTAAAATAAATAACAACGAATACAAAGCACATTGCGAAACAGATTGCCACAAATCGCTTATCATCAACGATAAGCATTACGAAGTGGAACTGCTCAAAAAGTTTTCGGATAACGTTTTTTCATTCATCGTAAACAGCAAAATCTACCAAGTTGAGCTTTTCGTGAACGGACGTAGCCAAATCACCGTCAGTTTGAACGGAATGGACTACAAAATTGATGTAACTGATTCCACAACTTATTTACTTGAAAAGTTTATCCGCCAATCAGGCAAATCAGCCGGCTCGGGTGCAGGAATAGTTAAAGCACCGATGCCCGGATTAGTAATCAAGTTGTTTGTAGATGAAGGTATGACCGTAGTGCCGGGAGAGAAGCTGCTAATAGTCGAAGCTATGAAAATGGAAAATGTGTTGAAATCAACGATAGCCGGAAAAGTAGTATCGTTGAAAGTGCAGGAAGGCAGCACGGTTGACAAAGATTCAATATTAATCGAAATTGAACCGACATGAAAAAGTTCGCTCAAATAGCAGATATATTCAAGAAACCCGGACAGAATTACGTCTCATATATCAAGGATGAGGAATCTGCGGGTTATATCATGGCATATTACGATGAACCACTGAAACCGCAAACGCAAACAGATTGGTTCTTGGAACTCGAAGATTTGCTCCGATTAGCTGAAACAGAATTGGGAATAGACCCTGAATCATGGAAAGATTAAATTAGCACTATGATTATCAAAACAGAAATAGATACAATTCATCCCTATACATTCGATTCGTCGAATATGCACGGTAATGCAGATATAGTCTATATTCCTGAGAATTTTGACGAATTACGCCAAGCTATTAAAAGCTGCTATGAGCAAAACATTCCAATGACATTTTCCGGAGCCGGAACAGGAATCACAGGTTCAAGAGTACCGAATGGTGGAGCAGTCATTTCTACTGAATTATTGAAAGGGATTTCGGCTTTTGGCGGTGGCAAAGTCACAGTCCAACCCAGCGTCAATTTGAATGAATTGGACGATTTTCTCCGACCACAAGGTTTCTTTTTGGCTCCTAATCCAACCGAAATGAATGCCTCAATTGGCGGAAATGTAGCCACAAACGCTTCAGGCTCGCGTACATTCAAATACGGAGCAATTCGTGAGCATATATTGGGATTAAAATTAATACTGCCGGAAGGTGAAGTGATTATTCTCGATCGTGGAGAATATTTTGCCGATTCATATATATTAACCCTAAAATCAATCAGCGGCAAAAAATACGAATTGCAATTACCTATTTACACAATGCCTAAAACTAAAAATGCTACAGGATATTTTGCCCATGAAAACATGGATGCAATTGATTTGTTTATCGGCAATGAAGGCACAATCGCTGCAATCGGCGAAATTACGCTCAAAGTATTGCCATTGCCGGAATCAATCATCGGTGGAATCGTCTTTTTCGATGATGCCGAAAAATTGCTCGATTTTGTAATTGAAGTTCGTGATTTGAGTTTAATTAATAATAAATCCAATATTAATTCAATTTCCACAATTTCTGCTCGATTAATTGAATATTACGACAATCCATCGCTCAATTTACTACGCCCTAAATTCCCTCAAATTCCCGAAAAAGCAATTGCAGGAATTTGGTTCGAGCAAGAATACTCGAAAATCAACGAGGATGCTATTATGGACAAATGGTACGCAATGATTCAAAAATATACAGGATTGAGCGACGACACATGGATAGCACTAAGTGACAATGAACACAAGGAGATGGCAGATTTTAGACATGAATTACCACTTCAAGTTTATGAAAATTTAACCGAGAACAGCCAAAAGAAAGTTGGGCTCGATACAGCAGTGCCAATTGAGCATTTCCCCGAATTATTCTGCTTTTATTCTGAAGTTTTTGGCAAATTACCTTTGCAATACGTTATCTTTGGGCATATTGGCAATAGTCATTTGCACGCAAATATATTTTGCCAAAATGAGGAAGAATACTCGCTCGCACTCCAAATTTACGATAAGTGTATTGACAAAACGCTCGCACTTTCGGGAACTGTATCAGCTGAACACGGAATCGGGAAACTCAAGAAAAAGTATTTACGAAAAATGTACGGTGATAAAACCGTTGACGATATGATTGAAATTAAAAAGTATTTCGACCCTAAATTATTATTCGGAATCGGAACTATGTTTGATATTAATAAGATATAAATATGACAGACCAAGAAAATAAGCAGAAAATCGAAGAAAAAATCGCCAAAATGTATAAGCTGAAAGGCATTGCAATGCAAGGTGGTGGCGATGCCAGAATTGATTCGCAACATGCAAAAGGCAAGTTGACCGCTCGTGAACGAGTGGATTTGTTATGCGATAACGGCACTTTCCGCGAAATGGATATGCTCGTGCATCACCACGCCACTCAGCTGGGGCTCGACAAGACTGTCCCCCTGGGCGACGGTGTGGTGACAGGATTTGCGGAAGTTCTTGGCAAAAAAGTCTATCTTTTTTCGCAAGATTTCACTGTGCTCGGTGGCAGCCTTGCTGAAATGCACGGAAAAAAAATATGTAAAATAATGGATATGGCACTCAAAACCGGAGCTCCGGTCATCGGATTGAATGATTCGGGTGGTGCTCGTGTGCAAGAGGGCGTGATTTCGCTTGGTGCATATGCCGAAATATTCTTGCGAAATACAATGGCATCGGGCGTTGTGCCGCAAATTTCGCTCATAATGGGACCATGTGCCGGAGGAGCGGTTTATTCTCCTGCAATTACCGATTTCGTCATCATGGTCAAGCATACTTCCTACATGTTCGTTACCGGACCCAAAGTCGTCAAAACAGTTACACACGAAGAGTTGAGTTCCGAAGCTTTGGGCGGTGCCGAAACACATGCCTCAAAAAGCGGCGTAGCTCATTTTGTAGCTGAAAATGACGTTGAAGCAATCGAAATCGTCCGCCAGCTTCTCACATATTTGCCCTCGAACAATGCCGAAGAACCGCCATTTGTGCCGAACAATGACCCGGTAAACCGTGCAGACGAAGAATTGAACTACATCGTACCGGCAAATCCAAATCAGCCCTACGACATGAAGGACATCATCAAAATTATTGCCGATAAGCACGAATTTTTTGAAGTGCATAAAGACTATGCCCAAAATATATTGGTCGGATTCATCAGGCTTGGCGGTCGCTCAATCGGCGTAGTGGCAAACCAGCCCGCAGTACTTGCCGGTGTGCTCGATATTGATGCCTCCAAAAAGGCTGCAAGATTTATCCGTTTTTGCGATTCTTTCAACATCCCATTGCTGACCTTGGAAGATGTTCCGGGATTTTTGCCCGGCTCGGACCAAGAGTGGCGCGGCATTATCACAAACGGCGCCAAGCTGCTCTATTCATATTGCGAAGCCACAGTGCCCAAAGTGACCGTCATAACTCGCAAAGCATACGGCGGTGCATATGATGTGATGAGTAGCAAGCATATTCGTGGCGACCTGAACTATGCGTGGCCCTCCGCAGAGTTAGCCGTGATGGGTGCAAAGGGAGCAGTGGAAATCATTTTCAAGAAGGAAATCGAAAGTTCGCCCGAGCCATCAGTCCGCGAAGCCGAATTAATTGACGAATATAACGAACGCTTCGCAAATCCTTACATAGCAGCATCTTATGGCTATATAGACGATATAATTGAGCCAAAACATACGCGCCAAATGCTAATCGAAGCATTCAGCTTGCTCGAAAACAAAGTGGACAAAAACCCACCACGTAAGCACGGTAATATACCGATGTAAAGAGGCTGGGTCTTGGAAGTTCAGAATAATAAAAATATCTATGTGAAATATCTTATATGATATATCGTTTGATGATTTAGTAATCTTAAATGAAAAGGAGTCTTATGCCTGATATTAGTTTTATAACCGACCAGAATGGTGCAAAAACCCATTTGTTGCTTCCTTTGAAATCGCCGAAGAAAATTACTTTGGAATACATCGAAGATATTCAGGATATAATTGCCTATGAACTTCTAAAAAATGAGGAATCTGTTGACTATAAATCAAGCGTTGAATCCATCATAAATAAAAAGAAGAAATTGGATGTATCGGATTCTAATTAAGAAGACAGCCCTCAAAAGTCTCGACAAATTGCCTCTTGATATAATCGAATCTATTAACGAGAAAATCTTAGCTTTAGCCAAAAATCCAAGACCTCGTGGGTGCTAAAAATTAATTCTCAAAGAGAATCTGTACCGGATTCGTGTTTCTTCATACCGCATTGTTTATACAATTCAAGATAAAATTCTAACGATTGAAATCATCAAAATTTCAAAACGCGATGAAGTATATAAAGATTAGTAACAGCTTTATCCGAAACATAGCCCATGAATTTATTCGTGGGTAATTTAGGACAAAGATGTTTGTGAAAGTCTGACAGTTGAAGACTTCGGAAGTCTGATTTTTCTAAAGTATATGAATATAATAAGCTTCTTGAAGTTAATTATAAAGACTTCCGAAGTCTATAACTACGTTTTTTTTGATTTCATTTTTTGGCGCCTTTCTAACACCTGATGGGAAATTATAAGAAATAAAATATCTGCTAAACCGTATCAATATTGGGATAACAAAAGGAAGAAAATATGGAAAACAAATTAAAATTGACTATTGTCTATACGCCTTGTGAAGAAGGTGGCTATACAGCTTACATAAAAGAAATGAGAGGCGTTATTTCTGAAGGTGAGACTAAAGAAGAAGCACGCGAAAATGTTTTGGATGCACTCGGACTGATGCTCGAAATAGATAGAGAGGAGTCTGAGATTGAAGATAGCACAACTGACAAAATTTCAGACGAGCTCATAATACTTGTATGAAAAGGAATGATTTCATTAAATATCTGAATAGCTTTGATTGTATTCTCTATAGAGAGGGAGCTAAACATTCAATATTTAAGAATCTGAAAAATGATTACAAAACTGCCGTCCCTAGACATAATGAGCTGAAAAACAATACCTGTAAAGAAATCTGCAAACAACTCGAGATTCCAAATCCTTTTTAGATTTTATTATTCCCTCAGGTGTAGCACCTGATGGGACAAGACTATATAATTTGTAGGGACAGCAACAGCGTTCTGTCCAAAACATAGCCCATGAATTCTTTGTGGGTTATTTAGGACAAAGACAACCACCCCGTCTGCTGTGCAGACACCCCTCAAGAGGGGAATTTAAGAATTTGCCGATTAGCGTCAGGTGTACCCCCTGACGGGGTTGGTTAACAACTTAAGACATCGCTATCTGGTATAGAAGAGGCTTGTAATGTGGCTTCGGGATTTTTTTATTGGCTGCTTGTGCTGTTTCAAGCCATATTTCTTTAGCTTCCAACACTTCATGAAGTGCTGCTTCCGGTGTATCGCCAAATGCAGAGCAATAAGCCAAATCCGGTATGTCCGCTATGTAACCACCGTCTTCTTCACTATAAAATATATTAATATGATAATCTTTCATAATTTCACTTATAAGTTAACGAATTTCTTTCGATAATAGTTAAAACTTGTTTTACTTGGTAAGATTTTACTTCTCCATTCACGTTTTGTATGTTGACGATCTCATTTATTCCTACATGCTTGAATATGTGATGGCTACCCTTTGTTCTGTCTAACTCAAAGCCAAATGCTTCGAGTAAATATAACATCTCGCCAAATTTGACGTTATGTGTACCGGCAAGCAATCTCTTTAGAATTTTTTCAATTTTCATTCTACAAAATTATAAAATTCTTCATAAAATTCTGTAATTTCGTCGTGCTTTGAAAAAATTTTATGTGCAATTGTGCTTTTAAATAATATGTCCCGTCTCTGTAACTCCTGACGTGACGATTATTTCTACTCCACTTGTGTCATAAAGGCGACGTAGTTTTTGCCGAATTTTTTGGCACATTTGGGGCAAGTGGTGTACCACATGAACATTTTGTCGGAGCTGAAACCCTTCGCTTTGGCTGTTGCTTCAAAGTCTGCCGCCCATTTGCCTGTGTCCTTGTATGGACCTTCGTAAACTTTGCTGTAATATTTTCCGCTGAAAGTCACATTCTCTGCTTCGGGAATTTCGCGGTCAACCTCGAGATACACATCCATATTCCATCTTGAGGTGTGGTCCGATAGACACAGATTGTCAGCTAAGCATGCGCCGTTCTTTCGGACTTTTTCGTCGAGCCGTTTCATTACTGAGCCAAAATTTACTGGCATGTACATGAAAGTGAAAACGTGGTCTTTGATAAAACGCTTGTTGTCCCATTCGACAATTTTGTCATCCCAAGGATCGGGTTTGAATTCCGGACAACATTCCGCTTCGGTCTGAGTAGCCATGATTATCTCCTAATTTCAAATGTTACTTGAAAAAATACATTTAACAAAAATAAAAAAATAATTGGAAGATGGTATAAATTTCGGGAAGAAAAATCATAGAAATGACTTTATAAACAGTAACTTTAATGTTGGTATTGACGCATACATATAATAAATTCTTTTGTTTTGCGTAAAAGTACTTGTTAGCACCAATTTTAAGTACAATCCGTTTCAAATAAATACAATGAGTAGACACGATATTACTGACTGGATTATACATTTTGTTCATAAGCGAAACTCAGAGAATGACCCATTAGAGTTTTCACGTGACTGGGAAGAGACTATGGATTACATTGAATTCCCTGACAATTTTAAGTTTGATGGCGAACCAATCTATCAAACCAATATTTATGAAGAAGAAGCATATGGGCTAGAACCAGACGCAAGTGCTATGGGAGTTTTAAAAAAAATTCTTCATGATGGAATTATTAAATGTGGCTGGTCCTACAGAAATGGAAATCCAACAATATATGGTCCTAAGTCTGTTGCGTGTTTCACTGAAATGCCATTATATGCATTGATAGAATATTCCAAAAATAGAAACAACGAAAACTATATAGAACCTTATGGTATAGCATTTTTAAAAATGAATTGTTTGAAGCTGGAGCAAGACCAGTAATCTATGGATTGAGCGGAACACATAAAGAAGCAACTAAGGGAGATAAAAATTTTGGAATAGGTTTGAGAACACTGTCATCTGAATGTGGAATTGGGTTGAATGAAATGTACCGCTATGTCTATACAAATATTAAATCTCATAAGCGAATTGATTGGACGCATGAACGAGAATGGAGATGGGCTGATTTACGTGAAAAATTTGATTTTGCTGGCCTCCCATTCTATGCTGACAATGAAGAATTCAGCTTTTCAAAAATCATAGTTTTAGTTAAAACAAATGAAGATGTAGAAGAAATAATTGAATATATACAGCACCTTTATCACTCAAAATCTACAAACTATGCGAGAGAATATAACTTAACAACAATAGCAAACACATATATTCTATCAATTGAAGACCTTGCAAAATTCGATAAGGATATTGATACTGTGAAATTAGATGACCTTCCAATAAATGCAATTCCTAAACTCCCAAAAATTGTAGTAAAACCCGAAACGATTGAAAAGGTAAAAAATGCAATAAAGGTTGCATCAGAGATTTCATACGACGAATGCGAAAGAGTATTCAACGAGAAAGGTGATGTAGGTGGTTGTGGTTGGGCTTATGTGGTTACTCATGTGACAAACAGTGAAATAACACAAGCAATGATTGACCTAGAACTAGCCAGTTCTTATGGAACAAGTTATTACTACATAAAACTAGACAAGTCATTTCCAGCCCAATCACTCGATGTTGATGAACCTGGAAAAATTAAAGCAGCAGAATATCTGACAAGAGAGTTAGGACAATATTTTACTACACGTTGGAAATGGGATTAAAAACTGGTGCTAACACGTGTTTTGCGTCAGCCGGGGTGGCGTGCAAACTTGAAGCTTTGTGCTTCTATTCAAGTTCAGTGCAGGTTGACAGTTTTGTGCTCCGAAACCCGCCCGAACACAAAGCCCGAAAACGTTTTGGGAAACCTTAAAAAACGACACCACAGACAATGAGAATAGAAGTTGAAGACAAACTCGACAGAATTGCAGACATATGGAATTACTTCATATGGGATTATAAATTTTGCTCAAGTAAAATCAAATTTAACGAAGACGTAAGGACGAACTACTTTGGCGATATTCTGGGCTATTTTAAGGACACACTTGACATTGTGTTTTCAGACAAAAAGTACACAAACTATGCGGACAAATTTTCGTTTACAATCAGTTTTCTTCAATCAATTTACATCCAACAAGATTTTACCCAAGAAATGTTGGAAATTTTCAAAACTGGGACTGATAAGGGGAAATTGAAACAAGACGAAACCTATTATCTAAACAGAGACTTAAGAAACGAATTAATAGGTCATCCTATAAGAAAAGCTGAAATCCCAATAGGTGAGTTCGACAATAAAGAATGTGACTTCTGCGGAAAACCATTAACAAAACCGAAGAATAAACTGGCTCTCCTTTCATCAACAATTTTCAGTTACCAAGAAAAAGAAGACGAAATCCAATACTTATTATATCACAGAAACAACAATTTTAAATTTGAAAATAGGACCTTTAAAATTCTTGATATTCAAAAAAGGCATAGTGAGTTCCTTATAAAATATTTTGACGAAATACTTTCAAAGCTCAAAACAATACTTAATGAATATTTATCAGAACTTGATAAACTTGAAAAAGTAATTGAAAAGCGCGACTTCAAAACTGTTTTGAAACTTGTTGAACTTTACTTTGAAGCAATTTTTAAATCTGATTTTGTTTATGATAAGGATTCACTATTAGAGATTTACGACCGCCGATACGAGCATTTACGTTATCAAAACTATATTGACAGGTTTTATTTTGTTTTACGAAATGAAATTGCCGACAAAAGAAAATATGTAATAGACATTTTTGGAAGTAAATTAGTTGACAAATCTTCACTTAAAAAACCACTCCCTAAAATCAATATTATAATTACAAGTTCAAATGACCCAATTGAAGTAAAAGAAGAAGGAAAAGTAACTTACCATTATGAAATTAGCAAGATTGCAACCAAAAGAAATACAATAGACTTTGATTTTTTTGGTGGACTTTTAAGAAGCAAATGCAAAGACAATGAATTAGTGTTAAACGAATTAAATTATATGGAAAGAAATATTAGTAGTGAAATAGAATATTATACATCACTTAGACTTATATGCACAGAGCTGAACGAAGAATAGAAAGTACGAACCGAAACTTCACCTACACGCAAACAACGGAACGGGTTTTGGGTGTCTTTCATGATATACAAAACACATCACAGCCCACGGTTTTAACCGTGGGAAAAGACAATCCACTCCGTCTGCTGCGCACCTTATCTCTCCCTTCGACAGGCTCAGGGAGCGATTGCCGCGTTATAAAAAAAATACAAATCCCCCTTAATCCCCCTTTGAAAGGGGGAAAGCGAGCTTGCGAGCAGGGGGATTTGTATTTTTTAGTCCTGAAATAAGTTGTTATTCCCCCCTACTGCTTATGCTTTTGGGCGTATGCTTCGGCGGCTTGACGCACCCAATGACCTCGGTCGTGGGCTTCGTTGCGGGTTTTGAGGCGTTGCTTATTCAAAAAGCCGTTGCCTTTGATTACGTTGAAGAATTCATCCCAATTGATTGGTCCGTAGCTGTAAGTCTTGGTTTCGGGGTGGAAAACGAGTTCCGGGTCGGGAATTGTCAATCCGCGAGCTTCCGCTTGAGGTACAGTCATATTTATGAATTTTTGTCGCAACGATTCATTGCTTTCGGCTTTTATTTTCCAACGCAAGGATTGCTCGCTATGGACAGAGTGCTTGTCGTCGGGTCCGAACATCTGGAGCGATGGTCCCCACCAACGATTGAGTGCATCTTGAGCCATTTGCTTTTGCTCCGGCGTTCCTGCACATAATTCGGCGATTAGCTCATAACCTTGGCGATTATGGAATGCTTCTTCCTTGCAAATCCGTACCATTGCCCGAGCGTACGGTCCGTAGGAAGTCCGCATCAAGCTGACTTGATTGACCATTGCTGCACCGTCCACCAACCACCCGATAGCGCCAATGTCTGCCCAAGTGTGCGTGGGATAATTAAAAATGCTGGAATATTTGGCTTTGCCGGTATGCAAATTATCGAGCAATTCCTCCCGCGAAATTCCGAGAGTTTCGGCAGCGTTGTAAAGGTAGAGCCCGTGTCCGGCTTCGTCCTGGATTTTGGCAAGCAAGACAAGTTTTCGGCGCAAACTGGGAGCACGAGTCAACCAATTTCCTTCGGGAAGCATCCCGACAATCTCGCTGTGAGCGTGTTGGGAAATCATCCGTATCAGATTTTTGCGGTATTCTTCCGGCATCCAATCTTTAGGTTCGATTTTTTCGCCTGCATTAATTCGAGCTTCAAATTCCTCGAGTCTTGCTTTGTCATCCATAATTTTTTCCATTATTTTATTAATTAGTCCATCATTACAATTTATTACGTTGAATCAAATATGTTAGTGTTCTATTAATTCGATATTTCACAAAGTAATAAATCTGACAATAACACGTAAAAGAAACTATCGAGTAAAAAATAATTAAAAACAGGTAAAATATGAGCAACGACACACAATGGAAACTTTGGGAAGTTTTCGTACAACTGAAGACAGGCAAACCTCACGAGCACGTTGGCAACGTACATGCCCCCGATGCCGAATTGGCAATTCAAAATGCGCGTGACGTTTACGCACGTCGGGACAAACCTGTCAGCATTTGGGTTACACCATCGGAATTGATTACTGCAACAACGCCACAGGATAATGAAGCCTTCTTCGATTCGATTGATGACAAGGTTTATCGCCACCCACAATTCTACAAAATCCCAAAAGGAGTCAACGTTGATGTCCATTGATGCTACAAAAAAAGCCTTGTTCAATTTTGCGATAAAACATGCTGACGATAGACTGATTCTCGGGCATCGCCTTGCAGAATGGTGTAGCACAGCTCCTATACTCGAAGAAGATATTGCGATGTCGAATATTGCACTCGATTTGCTTGGTCAATCCGTTCTCTTTTTGAAATATGCAGCCGAATTGGAAAATTCCAACCGCACTGAAGACGATTTGGCATACTTGCGAACTGAAAAAGAATTCCGAAACGCGCTGCTGTGCGAGCAAAACACCGATGATTTTGCCTATGCAATTGCCCGTCAATTTTTCTTCGATGTTTATGATTATTATTTGATGGAAGCATTGGCAAAAAGTACAGATGAACAAATCAGAGGCATTGCCGAAAAATCTGTCAAAGAAGCGAAATATCATTTGCGTCACTCGTCGGAATGGATGCTCCGACTCGGCGACGGCACTGAAGAAAGCCATAAGCGAATTGCCGAAGCCGTCGAATTTCTGTGGATGTACACAGGCGAATTATTCGAAACTGACGGTGACGACGATTTGCTCAAATCGGAAGGAATTATTCCTGATTTATCCGGATTGAAAGCAAAATGGTACGAATCTGTTTCGCAATTGCTTGCAAAGGCAACGCTCGATGTTCCGTCAATTTATTTGTTTATGCAATCCGGCGGCAGAAAAGGCTATCACACTGAAAATATGGGGCACATTTTATCGGATATGCAATACCTGCGTCGGCTCTATCCCGATGCGAAATGGTAATACTATGAATGTAGCTGCAATAACAAAAGACGAAATTTTGGAGATACTCCAAGAGGTCAAAGACCCCGAAATTCCTGCGGTCAGCGTAATTGAAATGGGAATGGTTCGGGAAGTTATTGTTAGCGATAATCAAGTAAAAATTGTCATTACGCCAACTTATTCCGGATGCCCGGCGATGGGTTGGATACATAATGAAATTAAAAAAGTGCTCGAATTGGAAGGAATTAGCAATTTAATTATCGAAACGAGGCTTTCGCCGGCTTGGACAACTGATTGGATGAGCGAAGAAACAAAGCTGAAACTGAAAGAATCGGGAATTGCCCCGCCACAGAATAAGACAAATGATTTTGATGGTTCCGATTTGTTTAATATTATTAAAGTTCCGGCGGCGATAATATGCCCATTTTGCGATTCGGACGATACAAAGATGATAAGCGAATTCGGCTCGACAGCTTGCAAATCCCTTCATTATTGCAATTCATGTTTGCAGGGATTCGACCATTTCAAATGTCATTGAATTCGCTCTCGTTTGAAGAAAACAAATCCATTTTTACGATATAATTCGATTAATTCAGGGTATTGATTTGCAAAATTGTCGGCAGCTGTCATCTTTGCCGAGAAATATGCATCGCTTTGGATATCGCCTTCGAGCAAAAATTGCTCATATTCCTTGCCAGACATCCCCAAATAATAGCGGGAGCGTTCGTATTTCTTTTCACCATAATAATATGGCACATAGGACTTATATCCGAGAGTATGCAAGTAAACATCATCTTGGGCAAGATAGCCGAAAAATTCAATCGGAGCAGCTTGAGTGTATTGTTCGATTTTTGGGGCTACAAGTGGCAGAAATAGCGTAATCGTTACTGCGATAGTAGCCGTAAGAGCAACAAATGAGGGCAAATACTTACGCATAAAGACTAAAACGAGCGAAATGCAAAGCCCGATGAAAAATATTATTCCTACAATATATTCAAATCCTCCCCAATGAACGGGCGAACTCAGCACTTCGTATGTCATTTCGTCAGTTATTTTCGGCAAAATCATTTCTACATTGATTAAAGCAAGTGGGAAAAGTATAAAAAGTGCAGAATATACAATGCCAATCAAAGTTATCATAACGGTCGTAGTCCATTTCCAGCCGATTTCACGATAAACAATTGAATACACTGAATATGCAGCCAAAAAAGTAATCGGGAAATACGCCAACGATGAATAATGTACAATTTTGGTTTTAACGATTGAAAAAATTATGAGGACAACAGCGAGCAGAACAAAATTCCATATTTTGAATAGATTTTGAGAATGCGAATCATCCGATTGTTTGCGGAAAGACCTAAAAATCAGCACCGATGCCGGAAAACATCCCAACAGTAAAATAACAAAATGATAGTAAATTGGTCCCGAATGTCCGGCATCACCTGTAGTTAGCAAACGGATGTGATAGGCTACAAAATCTTCCACCAATCCACTGCCGGATTGCATAATCAGCAGCGAATACCAAATTAGAGGTAAGATTGAAGAATAAAGCGTTAATAGCAACAATTTTTTTATTGGAAATTTCGCTTGTTTGCGGTAAATAAAAAAGACGCCAGCCCAAGTAAGAACTATCAGCAAATATGCCACCGGACCTTTTGTCAACATCCCTAAAGAGCAGAATAATCCGGCAAAGAACAAATCCAATGCTTTGATTTCGCTTTTCTCCAATTCATTTTTGCTAATTTTGAATAGAAAGTAAATTGATAGATAAATCAACAAATTGAATGTCGGGTCTATTATTGCGGTTTTGAAATAGAAATGGGGCAGTAGAGAACCTACAAAAGCCATAACCCAAATTAAGCCGAATTTTACATCATACAATTTTCTGCCCATGTAGAACAGCACTTGGATTGTGATAATGCCAATCAAAGCGTTGGGCAATCTTGCCGCAAACTCACTAACGCCGAAAATATGCATCGAAACAGCTTGCAGCCATATAAATAATGGGGGCTTTTCGTGGAATGGCTCGAAGTCAATGCGGACATTTAGATAATCGCCCGTCACAAGCATCTCTCGAGCCGCTTCGGCAAAATTGATTTCGTCCCAATCAAAAAGATGCACCAAACCTAAGTTTGGAATGAAAAGAAATAAGCCAAGAATGACAAGCAAAAAAGAAATCTTCAATATGCTTTTGGTATCCATTTCAGGCAAGAATATTGTAATTAGGTCCTTTGTTTGTTAGAGTGCTTTCGATTAAACTTATCTTATACGAAGGCATTAAGCCGATTGGCATATTGTTATAAGTCTTTAGTTTATCACTGAATCCGGTCAGATGAGATTTGACTCGCATCAATGTCACATGAGGGACAAAATGTTTAATCTCAGGAGCAAACCCTAGCTTTTTCATTCTCGATTCAATGATATGGTAACTATTGATAACGCTGTTATCGGGATTGAAAACACGCGCATATACAATACGTGGTTTGTTCGCAGTCGGGAAGCAACCAAGTCCGCGAATCTTCAAAGGTGATTCCTTTTGCTTCAATATATCGCCCAAGCCTTCGATTAAAGAATCAATTTTATCAATTTCAATATTGCCCAAAAATTTGTAGGTGAAATGCAAGTTGTTGATTTCTGTCCATTTTCCGAAGACAACTTCGCCCAACTCATCTACAATTTCATTATAAATAGGCTCAAATAAAGTGTAATCAATAAAAGTCCCAATAAAAAGTCGTTTTACTGCCATTTCAAATTATCTCTATTACTGCACAAATGTTTATGAAAAAATCAATTCTGTCTCACTCTTAAACAAAAATCAATGCTTTACAAGAAAATATCAATAAAAATAACAAAAAGTATTGAAATAATAGACACTTTTTTTAAAAGTATAGTGATTATTTTTTTAGTTTGCCGTACTTTTAGATTATTATAAAAATAGAAAACGAAAAAACTTTATGACAGAATCGCCTTATAATTCAACAGTAATCGGGAAAATACTCCTGACACCCGACTTGTTAGTCTTGCGATTGAGCACAGATGAGCCACGAAAGCAATTTAAAGCAGGACAATACACCACAATAGGGCTTTTGTCCCAAGAGCAACGTTCACCAAATTCGGTAATGCCTCTCGAATCTATGGCTTCGGATATTTTGATTAAACGACCGTATTCGATTGCATCAGCGAATTATGATACAACCGAATTTGAGTTTTATATTAGTCAGGTCAAATCAGGTCAGCTTACTCCAAGATTATTCAATTTGTCGTTGGGTAGAAGAATGTGGATTGATGATAAGATTCTCGGCGTGTTTACTCTTGATAATGTGCCTGATAATTGTAATATTGTTATGATAGCAACTGGTACCGGACTTGCGCCGTACATGAGTTTTTTGCGTTCTCATTTGGCTTCCCACTTGAATACAAAGTTGGCAGTTATACATGGCGCTGGGTATCCTTGGGATTTGGGTTATTTTAGTGAACTCACTCTGATTCAAAATACTTTCAAAAATTTCTTTTATTTCCCTACATTGCTTAGAGCTGACCAAAATTGGACAGGATTGACCGGATATATTGAAAAACATCTCGAAGATGAAATACTGCCTAATAAAGCCGGAATCGAAATTGACCCAAGTAAAACACATTTCTTCTTATGTGGCAATCCCAAAATGGTCGAATCTGTTTCTGCTTATTTGAATAAACACAACTATATCAAACATTGCAAAGACAACCAAGGTTCATTGCATATTGAAGAATATTAAAATGATAAAATTTCATATGCCTTTTAGATTAATAGCTATTACGATTCTGATTTTGATGACTGTCTCGAGTTGTATTATTGTCAAACACGATGACGAATATATTCAAATCGAACCGGAAATTGCCATCAGTCCCAAACCGATTATCCCATTATCAGAAAACATGATTCGCTCCGTCAAAGGCGATATGATAGCATTCCTACCACATGGTTGGTTTGTCATTGACCCAAAAGACAAAGTTTCGCCGGATATTATAGCGATTGCCGTCAACCCTCAATACAATCTTAGTGCTGTCTTTTCTGTGATTCGTCATTCGGCGACAGTCCAAGAGGCTTATGATGCGGAAGGATTATATGGCGTAGCTCAGATAAGTCTCGGCAAAAGAGAGAGGAAAACTTCGAGTGTCGTGCGACAAGTGGGCAAATATCAAAAACTAAATATTGGTTTGCAAGAATTTGTCAAATACGAATATTCAACTACAGGAGGAGCTATCCAAGCAAAATCTGCGGTTTTCATCTCAACAGCTAATGAATTCTATGAATTTTCACTTGTACCTTTGATTGTAGATGACAATCCTCTTCCAAGTTTTTCCGAAGCCGATGATATTTTTACATCTATTTTAACTGGGATTAAGTACTAAGCAATTAGCTTCTTATTTCGATAATTTCTTTAGCATCTCGGTAAATGCCTCGTTCAAACTATCTAAAGTTATTGATTTCAATCCCGTATCACCTTTGTCTGCTCTTACTGAAATTTGTATTTCCGAGAGCGGGCAGAATTTAGTATAAAAATCATCCAATCCGCTATAAAGTGCAAGTACAGGGATATTGAAAGCAGCGGCTATGTGTACAAGTGAGGTATCGGGACTTATCAACAATTCTGCTCTTTTGATAAGCGATACAATATCCGATATTTCGGGCGAACAATAAACCTTTACGTTTCCAACAAGTTTTGAAACAATCGAATTTGCCATTCCGGTGTGATTCGGAGCATGACATATTACAAGCTCGCCTATCTGTTTTGATTGCGTATTGATGAATTTCACCCACAAGTCTTCGTGCCACATCTTATCGTCCTTGCTTGCTGAAATATTCAAAAGCGTGAACTTATTTTCCTGATTGCCAATGAATTCTTCAATCTTTTGTTCCGAATTAGAGTTTACAGGCAGCGTTGGGCGTGGAATTTCATTACTTAATTCATATCCCAAAGGCTGTAGTGCATTTAAACCAACTTGTACTTGATGCAAATAGCGGTTTTCATTGCTGATGTTATGTGTGAAGACCGATTTCTTCGATTGCGGATTGAAACCGATTTTCATTTTTGCTCTGCCAATTTTAGCCAATAATCTTCCTTCGGTCGAAAAATGGTCCCGTGGGTCGAGCCAAACGTCAAATCGCTTGATTAACAACTGAACCATTGTTGGGGTTAGCTTGTGTGGAGCTTTATCCAAGACAATGACTTTGTCAACTGCCGGATGTCCTTTGATAATGCTATAATTGCTCGGACCTACAAGAAGAGTTACTTCTGCTGAATATTGCTCTTTAAGCACTTCAAACATCGGCGTCAATAGAATCAAATCGCCGATTCTGCCAAGTTGTACAACCATTGCTTTCATTTTTCTAAACCACCCAATTTGTGTTCCATCACTATTTCATCAATTGCAATAATAACGTCCTCAAGAGATATATTGTCTAATTTCCCGGTTGATGTTTTCAAACATCTATATGGAGAATTGTACGAAAACCATGGCAATCCGGTTTCCTTCGAACCGGTCCAAAGGAATAGCCCAATGCAAGGAATCTTAAATGCTGCTGCAATGTGTACAGCTGCTGTGTCCGGTGTTAATATCACATGACAGAGCGAAAGCATGGCAACGTATTCGTCAAAACTTTTGTCCGTAGGAGCTTTGAAACAAATGCTGTTTGCACTTATCTGTTGATAATCCTGTTCATATTCCGGAGTATAAAATATTATAACATCGAAATAAGGATATGTATTATTAATATATTTAATAAATTCGATATAATTTTCTGTACCCCAATATTTGCTTCTGTTAGAGCCTGATAAATTAATTCCTAATTTGAATTTTGATTTGCAATTACTCAGATTATTATTTGCATTATTAATTAATTCTTCAGTCAAGGGATATGATAATTTCAAATCTTGAGAGTAGGGATTGATTCCAAAAGGTAAAATTAGTTGGGCAATTCTCTCTACAATATGATGCTTGTTTTTATTCAGCAATGGTACAACGTGGCTATAAGAATAATAATTATTTTTATTAATTCCTAATGAATATAATGGATTGGCAAATTTGATTATCATTGATGAAGTAGTTGAAGAATTATCAAATAAATCAATAATCATATCATATTTTGCTTTATTTAATTGTCGTAATAATTTAATTATACTTATAAATCCTTTTCGATAAACATAAATATTATTAACATAGGGCTTGACTGCAGCACTTGCTGCAATATTATTCTCAGATAATAAAATATCTAATTCCACTATTTGAAAAACATCTCGCAAAAGTTTAATAAATGGCACCGAAACCATCACATCGCCTATTCTGTCGTGGCGAAGAAGTAAAATACGACTACCTTCGACAAAAAAGAATTTATTCGTGGCTTTTTCGATTAAAATCGGCTGACGGTCTTTCTTCAGGAAAGAATTAATTTTCTTTTTGACCCAAAGTTCAATATTTTTTAATTTTGCAACCATTTTATTTCTCGTCTCTGATTAATTGCTCATAAATGCTTTCCACGTTGATTGCATGATTTTTAATATCGAAATGAGTTAAAGCTCTTTGGCGTCCCATAATTCCCATACTTTGCCTTAAGTCAATGTCCGTCATCAGCTTAAATATAGCATCTGCCAATGCTTTCGGCGATTTTTCTGCTACTAACAAACCCGTATCATGCGAAATCGCTTGTCGCACCCCGGAAATATTTGTACCGATTACCGCGGTTCCACATGCCATAGCTTCAAACAGCACCCTTCCCATGCCTTCAGTGCCTTCGTGTGATGGCAAAACTACAATATCCGATGCTGCAAACCAATTTTGGATGTCGCTTTGGAAAGGCATAATTTTGATTCTTTGCTCCACATTAGCTTCAATAATTGCATTTTTCATTTCTGCGAGAAAATCATCGCTTTCTGGTTTACCAATTAGTAGAAATTTATAATTGCCGTGTCCAATCAGATTCGCTGCACCGATCAAGTCCATCAAACCTTTGCCACGCTTATATTGCCCTGCATATGTGATGATTAATTTATCGGGTTCAAGCCCCAACTTAGCCTTCATAGCGGCTTTATCTGAGGGACTGAATACATCGCAATCTACACCATTATAAATTGTAACGTATTTTCGGTCGAGCGACGCCATACCCTCAAAGCGATTGCGGACGTCTTCGGCTATGCCAATCACTTCGTCTGATAGCGAAAATGTTAATTTGTCAGTGCCAACTTTACGTGTTAACCGGACATGCCACACCATCTTAGCTTTCGTGAATTTGCAGGCAAGCCCGGCAATAAAAGCGTCTCTTTCGTGGTCCGGGTGGACGATTGAGATGTGATTATTGCGAATAATCCTAACTAGTGAAGCGATATTGTGAATTTGTTGGAAATAATGTTTTGGCTTTAGTGGTAATAATGGCATAAAGAACACTTTACATCCGACTGATTCTAAGTTTTCGGATAGTTCACCGGCAAAAGGTACGACCGCAAAAAGTTCAAATCGGTCTCTGTCCAAATTTTGAATCAAGGCGAACATGCTTTTTTGTCCGCCCATAGAAAGGTCGCCGTAATGGCTCATATATAATATATTTTTTCTTTCACGTATCATCAATTACTAAAATAGTAAATTGTGAGCAAATCTGAATGACAAACATGGGACAGTCTCATAAAGTGTCTCGTCATAAAAAATTAAGCCCACGATATCTTCGCGGGCTATAATTTGATTCTATTTAGTAAGTATGTTAAATAGATATTTTCTTACTCATCCAAATGCCATTGATTTTGAGATGTAGCATATAAATGCCGGAAGTCAATCCGGGAAGCGATGCGCTATATGAATTTACATTGTTGGTCAGCTCGGAATTGAACAATGTTCTGCCGTTCAAATCATATACTTTCATGCCAGATAATGTGGCATCATGCTCGGCACGGAATGTAATTGCGGCGCCGTCATAATTCACTGAGAAAGTTCCGCCAAACAATTTATCATTAATAACTGATGATGGAATCGCAACGCCTGTGATTTGGGCTTCGTCTTTAATTACATAGCCGTCGCTTATGACTTTTAATGTTGAGGCAAATTCGCCCGGTTCAGTAGGAGTAAAGATTGTTTTCACTCTAAGTTCCCTGCCTGAAGCGATTATGATTGGTTCTTCTTCAGAAACTGTAGGCAAATCGAATGTAAATTCAGAATTACCACTGACTTCAAATGCTGTTATAAGCAAATCAGCAAGTCCCGGATTTGTAATAGAGACAAATCCATTTTTCCCGGGTTCGCCTGCCATTTGAGTAGCGAAGTTGGTACCTGTAACTTGTAAACGTGGGTTAGCAACTTCAGCAACGAGGTTGTCGAAGTATAGTACATCGCCATTTTCCAATTTGATCCCAATTTGATTTGCAAATTTACCTTCGATGTTTTTAATATCATCTTCATTCATATGGCGAGCGCTGAAGCGAACTTTGAATTTATGCTCTTCGCCCGGTTGGAAGACTGTGTTAGCTTCGATATTATTAATTATTTCAAATTGTGGGTCATTTTTCGAGAATATGATTGAATTGGCAGGCACAGTGTTGGTGTTATCTTCATTAGTCAAAGTAAACTCAAGTTCTTGAAATTTTCCTGATTTCAATGATCCAAAATTAGTTTCAGTAGAAACAATACTTGGAGCCGGGGATGCCTCAATACTGAATTCGACGATTTTATTGTTTCCTCGTCTGTCAGTCACAGCAAGAACAGCATTAGATGATTTATACATATTATGCACTTTTAATTGGAAACTTGTTTCATTATCAGTTCCGGGAATAAAAGGAGTATATTCAAGTTTGTAATTATCGCTAAGTGCGTTAATCAATTTTACTGATGATAATCCTGTAGCATTTGATTCTTGAACTTGGTCGCCGTCTTTGATAACTTTGGCAGTTGGTTGAGCAACGTCACGAACAACACCGCTGATGTTACCTTTTTCGTCCATCTCATATTCTACTTCAGGAGCGAGCGAATCGTCCGAAGACAAATCAATAAGTCTGCCTGATGCAGGGAAACCGTATGAATCAAAACTGTCATATCCATATGCATAAACTGCAAATGGTTCATTAGCTTTCATTCTATATACGCCATCATTATCCAGTTTTAAAGTTTTGGAGTAATATTGGCGTCCGTCTTTTTCATCACCATAGAATGGGGTTCCCGGTGAAGAACTTATATTTTTAATGGGAATCCAATTAAAGTCACTATTAATGACCTCTGCAAACATTAAGTCATCAGGAATTGTTCCATCTGCTTTTGCCATATAAACAATATTAATGTAATTATCGTTAAACCCAAATCCACCTTTAATACCCGGTGTATTGAAAATTATATCCGTTTGGAATTGTTCAATAGGTATAATTTGCATTTGGAATGGGTCGCTTTCGACGCCATCATCTTGTTGACCCGGGTTGTATTGAACTACGTTAATGGCTTTGTCTGAAGATACTCTTACTGGTTTTGGCGTTGCATCAAATCCGGTTCTGGTTTCGATATATCCTCTATCAATTAAACCGCCCGCAGTTTGGATTGTTCCTGCAGGTACACCGTTAATTGAATATTGTGTCATTGGTTCGGCAGCAAAAATCTTAACGATGCTATGGTTTTTTCTAGCCGAAATTGGCGAGACCAAATAATTTTTACCCCAATTATAAATTGGCAATTCTTGTTCAATAATATAGTCGCATGCTGCTATATGAGTTGGAATATAGGCACAGAAATTTCCTGATACTACAGCTACCGGTTTATCTGCATTAACGTTCGAACCTGTTAAATCATTAAAAGGTCCTACCCCGGCTATTAACCATACGTCACCTTTGTTGATAGTTTTGGTCATACTTTTTCCGGCTTTAAGTGTATCACCATTTTCTTTAATGATAAACATGTTTTCTTTGCCGCCAAGTTTGAAATTTACAGTCGTATTATCATAAGCACCTACTATACTAGTGTAGCTTGGTAAAAATTGCGCGGTATTATTTGTGGGGTCTGCATAGGATGCTACTTGATAATCAGTACCAAGGACGTTTATTGGCAATGCCATATAACCATCGGAAGTGTATTTATAACGTGTCATCCCATAACAAATTATTGGGTCTTCAGCAGTAATAATGATAGCTCGTTTATCCCATACTTGTGAGGGCTGTGGTGGAATTGGCAAACCTCCGTTTCCTTTGGAATAGGGCTGAGCTTCTGTCGGTTTTAAAATAAATTCGATTACGTCATTTGGAATAGTTTCTTTAACAATATTAATTGCAAGACCCGGAATGCTTAGTGTGACTTTTGTCTTGTAGAGCGAAGCGACATAAATTCGGATTGAATTATTGGGACCCGGGTCTTCCCAGCATGGATGGAAAGTCATCAGAAATTCGGTCCCGGCATTTGATGCGCCAAGGAGTAGCGAAAGATTTTCAATTTCGGACTCTTCAGCCCTAAGCGAAGATAGTGGCAACATGTAAGCAATTGCCGCTACAAGTAGTAGAAAGTGTTTCATAATAAACCTCAAAAATGTTATTAAAAATTCAATTATTTATCCTTTTATTTATCTTAACTGTTGTGTTATTAATGCCACACTCAGTGTTATATGTACAATTAACTCCACATTTCATTTTTGTTTTTCGTTTGCTTTGTCATTTAATATTTCCCTATAAATCGCTCTGAGACAAAGTCGTTAAATTTTCGTGCAAATGTTAGTATAAACTAATAATGCAATAAAGATGCCATCATTTATGGCATTAGTCCCACACTTGCTCCTGAGCTATTTAAAAACGTTAATGAATTTGGTATAAATCTTTTAGTTTACAATATTATTAATTTCTTGCTCATCCAAATGCCATCTATATTTATATGAAGCAAATACACGCCCGTTTTAATAGCGAGAACTGCCACACGATATTCATTTATTTTGTTTGTAATGTCTGAATTGAAAATATTTCGCCCGTTCAAGTCGTAAATTTTTAAGCCGGATATTGATGCGTCACGTTCAGAAATGAATGAAAGCGAGCTACCGTCATAATTTACAGCGAATTTGCCACCATATAGATTGTTATCAAGAACTGTTGAGGGAATTGCATTTGCTGAAATAACTGCTACATTTTTGATGATATATGCATCGCTTGTAATTGTCAAAGTGTCACTAAATTCACCGGGTGCAGTCGGGATAAATTCAGCTTTTACCAAATGTTCGCCAAATGGTTCAATTTCAAATGGGTTGGCTTCCGTTGCTGCGGGCAAATCAAGTACAAAAGGAGATTCAGCGGGGAAATCGAATTTGGTAATCAACAAAGGCATTTTGCCCGGATTGCTTATTTTAAGATATTGAGATTCGATAGATTCATTAATCATTTGAGTTGCGAAATCAACATCATCTGCAATTATTCGCGGATTTGCGACTTCGATTTCGAATATTTTATTCAAGCTCATTGATAGGATGATTTCATCAATTTTGACATCGACATAAAAATAATTTTTGAAAACTTGTTCCAGATTTTCGATATCATCCGAATATAAGTCATGAGCATGGAAACGGACTTTGATAGGATACTCTTCTAAAGGTCCAAGAACTAAATTTTCAGCAATATTTTCTATGATTTCGAATTGGGAATCTTCGTTACTCAATGTCATTTTTTCGAGAGGAAGAGTATTTTCTTCGCGGTCGTTTGATAGTATAATTTCAAAATCTCGGAAATGCCCTGATTTAATCATTCCCAAATCATAATTGTCGGCGTTTAAACTCAAATTGACTATTGGAGTATAATTAATTTCCTTAAAGCTCCAATTTCCACTTTTATCGGAAGAAATAATAACAGCTTTAGCAGGCTTCCAATAATCAAGAGTCCTTAATTCAAATGTTGTCTTAGGAGATATTCCCGAAGTAAAAGGTTCTATATTACATTGATAATTATAACTGAGAGCCTCAATAAAGGTAACAGAAGCCAAATTTGAAGGATATTCAACGCCCTCTTGAGCTACATCAAGCACTGTGCCGTTGTAATCTCCTTTACAACAATGTCCAGGTGTAGGTTGGAATACAGGTGGCAAAGTATCCCCATTCGTCAAATCACGTAATCGGATAGATGCCATAGTCCCAAAAGACGAATTTGCATCATTGCCGTATTGAATAAGCCCGAAGGGGTCATTGGCTTTAATTTGGTAAATTCCTGCTTCCGTGATAGGCAAAATTTTCGAGCGATATTGGCGTCCGTCTTTATCAAACAAATTGGTAGGAGTTCCCGGATTACCGGAAAATGCTTCGAGAGGAATCCAGACTAATGGACTTTTACTAAAGATGCCAATTTGCAAATCTTGCGGGATACCGCCATCAATTGCAGCAAGATAAACTAAATTGAAATAGTTTTTCTCGAATTCCAATCCATCTGCTCCGACCGTTACGAATTTACAATCCTCGCTGAATTGCTCGTTAGCGATAACTTGCAGCTGAAAAGGGGCGCTCGCAACGCTATCATCGCTTTTACTTGGATTATACTGCACCACATTAATCGGGTAATCTGACGAAATATTGACAGGCCTGTTAATTCCCATATCGCCGGTACGAACTTCAATGTAGCCACTGCCTATTAGTCCACCCGGTGTTTTAATCCGAGTAATCAGCTGCCCGTCCATAAAGACTGCGTTGTCCGGCATAGATGTGAATATTCTAGTAATTGGGGGATTCTTTCTATTGGCAATAGGAGTAACAATATAATTTTTGCCCCAGGTGTTCTCTGGAGTTTGTTGCTCGATAGTATAATCGCAATTTGACAAATCTTTTTTATCGCCCATGCAGTAATTGCCCGAAATCACAGCCACAGGTTTAGTAGCTGATACTGTCGAACCGGTTAAGTCGTTATTAGCTCCGCTTCCTGCTATCAGCCAAACGTCACCTTTATTTAGAGTCATTCTGGCAACTTCTCCAGGAACTATTAGACCACCAAGCCCGTCAACTTTTGTTGTTGAATTGCCTCCTAACCTGAACGTGATTCTCGAATTATCATAAATTCCTACTACACTGGTGTAGCTTGGCATGAATTGATTTGTATTATTTGAAGGGTCGGGGAGAGTAGCGATTTGATATTTTTGTCCTAAAACAGGAGAAGGCAATGCCATGTAGCCACCGGATTTTTCTCCAAATCGAGCTAACCCGTAACACATCACAGGGTCGGCAGCTTTGACTATTATCGCCCTTCCTTTCCATACTTGCATAGGTTCGGGAGGAGTAGAAGCATCTTTCGAATACATTAGAGCTTGTTCGGGGGTAAGAGAGAATTCAATTGTTTGATTGGGAATTGTTGACTTTTCTTCGTAATAATCAATCGCCTCAATTTTCACGCTAACCAAAGTCTTAAAGAATGAAGTAACGAATATCTTTATTTCACTCTCACCATCGCTACCTTCGGGTCCCGGGTGGAAAGCCAAATAAAATTCGGTTCCTAAATTTGATGAGTTCTTCATCCTATTAAGTAGTTCATCGCTTGTCATTTGCGCTTTAAGCTAATTTTGTGATAACAGTAGCGATACAATCGTCGAAAGAAGGATAAAATATTTCATAGCATACCTCTTACAAATAAAATAGAAAAAAACCACACTTAACCAAAGAATAAAAACTCTTTTAAAAACTTCATCATCCTGTTACTGTAAATAACAAGTGAAAGTTTGGTTTGTTACATTTTTGATGGTTAATTTTAATTAATTATAAAAAAAAAGCCCGAAAGTCATGACTTTCGGGCTTTTTGTTGTAATGTAGCTTTTAATTTTACTTATCGAAACGACTTTTAGTTATTATTAATCGAACGATAGAGATCTTTCAGTTTTTTTCGAAGATGCAGAACAGCGTAACGCTTCCTGGCTAACAAGGTGTTTATATTCACGCCTGTTTCTTCGGACATTTCACGGAACGAGATGCCTTCGAATTCGTTTTTAACAAAAACTTCGCGTTGTTCGGCAGGTAATTCGGCAAGTCCTGCTTGGACAGACTCCCAAATTGTCTTACGAATCAAATCGCTTTCCGGGCTACTTGAAAAATCGCCCAAGAAATTTTCGAATGCGTCAACGCCGTCTTCGGCTTGACCCGGGGTCTGCATATCAGAGAATGTCTCTGCTCTTTTCTTACGATACGAGTCAATGATTCTATTACGCACTGCAGTGAACACCCACGATGCGATATTTTCAATCGGGCGTTGAACATTTGCTGATGCAGCTAACACATTAGTGAATACATCTTGCAAAATATCTTCCGCTTCTTCCTGACTACGTACTCGTTGACGGATAAATCCAAGGAATTTCTTCCGGTCCGTTTTGAACAAGTTCTCTATTTGAAGAGCTAAATCCATATCTTTCATCTCCTTTAAGATGCTAGTGACACTTACTTACAAAGTACCAAACGCTCTATACTACCCCTCTATAATTTATAATCAAATTTAATATGCAATCAATCTTAAACTAATAGACACATAAAAATGCAAAAAGTTTCACAAAAATACAAATATTTTCTAAATTTTCATCATTAGTGACATATTGTCATATATTTGGGACAATTCTCCCATGTCTATAACATAGGGATTCTTATGCCAAACTCCGAAGCATTGCTCCGAGCACGTTCATAGCCTGCATCGGCATGGCGTAAAATTCCCATCATCGGGTCGAACGTCAAAACTTTAGTCAAACGCGATTCCGAATCCTTTGTGCCGTCTGCCACTACAACCATTCCTGCGT
>JAGXRP010000021.1 GCA_018335795.1 Desulfobulbaceae bacterium | reverse complement strand
TTTTGAAAGAGTTAATTAAAAATATGTTAGGTACGATATGAAAACGAATATTTTATACAGATTTCTTCTTCACGCAATAGTTTTTATTATAGGGTTCAATTACTCCTTGAAAAGTCTTGAAGTCCAATCTGCTTCAAAAGATAAACTCCGTGACCACGTTAAGTTTTTGGCTGGTGACCAATTGAAGGGCAGGTCCCCTGGCACTCCCGAAATGAAGCTTGCCGAAGAATACATAGAAAATCAATTCCGTGCAGCTGGTTTGAAAATGTTCAAAGATTCTTTTAAACAAGGATTGGACATTGTCATTGGAAAAGAACTCGGCGACAGCAATATAGTAATAGTTGAAACTACTATCATTCGTCCGGGTATTCCTAAAGAGCGTTCTCCGCGAGTTGCTCAACCATGGACAGTAGGGCAGGATTTCATGCCTCTTGCTTATAGCCAAAATACTAGGGTTAAATCTGAAGTGACATTCGTTGGTTTCGGTATCTCTGCTCCCGACCTTAAATATGATGATTATGAAGGCATTGATGTTAAGGGCAAAATTGTCGTTTTGCTTAATGAAACACCCGATGGAGAAAAACCCGACTCAGAATTCAACAACTATCGTAGTTTGCGTTATAAATTATCCAACGCAAAAAGCAAAGGGGCAATTGGAGTAATAATGGTGCGGATCCAAGGCGATTCGATGAATGTATTCGAACGATTGAATTTCGAGAATATTGGAAGTGAAGCCGGAATAGTCGCTATTCAAGCATGGAGACAAACTTTATCAAAATTATTTACCAAAGAGCATCCGCTTCAATTACTCGAAAACACTATCATGAAAAATAAAAAGCCAATGAGTATGCATTTGCCCAATACTGAAGTCACTTTACAAACCGATTTGAAAGATTTGAAAGCTCCAACATATAATATCGTTGGATTTGTAAAGGGAACTGACAGCAAATTAGCTGAGCAATATGTCGTTATTGGGGCGCATTATGACCATCTCGGTTATGGCGGTCCGACCTCGCAATACCGTGGAAAGCGCCAAATGATTCACAACGGTGCTGACGATAATGCTTCCGGAGTAGCCGGTTTAATCGAATTAGCTCATTATTTCGCTGCTAATCCCACGAGCCGTTCATTGATATTTGTAGCTTTTACAGGTGAAGAAACAGGTCTCGTGGGTTCACGTTATTTTACTCAAAACTCATTTATTGGAATGGAAAATATTGTCGGAATGGTTAATTTGGACATGATTGGAAGATTACGAGCAGACGAATTGACCGTATTTGGTACGGCTACATCGCCTAGTTTTGCTTCTGTCATTGATTCGCTCGAACCATTGAACAAATTCAAACTTATTCGGGCAAGTGATGCTTACGGACCAAGCGACCATGCAAGTTTCTATTCTAATGATAAGCCCGTGATGATGTTCTTCACAGGATTACACGAAGATTATCACAAGCCGAGCGACACTTGGAACAAACTTAACTACGAAGGTTCGGCGCTCGTAGTTGATTTCATTCGCCAGTTCACTCAAGCAATCGCTGATTACCCCGCACATTTGGAATTCACAGCCGTTACAACGGTATCGAATAATCATCAACCAAGACGTGAAAGTGGTTATGCAGATGTTTGGTTTGGTATTATTCCCGATTTCGAGGAAAGTCCGCTTGGTTGCAAAATCGGTGGTGCAAGTCCCGGCAGTCCCGCAGATAAAGCAGGTTTGCTTAAAAATGATATTATCACGGAAATTGAAGGCACAAGCATCAAAAATTTGCACGATTTCATGTACAAAATCCGCGAATTCAAAGCCGGAGACGTGCTCAAAGTGAAAATTCTCCGCGGTGAAGAAAAAACTGAAATGATGTATGATGTGACCTTGACTGCAAAAAATAAATAATGATTCAGTTAGTTAATCGCAGAATTTTCAATAGTAGTGGAAATTTAATAAGTGCTGACTTCCGATTCGACGACGAAATGAAGTCTTCCGTGCCTGTTGTAGTCTTTTCACATGGATTCAAATCATTCAAAGATTGGGGTTTTATTCCTTATGTTTGTGAGCAATTTGCACAAAGTGGCTTTATTGCCGTCAATTTCGATTTTTCATTCAATGGCATTTCCGACCCCGTTGCTATGCGGTACGACGAAGCAATGTTTTCACAAAATACTGTTTCGCAAGAAATCGCAGATTTGAACACAGTCCTGGATTTTTTATATAAGGAATTGAAAAATACTGTTACCCCATTCCCTACTTGGAATGGAATGATTTACCTTGCCGGACATTCTTTAGGTGGTGCTGTATCATTGTTCACAGCTTCAAAGCGGAATGATATCGCAGGAGTTGTTACTTGGGCGGCAGTTTCGCAAATCAATCGAAATACCGAGCGCCAAAAGAAAATCTGGAAAGAGCAAGGATTTGCCGAAGTGAAAATTCAACAAACTGGACAAATTCTAAAGCTGAATTATTCATACCTTTTGGATAAGGATACAAATTTTTCGCAAAATGCTGTTCTTGATGCTTGCAAATCAATTCAATGCCCGGTACTTGTATTGCACGGTCGGATTGATATTACAGTCAAACTTGCCGAAGCTTACGAAATTTATGACGCTGTGAAACATATCAATAATTCCGAAATAAACGTCATTGAACATACGGGTCATACATTTGGTGCAAGACACCCCTTGGAAGAACCTGCGAGAGAATTGATTGAAGCAACAAGTAAAACAATAGAATTTTTTAAATTATGAAAATATGTAATCTAATTCTGCTACTAATTATACTGACATTTGCCGGATGCGAAATATTTGTCATAGGGCATAAAATTGAAGTATTGCCTACGGTGAATTTGACGCAAGAATCGGCATTGGGAGCTGTGTATCTTTTCAAAGCAGAGTTAGATAGCAATAACATTCCGGCGGCATCGCAGATTTTGGCGCACAAAGACGGCAGCATGATGAGTGCCATCGAGCGCTACGAGAACTATTTCACAGTTGCGAGATTGAAAAGAATGCTCTATATGCGTCAAGTTACTGCTGTAGAAGTTGACACGCTTCAATCCAGAAAATTCCTTTGTAATATCGAATATGATTACATGAAACTCGTGGGCTACCAAACCGCTCAAATTGCTGACCGATGGTACATTACGGAATATAGCCCAATGGATGTAATAATTGAACCCCTTGACTACAGCAAATTTCAAACTAAAACGAAATAATCTTAGAGGCACAAGATGAAAACTGCATATATATGCGACGCAATTCGCACACCCATAGGCAAACACGGCGGCACACTTGCTTCCGTTCGACCTGATGATATGGCTGCACTAACAATAAGAGAATTAATCAAACGCAACCCGCAAATTGACCCGGCACGAATAGACGACGTGATTTTGGGTAATGCCAACCAAGCGGGCGAAGACAATCGCGATGTAGCTCGTATGGCGCTGCTGCTTGCGGGATTGCCCTGGTCTGTACCGGGCGAAACCGTCAACAGACTATGCGCCTCGGGAATGTCTGCCGTAATCCAAGCATCAAGAGCAATCGCAGCCGGAGACGGAGACTTATTCATCGCCGGAGGAGTCGAAAGCATGACGCGAGCCCCCTTCGTGATGAGCAAAGCCGACGCCGCCTATTCCAGAAATGTGCAAATTTACGATACCTCGATTGGGTGGCGATTTGTAAACCCGAAAATGAAGGAAATGTACGGCACCGATTCCATGGGCGAAACCGCGGAAAACGTCGCCGAACAATGGAAAATCAGCCGCTACGACCAAGATGAATTCGCATTCAATTCGCAAATGAAAGCCGTTGCCGCCAGAAACAGTGGCAGATTGGCAAAAGAAATCGTCGGAGTGGAAATAGTCGGTAAGAAAAGCAGCACAACATTTGCCGAAGACGAATTCATTCGCGATGAAACGACCGTTGAAACACTGTCGAAACTCAAACCGGCATTCAAAGCAGTCGGCTCGGTCACCGCAGGCAACTCATCAGGAATCAATGATGGCGCCTGTGCATTAATCATCGCTTCGACGGACGGCATTTCGGACAATAAAATCACACCACTGAGCCGCATAGTAGCATCAGCCGTCGTTGGCGTCGAGCCGCGAATTATGGGAGTCGGTCCGGTAGAAGCCGCGAACAAAGCCCTGAAAAAAGCCGGATTGACATTCGACGACATGGACATAATCGAGCTTAACGAGGCATTCGCCGCACAAAGTCTGGCATGTTTGAACGAATGGGGCATCGCAGCTACCGACAGCAGGCTCAATCCCAACGGTGGAGCAATCGCCTTAGGACACCCATTGGGCATGACAGGCGCTAGATTGCTCACCACAGCCACCTACGAATTAATCGAACGAAACGCCAAGTATGCCCTATGCACCATGTGCGTAGGTGTCGGGCAAGGTTACGCCGTAATTATTGAAAGGGTGTAGGGGAAAATTAGGTAATATTTTATTGGATAAGTATTCAGTTTATTGAAGTAAGTACATATTAAATACTTGGAAATAAAGGTAAAAAGATGGAAACAGAAGTGAGTTATGATAAACTGATTCTAGAAATTAGAAAAATTAGTTATAGACTAATTAACATGCATAAAATATATTCTTTCAAATTAATAAATTTAGATTCAAATTATCCAATTGACAAATCCTTTATCACTAATGTCAGAAAAAGAAAAGATATTGAAGATTCAAAATCGTTATTTGGAAATATTCTATTAAGATGTGAATCTTTAATTTATTATTTTATTAAAATGAACGACGAGACTTTATTACCAGATGGTGACCATAATACAATAAAAAATGCAATTCCATTCGATTCTAAACTTAAAAGAATTCATTTACAAATATCAAGGAATTATCTATTTTTTTTTGACACAATTATAAACCAAATAATTTCACTTTATGAATACATTGCTAACTGTTGTTCTTATATTTTAATAGGGCAACATGCTCGTCAATTCAAATGGGAAAAATCTATCAATGCAATAAGAAACAAAAAATATACTGAACTAAGTAATCTTTTGCAATTGATTAATAAAATTTATATTGATAAACTTTCAGAAATACGAGCAGATATTTTTCATTATAATTTTCTTGGTTTATCTTCAAGTTTTAGTCAAAGTATAATGAATGGCGATGTTGAAATGCATTTTAAAGTTGATGATAAAATTCATAAATATTTATTGAATGCTAATCTAGTACCAAGTGATAGTCAAAAAATTGAAATTAGAATCGCTTCGTTTTTAATAATTGAAAAAGGTTTAGAACTTGTTGTTGAAATTCTTGAAGAGCTAAAAAAAAGTATTTATACTTTAAATTTATCAGACCTAAAAGCTACAAAACAAACAGACTTAAAAGCTACAAATACTGGAGAAATGTTTACAACTGCTGGTTTCAATACACTTTTAGACTTACAAGAATCTCTATTGTATCATTGGGGGTATTTTTGGGATGACACAGAAAAATATGATAAATTAGATTATATAAATAGAAGTATGAACAAAATGTTTATGCCATTCAGATTATATCCTGAAAATTAGGCGATAAATTACAATTCTGTCAGTTGCAACAACTGACGGAACATAAATTATTGATTACTAAAATCGAATACTTTTTGAAGATTGTATTGCTTCCAAATATCTTTTTCCAAATGATTTTCTTGCTTGTCTTTCATCAATATTTAAATAATGAATACCCGTATTTTCATCCATTACAACATATTGCCACCAATATTCATCAGCAATTTGAATATAAGGTTCATAATCTTGAAACATCCCTAATGATATTGTGTGTTCATTATGATGTTCAGTTGGTATATTAAAAGTAGGCAATATAACATCATAAGCCATAAATTCAGGTTGTCCAGTCAAAATAATAATTGGATGATTAATTGATTTTGAAAATATTCGAAAATCTATAATATCATCTCTGTTTTCATGCTTGTCGAAATTCAAAGGTTTTACTTCAGCATAAAATATCTTGTCATTTGGTAAAAACAATTTAAAATCAGGCAAATACCATCGTCCATTATTAAGTGAATATCCTTCGTCTTCATATTGCCATTTATAACCAATTGTATCAAAGAACACAGCCCATCTTGCTTCCGTTCTACTTCTAAAAAAATAACCATTATATTTTGTTTCTATTGCTTTCATTATCAGACCTGTAATAAATTATTGTATAAAAATTTCTGGTTTATCAATCGTAATATTTTCTTTCACTAGGCTTTCAGTTTCGCCAATTTCGCCATTCCATAAAATACCAATTTCATAAATCAATTCATTTGTCATTCCCTCTGCTTGAATTTCTATATAAACAAAAGTTTTCACATTTGGCTTAATTTCTGAATGTTCAAGTATTAAATCATTCTGTAAACATAATATTAGTTTTTTTGATGATTCTGGAGTGAATTTTAAAAAATCAACTATTTGATAATTTAAAAAAGAAGCAAATTCAATCTTTTCTTCTGCTGGTGCAAAAGTTAAGCTTCTTGGAACATTAAAGAATAGAATATTCTCAGTTTCTGGATTCTTAATTCCAATAAATTTAACTTTTGAATTATCAATTTTTCTTTTTCTATTTTTATTGATTAATTTGAAATGAAAATAATAATTTAGTTTAGATATAGAAAATCGAGGAACTCTATAAACTTCAGCTAATTTTCCTTTAGCTTCAATATATTCTATTGTTTTTACCTTTTCAAAATTATTTAATAGTTCAAGCTCTAATTTTATTGGAATAAGTTTATTTTTAATTACATCTGCATATAAAACATACAATACAGCTAATAAAGTTGAAATTGAGCCAAGAGCTACCCAAAATGTATCAGATGTAATAATTTTAATTAAACAGCCCATTTAAATATCCTCCCTCTCCACAGCACCGTTGACTTTTAGTTTGATGACTTCGATAGCTTCTAAGCCTTCGGAATCAACTGCTTTGACTGCGATTGTGTGCAAGCCGGGTTTGAATTTGTAGCTTTGGTGTCCCTCTCTGTCTAAAACTACTGTGGGATTGAATTTCTTTTCGTCGGCATTGTAAGCAAAATCGTAGGAATAAAACTCTATTCCGGCTTCGCTTTCGGCTTCTGCGCGGAATTCAAGCTCGCGGATTCCTTTAGCATCAACTCCAATATCATCAATTGTTACTTTTAGTTTAGGCTTTTTGGCAATTGGGACAATTTCCTCAACTGTTAGCAACTTAATCGTAATGTTATCCTCGTTTTTCAACCGTGCGACTTCCTGAACAGCGCCTCTGCCGAAAGAAAAAGCAATGATATAGCCAACGGGCTCGTCAGCGGCTTTCATTTTCTCGAATAATGCTTTGTCGTAACGCTCCAGCGATGATTTGAAATTATCTATCACGTTTCTGCCGATGCCATCAGACCTTTTTACCTGAATCGGTGTGCCGTTTCTGGTTCTGCCGTCAATCCCGAAATCCCCTCTTTGCTTTAAGTTAGATAATCCGCCGAATCTTTCAACTATCCAGGCTTCAAATTGGAAGGCGTCTTTGTAGCGTAATGTGTCGTAATCATATTTATGAAGCTGAACCAAGAAGGGTTGGGAGAAAATGCCCTGCTGCTGGTTCAATCGTAATTCGGAAACCTTGATTGCTTGGACAGATTGGTCAATTCCAATCCAGTTTCTGTCGAGTTTATCGGCAACAACTACAGTCGTTCCACCACCAACAAATGGGTCTAAGACAACGTCGCCTTCGTTGGAAGTAGATTTAATAATTCTGTGCATAAAACTTTCCGGCTTTTGAGTGGGGTAGCCTATACGTTCAGATTTTGTTTTGAAGTTGCAATTGAGCCACAAATCATCAATGCTAACTCCCGGCATATCATCCAAATAGTGCTTTAGATAGGGTTTTCCGGTGGATGAATAATATAATCTACCTTCCTCTTCAAATTTTTTCATATTTGCTTGAGAATAAGCCCAATACCTGTTTTTTGGCGGAAATTTCCCATTCCATTCGTAATAAGTATCGCCACCGGGTTTGGCAGCAGATAAATCCGAGGCTTTGAATTTTCTACCTGTTTCCGGTTCGATTTTGTTGTAAGTATTTTCAATATATTCTTTATTATATTCTTCAAATATGGTATTGAATGTTGAAAGTTTACTGTTTTTATTATACAAATAGATGTAATCGCAGACTCTGCCGAAATGTTTAGCGCCTTGCTTGGAATCATTATGCGTGGTGGCTCGTTTCCAAGTGATTTTATTCCTAAAATTATTCTCACCAAAAATCTTATCGAGAATATAAACTCTGATGTAAGCATCAGCGTGCCAATCGCAATGCAAATAAATAGACCCGGTGGGCTTCAAGAGTCGGTGCATTTCGGCAACACGCTCTTTGAGCCACCCTATATAATGGTCAATCCCACCCGACCACCTATCCTCGAAAGAGCGAACTTCGCCCTTGTCGCCCCAAATGACTTCGTAATTACGATTGGAGAAAAAGGGTGGGTCGAGATAAATCAAGTCAACGGATTCGGAATCCATCTTCTGCATCACTTCGAGGCAATCGCCTAATATCAATTGATTCATTTCAAATTCTCATATTCAATATTCATTTTTACAAATATAAGAAATTATGGTGCAATGTTTTCGACAAAATGAGTGTCTTATCCCCCCTCTTTTCAAGAGGGGGTTAGGGGGTGTTACGAAATTTATTTAGGACTAACTAATACAATCTAACCGCAAAGGACACAAAGGAAGACGTAAATGGCACAAAGAAAAAACCTTCCGAAGCTTTCAAACCTTCGGAAGGTTGGATGTTTTATGGAGATTCAAGCCCTTCGGGTAGTGCTTTATGCTAATTTCTACAATTTTATAAATCTCTGTACATTCTTGCCGATTTTTACAAAATATAAACCTGATGATAATGATGATACATCAATTCTATTGTTGCTATTCGAATCGATTGACAGGAGAATTTCACCATACAAATTGAGGATTTCCACATTAATAAAATTATCTTGATAAACTATTTCAATAAAATCACTTGCAGGGTTGGGCGAGATTGAAATACTATTGGTTGAATAATAGGGATTATAATTTTCGACACTACTTATAGATTTGTTCATTAAAGCGAAGACATCCAATTTTCCGTTGCCCCAATAAGCATTGGGCAATTCGCCTTTGGATAGGCTTTGCTCATCCTTGATTGCAGTACTCATCATAGCTTCTCGAAGTTGAGAAACGTTTGCATCGGGATATTTCTCGAAAAATAAGGCGGCTGCTCCTGCGACAACCGGTGTTGACATGCTTGTACCGGAAAACATAATATAAGTTCCATCGCCAACTAACTTTGTCGAATCATTTTGCTTTTTTCTCGCTGAACGAGCCGATATTATCGTTTCTCCAGGGGCCACAATATCGGGCTTCATTCGAAGGTCTGTTGAAGGTCCGATACTTGAAAAGGTTGACAATTTCCCGACTGTTTGAAAAGGGAAAATTGGCTGCTGATTGCCATTGATGTCTGTGTATTGAATTCTGTTAACGTATGAGCCGACAGCAATGGTATTATGTGCGACTGCAGGGGAACTTATGCTATATTTATTATCGGGAAATACATACCTATTATTTGAGGGCAAACCTCCGTTGGTTGTCGAAGGATCGGCTATATAGCTATAATTCCAACTATGAAAAGTTCCGCTACCTCTGAACATTATTTTATATATATTAAATACTTTTCGTGGTTCTTGCAAAATTATTTCAAATTCATCGTGAGTATCAGAAAAATCGGAGCCACCATAAGAAATAAAGCAGGCTGTATCTGTTGGTGAATATTCATAAAATAAAGTATCCGTTATTAAATTGCTCTTATCAATTACTGAAGAAAACGTTTGCCATTGAGTTTTTACACCCGATTTCAAATTATTCGGAAACTCAACAGAATCAACTTCTATTTTGAATTCGATTTGATTGGAAAATTCTTTTGGAATATGAAAATACATACGGTTTCGCCAACTATATATCCAGAGCGAGTCCTGCTCTAATTGAAATTCACCTAAATGAATTTTCTTGTCGCCGTCATTGCCCGCAGAAGCAACCAAAGCGCGTCCTGATTTTGAGGAAATCAATTCGTCAATCGCATTCGAAAAGCTGTCCGAGCCGTCATGTGGTATTCCAATTCTTTGACCGAATGACGTATTAATCACACATGGCATACCCATATCTTCGGCTTTATCGTAAATATATTTCACTGCATCGAGTATTGAAGCAGATAGGAACTGATTTTCATTATTGAAATCAACTTGTACCATTATAATTTCCGATTCCGGTGCTAATCCGTTATTCCCGGCTGCGGTAGCTGCGACATGAGTACCATGCCCCTTTGTATCAAATAATGTATCCACGAATAATTCTGTCTGACCGGATAGATCGCTTTCAATTTCTGATCTGCTCAACTCAACACCGTAACCAAATCCGATTGGCTTTTTCCCATTTTGAGCTAATTGGCTCCATAAATATGCAATCCTCGATTTAGTACTGTCGCTTGGTAGTCTGAATTCATCATGGAAAATATCAATTCCGGTATCAATAATTCCCACTACAACCCCTTTGCCTGTATATTTCTGTTCCAAAGGCGTATGACCTTCATGAACTTTTTCGGCACGAACTAAGACAATAGCACTGTCATTATGCAGTTCAAATTCTGCGCCGAGCTCAATTTTCCTAACTGACTCAAGTTTAGCTAAATCAGAAACTTCCTCAATTGGTAAATGCGCTGTCAGCATATTGGAGAACATCGAATTTACTTTGCCACCGACATTAACCACATGATTTCGGATTATCTCGGTTTCGCCACTAATCATTAAATTGACCATCGGTTTAATAGTAGAGCTATTGGATTTGTTTTCAATAACTTGCTGATTATGGAGAGCAATTACTTTTTTTAATTTCAAATCATACTTTCGGGAAATTTCAATCTGTTCCTGTTCTTTATTTAGCTTTGTGTATGTATATGATGAACATGAAGCGAAAAATAGCAGTAGAGCTATCATTAAAGTTACGAATTTTATATTTTTCATATCTTATTTTATTATAAATTTTCAACTAATTTGGTAAATATTACGAAAAAATTATTTATTTGTTGCAGGAAGATTATCTTAAATTTCTATAGTCCTTTCTTTGTTACAAGAAGACAGGATAAAAAAAACCTTCCGAAGGTTTCAAACCTTCGGAAGGTTGAATGTTTTCTATAGAAATTTAACCACTTCGTGGTATTAAACCCCTAACACCAAGCCCCGAACCCCAAGCCTCTATTTACACCAATCTCCGCATTACATACCAGCCACCGAAGCTTGCGAAAAGAAGTCCGAGAGCGATTAAGCCCCATTCACCGAGAGTGGGGATTGTAGTGAATATGCGTTGCTGTCCGTAAAAGGCGATTTCTGCTTCGGATTCATCAGTTGTGATAAGGTAAGCACGGACATAATATTTCGTGCCAAGTTGAAGTCCGGTCAGATTTGAAGCAAATATTTCAGAATTGCCCGATGTGGGTCCTGCGCCTTGTTCAGTCATCCCGGTGTTAACATCAATTGTTGGCATTGCTGAAGTTGACCACACAACACCTTTTTCGATGACATCGTTGTCATCTTCAGTTAAGTTGATGGAGCCACCGCTAATTGCCGAATTATTTGTGATATTATAAACGGGTTGTGTTGAAATCATTGCTTCGAATAATCCCCAATCTGCTCTCATAGCGACATTTGCTAATATTAATATTGCGATATATATAATTAATTTTTTCATGATTATTTCCTTGATTATTATTTATTTATTTAAAATTGATTTACATTAATTATTATTATTTCGTAATATGTTCCCATGTCGTTAATTGTCACTTGCTCTTCAGTCATAGGAATATATCCATCGCCATCGAAGAATCGCAATATGCTGTTTGTATTCAAAGTTTTAGGAGCAATTGCGGATTTATCTATACGGAAAACAATTGTTGCATTTAAATTATCGTCACCTTCAATTTCCCAAAATTGCATTGGGTCTTTAATAGCACCGGGAACTGACTGCTCGTATAATCTTACCATAACAGGATTTGTCGGTGCATTTCCGCAAATTATTTTTAAAGTATAATTATTAGTTCCGTCTCCCATTGGGTAATCTTGTTGAACATTTTGAACTGCAGGAAGAATCAAACGTCCGGTGCTTGGTGTTTGAATCAAACCACCCGTTAATTCACCGTCTAAATCAAAATCACCATCACCAATTACGAAAGTAAAGCCGGTCATATCAACGTCACCGGTGTGAGAGTAGTTGGAGATGTTGACAGTAGCACTCGGGCAAGTTGCAATAAGTGCATCCGTGAGATTGTCGAAATGAGTGTAGCCCCAATTGGGTGTAGATGAATTATAATCATCGCTAACAAAAACTTCGTCATTACACAATGGGTCAACTCCGTCAGTCCATTCGTAAGCTCCCATATCAATAGTCGTATTTTGGATACGGTTTTGCCCACGGATATCAAGAGGTTCCGAATTATAAGAATTATTTCCTGCATCTACAGCGGGAGAAATGCCATAGATCCTGTAATCATCAATTTCAGCATTTACGAATAAAGGATTGTCGGTAATTGAATTAGCATCCGGATTAAAAGCACTTCCTGCTTGGATATAAATATCATTAGTCCCGTTTGAATAACACGAATAATTCAGAGTTGCTGTTCCATTAGATTCTATGAAGATTTCATTACCATTAGTATTAGTTGTATTTTCATAAATAATGCAGTTATTAATTATTGGGGCTGAACCATTAATCCAAAAAGCACCACCTTTATTATTTGCATGATTTTTTGCAAATGTAACATTATTAAGTGAAGTAACGCCACCACTCCATAGCCCAATTCCACCTCCACCATCAATTGCGAAATTATTTGCCATCAAACAATTAGTGTAAGTTGAATTACAAGTTTGAAGTTGCATCACAGCTCCACCCAAATTACCCCTATTATTTAGAAATATGCAATTTGTAAAAGATGAAGACGAATTAGTCAATAATACTGCACCACCAAATAGACTGGCTCTATTATTTGTAAAGATTATATTAAAGAATATAGGTGAGGAATTATTATTGTAAATACCTGCACCACGACGAAATTCAGTATCTGTATCAAAAGCATATCCACCGGAAATTGTAAAACCATCCAAAACTGAATTATTAGTCAAAGCCAATCCATTCGGATGATAAAAAACATGAAAACAATTATCAGTTTTATTTGTGAATAAATCATCTACTATATCATCACCGTCCAGGTCCCCACTCAAAATGGTTTCATTAGCTTCGAAATCACGGTCAGCAAGGTCGAAAGTATTTGGGTCTTCTGTCCCAGCAAATCCACCGTAAATTTCAACATTATTAATCATTCTGAAATGATTATATCTCGAACCGCCTCCTAAACCATAATCATAGCTTGGTTTGTAAGTTCCTGCGGCAACCCATATAATGTCTCCTGAAGCTGCAGCATCAAGTGCCGATTGGAATGACGTAAAGGCATCATCCCAGCTTGTACCGTTGTTAGCACCGCTTGCGTCATGCTTTACAAAGATAAATGTGCCATCAGGGTCAGTGTTTGAATTGTATTCATAAGCTCCCATGTCAATTGTTCCTACTTGCGTATAGTCGGTGCCATCTAATTTTCTCGGGAATCCATTGCCACGAATATCAAAAGCTTCTGAATTATAAGAATCATTACCGGCATCTATAGCAGGTGAATTTCCTGCAATTCTGAAATCAGCTGATGCCGGATTGGCAAATTTTGGATTATCGGTAATTGAATTAACATCAGGATTAAAAGCGCTTCCTGCTTCAATATATATATAATTTGTTGAAGCAGAATAACATGAATAGTTAAGATTTAAAGTGCCATTATTATCCAGATAGAATTCATTACCGTTTTGATTGGTTGAATTATTATAAACTATGCAATTATTCATTGTCGCAGTGTTTCCTCTAATATACCCTGCTCCACCACCAGTATTTGAATGGTTATTTGAAATTGTTACATTATTAAATAATGTGTTTGAATTCTCGGAACGGAAGGCTGCTCCGGGGCTATTAGAAAAATTGCCATATAAAAGCACATTTGTAATAGTAGCATTTGAACCATTATATAAAAACAAAGCAGCTGAACCATTAGTTTTGTTTAATTTGATAATGGAATTATTCATTGTGATTGAACAGTTAGATCTATTTGAAATAGCTCCATAATGATGCCCAAAACAATATTTTACAACTAAATTATTAAAAACAGGAGACGAAAATTCATTGTGAATTCCACCACCTTCTGTCAATGGATATGGTCCTACGGCATTACCGCCCATAATTGTGAAACCATCAAGAAGTGCAGTATTATCAACACTCATATTATAAATTACATTATAACAGTTATCACTCATATTTTGAAATGACAATGTTGCTCCGCTACCTGAATAGATATCATTCCCCATGAAGTCCCCACTAAGTATTGTCTCATTTGAGCCACCTTCCCCGAAGTCTGTTCTTTCGCTGACAGCACTTTCGGTTCCGGCAAACCCTCCGAATATCTGGACACCGCTTATCATTTTAAAAGTAAATTTTAGAGGTTCGTCGGTAGTACCGTCAGCTTCTTTTGATGGCCAGTATGTCCCTGCGGCAACCCATATAATGTCTCCTGAAGCTGCAGCATCAAGTGCTGATTGGAATGACGTAAACGCATTATCCCAACTTGAGCCGTCATTGTTGCCTGTTGCATCGTGTTTGACGAAAATCAATATATCATCAGGATCGGTGCCGCTTGTCCATTCGTAAGCACCCATATCAATAGTTGTATTCTGAATTCTGGCTTGACCTCTTATATCGAAAGATTCAGAATTTTGGGAATTGTCTCCTGAATTAACGCAATGTGATGAGCCAACTAAGCGATAATCTTCATTGTCGGGGTCAACAAATTTTGGTGCTGAAAAAATTGTATTGGGGTCAGGATTAACTGAACCACCGACTTTAATTTCTACATCATCACTACTATTTTTATAAGCGGAATAATACAAGTCAATATCACATCCATCAGTATAAATCTGATGCCCTTGTGACGGAGCATAATTGCCCCAAATAATTGAATTGCGAATCTCACTTGTAGCTGTACTTATACAAAAAATTCCTCCCCCGTTAGTTGCAGTATTGTTAGCTAAAGTAACATTAACCAATGTAACAGAAGAAGAAGAACTATTTTCAATTCCTCCTCCATTTCCGTTTGCCGAATTATTCGCAATTAATGCATTTATTAAAGTTGGAGATGAGTTAGTAATACTATAGATGCCACCACCACCTGATGTTGCTTGATTATGGCGAATAATAACATTTGTCAAATTTGGGCTTGAGGCACCTCCATTAAAAACTCCTCCACCCCAGTGAGCTGTATTATATTCAATTATGGTATTTATAACAGATGGACTTGAAGCATAATTATATAAACCGCCGCCATGATTTGGTGAATAATTATTCTTAATAATTAGGTTGTTGAGATTGGGTGATGCTGTATTATTATGAATACCACCACCTCGCTGATGTTCTGCAACTCCGTCTGCATAACCATGTTGGATGGTAAAGCCGTCTAGAACTGCAGCACTTGTTAGTCCCCATCCGCTTGGATGATATAAAACGTGGTAGCAGTTATCAGTATGGTCTCCTATTGAGCCAATGTCCCCACTTAATATAGTTTCATTAGCACCTCCGTCACCAAAATCTGTCCTTTCTGAGACATTACTTTCTGTCCCGGCAAAGCCACCATAGATTTCTACACCTTCTATCATTCTGAAATGATTATATCTAGACCCGCCTCCTAATCCATAATCATAACTTGGTTTGTAAGTCCCTGCAGCTACCCAGATTTCATCGCCTAACGTTGCTACATCTAGAGCCGATTGGAATGACGTAAAGGCGTCGCCCCAGCTTGAGCCGTTGTTAGCTCCTGCTGCATCATGCTTTACAAAATATGTTGTTTGAGCTTGAATGTAATCAGTTACAAACAAAAACATCAATACAAAAAATACAGCCTGAATAATTCTCTTCATAAATACACTCCTATTTAAAAAAAAATAAAGTTTTCAATTTTTTATTTTGTTTGAGCATGGAAGATTGTTTAGAATAGAGAAAATCAACACTCATGAAAACATATTTAAAGCAAATCATTGTAACACAATACTAATTTAAGCAACAATTATGATATTAACAAATTATATTTTATTCATTTATGATAATTACATACATAATGGATCGTTTTTATTATTGTGATGTCTTTATACATGGCTAATTTCAGAGATAAAAAAAATACCTTCCGAAGCTTTGGAAACTTCGGAAGGTTGAATGTTTTCTATAGAAATTTAACCACTTCGTTGTATTAAACCCCGAACCCCAAGCCCCAAACCCCAAGCCCCAAGCCCCGAACCCCTACCTCTTGTCCTGTCAGTTGTGACAACTAAGGTGAAATCATGAATTCTTCCAAAGCAATAATTTGGTTCATTTTGAGTTAGTATAAATTTTGATTTGAAATATGAAACTTATTGCAAACGAATTGGGCGGCTCATCGAAGTTAGTGCGGGATTTTATCCGCTCTGACGAATTTGCTGCTCGCTTTTTATCCAATAATACTCGTCACGATGACAAGCACTTTTTTGATGCAATTTTAAAGAGTAAAGACGACTATTCAAGGCTTCGTGAGGTTTGCAAGAACACAATGCATTATTTGCACTTGAATGAATTGCAATCCGAAAATCTCGAAAAATTATGCTCGGGGAAAGCTTTAGCAATTGTGACAGGTCAGCAACCCGGACTTTTCGGTGGTCCGATTTATAGCCTGACAAAGGCATTTTCGGCATTTGATTACGCACGAAAAATGAAGATTAAACACGCCGAATTCGACTTTGTCCCTGTATTTTGGGTAGCTGATAACGACCACGACGCTGTTGAAGCCGGCAATATTAACCTATTCGATAGCAATTTATCGCTTGTAAATCTAAGTGCAGTTTATGATTCGGAAAACGTAAGCATTGCAAACCGATTCTTTGGCGATGATATCACCGGGTTAAAAGAGCAAGTGGCAGTTGCAATAAAAAATACTCAATATGCCGATGAAATCATGAAGGTGTTAGATGATTCTTATGCTGTCGGCAAATCGTGGTCTGAAGCATTTGTTACGTTCATTAACTATTTTATTGCGGATTGTGGATTTATATTTATTTCGGCTGAAAAATTTCGAGAGCATGGTCTTTTTGCCAAATTCACTGAAAAAGAACTCAACAATACCGGGCAAACTTCTGAAATTGTTAATCAAACAAATGATGAATTATTATCGCTCGGCTATCATTTGCAAGCACAAATTTCCGATATTAATTTATTTTATCACCGAAATAATATTCGCGAAAATATTAATTCAGATAATCTTGATGATTATAAGCAATTATTTAGCGAAAATCCTATTTCATTTTCCCCGAAAGTATTATTACGTCCATTGATGCAAGATGCTGTATTGCCGACTGCGGCATATATTGCAGGTCCGGGCGAATTAGCATATTTGGCGCAATTAAATAAATTATATAATTATTATAATATTATTATGCCAAGAATTATACTTCGGCACAGCGTAACAATCTTAGATAATCGCAGTCTTCGTTTTATGGAAAAATATGATATTAACCCCGAAATATTCAAATCGCACCAAGATGAATTTATGCAAATAATTCCTAAATATATATTTAGCGACGAAGCTGAATTAGCATTCTTGAATGCTGAACTGACACTAAAGCAAATTTACAATGAATTGTCCGGGCATATCATTAAAATTGACAAAAATCTTGAAAAAAGTGTGGCATCGGCTTTTACGAAATCTGTAGAGCAACTTATTCACATTAGAAAGAAAGCAATATCGTCTCAGAAAAAGTCAAACGAAGAGTTTATTGATAGGTTTATGCAAATTAGAAATCTGATTTTGCCTAATAGTAAATTGCAAGAAAGAGTTTTTGGAATTATAAATTTTGTAGCTTTTGTCGGAATTGATGAAATTAAACAAAATTTGATCAATTTGCCGGAAAGTTGAATAGGATATTTTTCTATTAAAAAAAAAAGTATGCTGAGATTGAATTTGTGTAACCTTTAATTAAATGACTCGTATCATTTCAGTATTTTATTAAGAAACGGAAATTATGAAAAAAATATTTGCTTTGATATTTCTGATGTTTTCAAGTATGATGCTTCTTGCTCAGGAAGACGGTCTCGGCTCATTATCGGGCTCTGTAACCGAAGAGTTATCGGGCGAGAGTGTCATTTCGCTGACAATCGCGATATTCCCCGATTCCAATGTAACAAGCTCAAAACCTATCGCCGGAGCGGTCTCAAACAAATTTGGCTACTATTCGGTTCCGGGAATCAAACCCGGCAGCTATTATTTAGTTGCTCGGGGAGTGGGTTATGCCACTTATATCGAAAAAATCTCTATCGGCTCAAATGAGTCAGTACGTCGAAATATCAAAATGAAAGTAGAAGATGTGCGGATGCAGGAAATAACCGTCGAAGCTCAACGTGACGAGCCTTCGGTAGCACGTATTTCTACCGTTACAGTCACTCCGGATTTTGTCAGCAAAATGCCATCACTTGGCGGCGAAGTTGACTTATTCAGAGTTCTGCAACTATTGCCCGGTGTGCAACAAGCAAGTGAGCTTTCGAGCGGTTTATATGTTCGTGGGGGCTCGCCGGACCAAAATTTGAATCTGCTTGATGGTGTTATTGTTTATAATCCATCGCATTTGGGTGGATTTTTGAGCGTTTTTAATGCCGATGCTCTTCGCGATATTAAGCTAATCAAAGGCGCCTTTCCGGCTGAATATGGCGGAAGGTTGTCGAGCGTGCTTGATATGACGATGAAAGAGGGCACAAAAGAAAAATTTTCGGGTTCCGGTGGCGTGAGTATGATTAGTTCACGGCTTACACTCGAAGGTCCGATTAACGATAACTCCACATTTATGGTGTCAGGTAGAAGAATGTATCTCGATGTTCTGACTTGGTTAGCAGGCGGTGGCACAAATGACGAAGTCCCGATTTATTACTTCTATGATTTGAATGCAAAATTGAATTATCAATTATCAGATTCGGACAGACTTTTTGTCAGTGGATTTTTTGGTAGAGACGTACTTAAAGAACCCGAATCATCTAATGAGAATTTTGGAATCAGTTGGGGTAATAGCACAGCCAATATCCGTTGGATGCATATTTTGTCACCTCAAATATTTACTAATTTCTCTTTAATATATACAGATTACACTTTTAATACTGAAATCTACAATAATGAAAGACCGAGCGAAAATTTCAATTCCGGTTCACACATCAAGGACATTATGTTGAGAGCCGAAGCACAGTATTTCCCTGCTCAAAATCATACTATCAAAACAGGCTTGGAAACTATATGGCATAATTTCCGCTCCGAATTAGGTTTCGATATGTTCGATGAAGTTCCCAATGAATTTACGAGTAAAGAACTGCAATCACTCGAAGCCTCTTTGTATTTTCAAGATGAATGGAAAATTTCCGATTTGATGAACGCCAACCTTGGTGCGAGGATGTATTATTTTCAGGGAGGCGATTACTTTGCTTTCGAGCCTCGACTCTCTGCATCATACAAGCTGACAGACAAAACTTCGATGACAGGCTCGCTTGCTTTGGCACATCAGTTCTTGCATTTGATTGTCCGAAATGACATTACTTTGCCGACCGATTTGTGGTTCCCTTCAACTGAAAAAATCCAACCAAGCAAATCTTGGCAAGGAGTTTTGGGTGTAGAGCATATTTTTGCAGAAGGGGAATACCTATTTTCAGCTGAAGTCTATTATAAGGATATGAAAAATTTGTATGAGTACAAGGAAGGCTCGTATTTTTCTCTCGGAATCCCGATTGAAGAACAATTCACATCGGGCAGAGGCGTTGCATATGGATTGGAACTGTTTTTGAACAAGCAAATCGGCTCGTTCACTGGTTGGATTGGCTACACTCTTGCTTGGACTAAACGCCAATTTGACGAAACTAATGGTGGCAGATGGTTTTCACCGCGTTACGACAGACGACATGATATAAATTTAGTATTGACTTACAAACTCGGCGAAAACTGGGAACTTGGTGCTTCGTGGGTTTACGGAACAGGTCAAGCTTTTACAATGCCGACAGGTGTGTATTCCTTCCCGGATGTAGGGGAACAGTATTACGGCGGTTACGAGAGATACCAATATACAGACAGAAACGGCGCCAGATTGCCCGCATTTCACAAAATGGATTTGAATTTCATGTATAAATTCTCGTGGTTCGATTTACCTTTCCAACTCTCGATGAATATATACAATGTTTACAATCGCAAAAATCCTTTCGCTTGGTATATTAGTGATTGGGACGAAGATACAGGCGAATACAAAAAGACTGTTCGACAAGTTACCCTATTTCCAATTATTCCGACACTCGGACTTAGTTTCAAATTTTAATTCGGAGAAAATAAAATGAAATATTTATTAATAATAGCAATTATATTCAGCGTCGCCCTAAACTCTTGCGAAGAAACAGTTTCGGATGTCACTTTGCCATATGTGGAACAATTAGTAATTCGTGCAGTTATTGGTCCCGGGCAAGGAATCAAATATATTACAGTTGAACGCACTTTACCGCCACTTGAAGAATACGTCAAGGATAATGCAATTGTCAGTGATGCAAAATTAACTATTTCAGACGGTACCAATGATTATGAGTTGACTTACGACGGCGCATATTATGGAAATGATGATATATTAGTCGAAGTTGGCAAAACATATTATTTGCGTGCTGAATGGAAAGGGAAAATTGCTACAGCGCAAACAACTATCCCCGAACGCGTTGAATTGGATGATATTTACTACGAAATAGTCGAATCTGAATATGAATACGAAAATTTCAAATATAAAGAAGTTATAGTATATAGCGAATTTGCTCCAAAGCCCGGTGCTGTATATCAGACGGCCTATTTCGACCAAGGTAAAAGCTTGTTTTACAGTTATGATATTTATAGCTATAATAACAGGAATTCGGAAGGTAAAATCCGTAGTGAATTTCTTCGATTTTCCTATGATGTAAGCATGAGTGAAGAGTTTATTGAAAATTATATTAAAGAATATATATTTTTCCTTTACTCTTATGATGAGCAATATTATAGTTATTTCAACTCGAGGCATAATGGAAGTAGCAACAGCGGAATCTTTGGCTCAGATGGTTTAAACGTACAGTGGAATGTGCATGGCAACGGCATAGGCTTATTTATCGGTCAAGCTTCGACAATGAAAAGATATTGAATTTCAGACATCATATAGTTCAGACCTCAAAGTTCATACTTTCACAAACATCCTCGATTAGCTGACTACACGGATGTAATACACTCCACGCTCCAAATGCGATATTCTCATCCGATGATTAGGTGTTAAAATGTCATTAAGAAGAGATTATCGAAAAATTCTGATGGTATAAAAAAAGTGAAGGATTCAAATATTTCAAATTAATTGAAATATTAGAATTCTTCACTTATAAATTTCAGACATATTGTATCCAATTAACAAATTAGGAGTAGTTCCTAATCAAATTTATTTGGAACAATAACTTTTATTGACTCAAAATCATTTTACGTGAAAATCCAAAATTATTAGCTTGAATGCTGTATATATAAGCTCCGTTAGGTAATCCTTTTGCATGGAAATCAATTTTATGCGTACCTCCATTCATCCACACATTGTCAATAAGTACAGCTACCTGTTGACCTAAAGCATTATAAACATTTAAAGTAACATTTGATGCTTTTGGTAAAATAAAGCTAATAGTAGTACTATGTTGGAATGGATTAGGGTAGTTTTGACCTAAAGAATAAGCAGATGAAGTTCCAGGTTGAGTATTTATATGTGTAATACCGTTTTTGTGAATTCCTTTGGCATAAATAGAAGCCCACTGAACATCTTTTGCAGTATGGCATTGCAAACATGAGTATTCCAAAGTTGTTCCTGATATTCCATTATCATCAACTTTGATGAACTTGAAAGTAGCAGGAGGTGTGGCAGTATTAGAAATATCCTCCAGATTTTCAAACATAGTTATTGGGTCAGTAATTATTTTCCAATAGTGTGCGCTTTGTTCCGATACATATGGCGATAATTGGTCACCATTTCTTGCCGCTTTTGGCATGTGGCAATCAATACATGAAGCGTTTGTTTTTGAAAATTCATGTCCCACTATAGTTTTATTTGTGTGGCAATTTTCACAACTTGCACTTGGTTTAATTCCACCTAAATTGAAATAAACGCCTTTATGTGGGTCATGGCAAGTTGCACAATTGAAGCCCATTTCACCATGTTTTGAAGCAAGCATCATATCGCCTTGCTCACGGTGACGAATAAAACCGGTTGCTACATCGCTGACTGTTCTTGATTGCCATTCAACTCTTTTATTCCATGTATAAGTAGTTGTTTCGAAGTCTCTGTCACGAGCATGGCAAGGAAGACATTCGCGATTTATGCTTGGTTTCTGACCAGGATTTGAAACATGAGATTTTGCTGGTCCGTGACAACCTTCACATCCAATGCCAGCCTCAGCCCAACTTCCTTGTATACCGGGATATGCTTCAAATGCGGGTGTTTTTTCTTTGCTTGGTCCCGTTGTATGGCAACGATAGCAACTGTAAGAATATGACCCTTTCCCGGGATCGGCTTGTGTATAATTTACCCACTTTCTAGTAGCAAGGTTATATTGGCGTTTTGCTCCCCAGATTAAGTACCCTTCTTTGTCTAAGAAGCGAGCATTTGACCAATAGCCACCAAGAACAAAGCTAATTTCACTCCATTGCAAACCTTCAGGAGGTTCAGGTACTCCGGTATGCAAAGTGTAGTTTATTACTGTTCCTATTGTCTTTTGGGAAGATAGGACAGGATAAGTTGGACCATTGGTCCCATCAAGCTTTTGTATTTTATACGGATGTCCGGATTGTTTCCAATTTGCATAAGCTGCAGGGTGGCAACCTTTGCATGATTCACTGCCGGCAAATTCTTGAGCTATCATACTTTGATAACCCAAAAATAATACAAAAATTGAGAGTAGTAAAATTTTTAACATAACAACTCCTAATGTGGGTTCTATACATTGAATTTATATTAATTTAATGAGGATTAGAACCCAAATATAATCCTCATTAAACTAATACAAATATACAAAAAAAAAACAAAAAAAAATATTTATTAAACACTATAATCGAGTAGGAGTTATGGTATAGATACACAATGTCCTCTCGCAACACCGCAAGCACCGTTTATCATACGGCGGTTCTGTACGACTCAGGCAGTTTTGTGGTAAATCAAGCATTGATTTTCCAAATCAAGTTTTTCACTCATTTACTAGAATTATTCCAGGTAAAAAAAAATAGTACATCGCCTAATCCATTCTTACAATTGGTAGGAGCGGCTTTCGGGCTATTCTAGTCTATCTTTCACCTTTTTTCGATTAGAGACAAGGTGCGTTGAATAATTGTACAATTAGTCTTAAACTACGACTTATCATAACCAGAAAAACATTATCAATGGTACACTAATTATTATGATAATGATTTCAAGAGGCAATCCCATTCTCCAATAATCGGTAAAGCGATAACCGCCGGGACCCATGACGAGAGTGTTTGATTGGTGACCGATAGGAGTTAAGAATGCGCAAGATGCACCTATTGCAACAGCCATAATAAAGGCATCCGAGTTTACACCCAGCCCATGTGCGACGTTCAAGGCTATTGGCGCCATTAACACAACGGTCGCTGCATTATTAATCACATCCGATAAAGTCATCGTGATGATTAATACAATCGCTATCATTGCCCACGTTGGGAATGAAGTGCCTATGTGCAGAATTTGCGACCCGATAGCGGCGGCTCCACCGGAAGTCTCGAGTGCAAAACCCACCGGCATCATTGCACCGAGCAAAACTATTACGGGCCAATCAATACTTGTGTAAACGTCTTTGAGGGGCAGTATTCCGCTCAAAATCATTGTAACTGCTGCTAAGGAAAATGCCACTTGTACTTCGAGTAAATCAAAAACAACAAGCAATATTGAAGCAATGAAAATGCTCATAGTCAACAATATTTTTTTCTGATAGCCCAATCTCAATCCGCGACGTGCCAGAGGCAAGCATCCAATAGTTTTAATTACCTCGTCAACTGTGTTTGCTTTTCCTTGTAGCAATAGCACATCTCCTGTACGGAAAATTATTTGGTCTAATCGGCGATGAATTTTTGTTTCTCGGCGAGCAACTGCAAGAAGATTAACTTCAAAACGAGTACGCATTTGCGAACTTGTTGCTGTTTGCCCGACGATAGGTGAATCAGCCATGACAATGGCTTCGGTTGTCGTAATGTATTCCGAGCCACCGGCTTCTTTGTAGAGTGTTTTGCCGCCGACAAGTTCAAAACCGGTCGAATCGAGAAAATTACTCAATTCGTCGGCATCTGTTTCAATGATAATAATATCGTCAACTTTCAACTCTTCCTTTGGGTCGGGAGCATGAATTCTTTCGTTATGCCGTATTAATCCAAGAATTTGGATATCGGTTTTAGTGCTTTTTTTCAAATTCTCTATAAGTGAATTTTCCATTTTAGAGCGGGCTGTAACTCTGACTTCCGTGATATAATCATCAATATTGAATAAGTCTTTTTCTGACTTTTCTGCAGAGCGTTTTGGTAACAATCTCCAGCCAATCAAACTTATGAATAAAATTCCTGCAACAAGAACTATGACGCCAACAGGAGCGAAATCGAACAATTGAAATGGTGTACCAAATTCATTCATTCGAAAAGATGATGCAATAATGTTAGGCGGAGTACCTATCAACGTTGTCATACCACCAAGCAATGATGCAAAAGCTATCGGCATCAAAAAATATGATGGTGGATTGCTACTTTTGCGAGCTAAATGTATCGCAATCGGCATCATAATTGCCAAAGCACCGACGTTGTTCATGAACGCAGATGCAATCCCCGTCATAGCAGTCAATCCTAACACTTGGAGTGTAACATTATTACCAATTTTCATCATCCATTTGCCGAGCAAATCCATCAAACCCGAGTATTCGATTCCCTTTCCGATAATAAGCACAGCAGCAACAGTAATGACAGCAGGGTGACCAAATCCGAGGAAGGCGTCTGCCGGAGCTACGATGCCCGCTATGACAAGAATAAACAAAGCAATCAAGGCGACGAAATCATGACGAATTCGTCCCCATGCAAATAGCACCAAAACTATAAAAAGTGTTGCAAAAACTATAATTTGTTCCATATGCGAATATAAATAATTTCACTTAGATTTTAACAATTGAAAATTAATTTTTAGTCAAAGCTAATTTTTATCAAGCTTTCATTTGAAAAAAATCTACAAACTTTAAAGAAATCCAATCAATACATTGGTTTTGAATATTAATTTATCACGTTTGGTGTGAATATGAATTGTTTATAAGCAATAGGGTAGTCAATATTGTTAATTTGGAAATTCACTAATTAAAATATTCACCTATTTCGACAACTTATTCACAGTCTTTTATTATGTTTGTAAAATCAATATCAAGGGTAAATGTATGAAAATTTTGATTCTAATTTTTATGTTGATTGCAATCCATTCTGTTGCAGAAGTACCTGAAATTAAGTGGTGGTACGACCTGAACGACAATTCCTACGGGCAATCCACACTCGCCGACTTTGACCATGACGGTAAATTGGAAGTAGTGTTCGGGTGTTATCGCAACGATAGCATGGTTTATGCTCTCAATTTGGATGATGGCACATTGCTCTGGAAGTACAATACTACTGATTGGCAGGAGGGTTGCAATGACACCGCCCCGCTTATTTACGACGTTGACGGCGATGGCTTGCTGGACGTTATCGTCGCAAGTTCTTGCAATCCCTACACCTATTGTTTCGATGGAGCAACAGGCGAAGTAAAATGGAAAACTCTCACGCGCGGCAGCGATTCACCTCCTACAATTGCCGATATTGACACCGATGGGAAATTGGAGATTTTACACGGGCAATTCGGCGGATATGTAATATGTATCAACGCAAGCGATGGCATTAAAAAATGGGACTTAAAAGTGGATACAAACTCATGGATTCAAACTGCCCCGACAATTGTTGACCTTGACGGTGACGGAAAATTAGATTTCGTAGTAGCGTCGTGGGAATTTAATAAGGAAAATAATCAAAGCAAAGTTTATGCATATCGCGGTTACGACCAAGTACTAATGTGGACATTCGATTTGGCAGATGTGGTTTATCATGGCACAACATTGCTCGATGTAAACGAAGACGGTAAATTGGATTTGATAATTGGCGATTACGACGGCAATTTGTATGCGATAAATGCCGGAGATGGTGCGCAGATTTGGAAATTTAGAGCCATTTCCTATGTCGGCTCGCCTGTCGTTGCCGGAGATTTAGATGGCGACGGAAAATGCGAAATGGTGTTTTCGAGCTACTATCGCTATTATGCACTCAAATTTGATGGAACTGTAATGTGGGAATATGATATCCCCGATTTCAAGCAATCTTTTCGTGGAGCGGCACTTTCCGATATTGACGACGACGGATTGCCCGATGTGATTTTCGGCACCACGGGCGGACAAGTAATAGCGCTTAGTGGAATTGACGGCTCAGAAATTTGGACTCTTGACCTTGCTGCCCACATCGGGAAAGAGTTTTCGATAGACCATGCTCCGGTAGTTGCTGATTTTGACGCCGACGGAATACTCGATGTTTTCATCATTGGGGGTTTTGTCGAATACCCCAATTGGCAAAGCAATTACGGCAGAGCATACGCAATTTCGGCAGGAACCGGACAAGGACCCGACTGGACAATGTTCCAGAACAATATTCACCGCACCGGCAGTATTTGCAATCAACCAACAAGCATCACCGAATCAGTGCAAATCAGCGCAATAATTAGCCCTAACCCCGCAAGCGAATATATTACAATTTCGAAACCTTCCGAAGGTTTCGAGCCTTCGGAAGGTTCCGCTGTCCAAATCTTCAATACTCTTGGCGAATGCGTGCTTGAATTAGCAGATGTCCAACATCTTGGAGATGTTGGACATCTACAACGCATTGATATTTCCCATCTTCATCGTGGTGTGTATTATCTGCGACTCGGCAATAGGACGCAGATGTTTGTGAAGATGTAGCCTGACTTAGATGGACTCCACCTGCGAGGTGGAGTCCATCTGAATATTAAACATTTCATAATCACAACAATCACCATAATCATACAAATCACAGTTCAGACAGTGCTCTCATGTATAGAATATTTAAATTTATTCACTCTTAAATCTGCTCTAATCTGATTGATTTCATAAGCAATATGGAAAAATTTAGTTATTTTGCATATTCGTTTAAATGTAAAATTAAGAAAATTAAAATTGATGAAAGTTAGAGTCAGATTTGCACCATCACCAACGGGTTATTTGCACGTAGGCGGCTTACGAACGGCATTGTACAACTATTTGTTTGCACGCAAGCATGGTGGCGCGATGATATTGAGAATTGAAGATACCGACAGGACAAGATTGGTCGAAAATGCTACCGAAAAGCTGATTGACTCGCTCAAATGGGCAGGTGTTGAATATGACGAAGGACCTCATGTTGGCGGCGATTTCGGTCCTTATGTCCAATCTGAGCGTTTGGCGATTTACCAAAAATACGTTGCAGAGTTGATTGGCAGCGGTCATGCCTACTATGCCTTTGATACTCAAGATGAAATTGCAGTGATGCGAGAAAGTAAAACGGATTCTTTCGACACAAAGTACGACCGCAAAGTGATGAAAAATCAATTCACTCTGGGTGCTGAAAAAACTCAAGAATTGCTTGATGGTGGCGCTGAATACGTCGTTAGGCTGAAAGTTCCCGAAAATCAGGAAGTACGCTTTCAAGATTTGATTCGTGGCGATGTGTCAGTCAATACGAATGATATTGATGACCAAATCTTGCTCAAATCAGATGGATTCCCGACTTATCATCTGGCAAACGTCGTTGATGATTACACAATGAGTATTACTCACGTCATTCGTGGCGAGGAATGGTTGCCATCAACGCCGAAGCATGTTTTGCTGTATAATTTTTTCGGTTGGCAGACTCCCCAATTTGCACATTTGCCGCTTTTGCTCAATCACGATAAGAGCAAACTCAGCAAACGACAAGGTTCAGTTGCGGTTGAAGATTTCCGTGACAAGGGCTATCTCCGCGATGCTTTTGTCAATTTCATCGCTCTATTAGGGTGGAATCCGACCGCCGACCGCGAAATTTATGCCATTGAGGAGTTAATTGACTTGTTCAATCTCGAAAAAGTAAACAAAGGTGGCGCAGTTTTCGATACGGCTAAATTGGATTGGATGCAGCAGCAATATTTGAAGGATTTGCCCGCAGAAACGCTCGGCATCATGCTCGAAACAGAATTGTCTAAACAAGGCTTTAAGTCCGCAGATAGCACAACAACGGCGGCGATTGCACATTTATTCCGCGAACGGGTCATTTTCGTGAGCGAAATTCCGACTTTTGCAAGCTATATGTTTGCTGACGAATATTCAATTGATGAGGAATACTTAGCTAAACATTGGAATTTAGAAACTCGGAATTTAGTTGTGCCCTTGATTGAAATATACAGTAATTTGGAAAGTTTTACTCACGATGAAATTGCGGCTGTTACGAAAGATTATTCTAAAACGTCAAATAAAAAGATGGGAGAAATAATTCACCCATTGAGATTGATTTTGACAGGAAAGCCAAATGGTGCCGGAATGTTCGACACAATGCAGTTAATCGGCAAAGAAAGATGTATGAAAAGATTTGATGAATTTATATCAAAATACGGAATATAATTTATGATAAAAATACTGTTACTATCAATATTAACAATCCTTATTTCTTGCAGTTCTACCCAAAAAAGTACTGACTGCTTGGGTGATAGAGACAGGGATTTTAAGATAAATTGGGGCAGAATCATTAATGGCGATATACACGGAAATAATTACACTTTGACAAGCGACAGAAAAATTCACAATAATGCTTACCAAAGCAAAGATGGCGCAGGCGAGTATATTACTACAATTCAAGATACGAAATCTTTTTGTAGTTTATACTCAGATTTGATGAATATAATGCTTCGAACCCAATCGCTACACGTACCGGCAGATACAAATCATTTTATCGAATTTATCAATCCGGGCATGAATTACAGGTTTAGGGCTTTGTGGAATCCGAATCATGACAATAAAGGCAATAGGGATTTCAGTGTGATGTACAAAAGATTAGAAGAATTAATTACTGTAAACCAAAGCACGAATTAAAATGAGAGTATTAATCGTAGATGATAATGTTGATTTTGCGACAACAATTGCTGAAATTGTCGAATCTAACGGATTTCAGACTCAAGTAGTTACCAATCCGACTGAGGCAATTAGCCGAGTTGAACGTTTTTTCAAGCAAATCAGTTTGATATTGCTCGACATCGAGTTTGGTCCGGACGAACAATATGACGGTCTTGACTTGCTCGAACTTTTCCGACGCAATCATCCTTACATTCCGGTAGTTATGATATCCGGAAAAGGTACAATAGAATCGGCAGTAAGAGCCACAAAGCTTGGCGCTGTGAATTTTATCGAAAAGAGTACAATAAATAAAGAACAAATCAAGCAAGTTTTGCAAAGCAGCATTTATACCGAATCAGCTCCGGAAATTGAGGAAATCAGACGATTCTTGGAAAGTCACGGTTTAATGGGACGGAGTAAAGCACTTTTGGACGTTGGCGACAGTATTCTGCGATACGGTAGGACTGATTTGAATGTATTAATAACTGGTGAAACAGGGACAGGGAAAAAACTTGCAGCTAAAGCTATTCATGCCATAAGTCGTAGAGGGAAGCATCCATTCATAACCGTTGATATTCCGAATATTCCGCGAGAACTATTCCAAAGCGAACTTTTTGGTCATATCAAAGGCTCTTTTTCAGGTGCAACCGATACCAAGAAAGGTCTATTCCACGAAGCTAACAAAGGAACTCTATTTTTAGATGAAATCGGCGAAATGACTTTGGATTTGCAATCGAATTTATTTATCCCAATTGAAGAGAAAGTTGTCCGAAAAGTTGGCTCAGTTAATAGTGAAGAAGTGGACATTCGTTTCATCTCCGCAACTGATAAGGATTTAGTACTTTCAATGCGAGAATCAAGATTCAGAGAACAGCTATACCACCGTTTACGCGAATGTGAAATCAATATGCCGAATTTGGCTCAAAGGCAAGAAGATGTGCCTAATATTGCCGAATTTTACATCCAAAAGCATAACGAAGATTACTCCGAAACCAAGTTTTTATCTCCGTCGGCTCTTGAATTTTTAGCAGAGCAAAAATGGCCCGGAAATGTGCGTGAATTAGCCAGCGTTATCAGAGTTGCTATGCAAACCACACGTACCGAAAAAGTCGAAGTCAATGATTTGTACAAAATCATGAATAGCGGAATGAAAAGTCATCATAGCTCCGAAACTCCTGACCAATTCATAACAGGGAATTCAACGCTAAAAGAAGACATCGCACAAGTTGACAAACGCAAAATCGAAGCCACTCTCGAGAAAAACAATGGTAACGTTAGCAAATCTGCCGCAGCTTTAGCAATTAGTCGTGAAACATTGCATAACAAAATTCGTAAGTACGGTATTAATGTGCAAGTATTTAGAGTTCGTTCAAACAAAAAATGAGGTTAATATGTTTAAGTTTATGCATTTTATACTGTTCGTCATTTTAATTTCTAATGCAAATTTTAATATTCTTAAAGCTGATGAAAACCAAGTGCTTGACACTGCAGGTGTTGAAGATGATTTTGAAATGTTCAGATTAAGGTTTAAAAGCTCTTTTGAACATCCGACATTTGCCCTCAATTACGGAATTGTTACTCCATTCTACCACGAAGATGCTGTAACAGATGATTTTGCAATACTGAATAGCATCAATGTTCAATTCGGAATTAGCTATATTGACGAAATGAGCAAACTGAACTCAAGTGTATTCAAGCATGAAAATAATATGTTAGCAGTATCATATTATTCGCAGGATTTAGGCTCAAAAACAGAAATCGCCGATGGAATCAGAACTTCTGCGTGGAGTTTCGGACTTCAACGAAATAGTGGTTATGGAATTGGGAAATCTTCCCAAAAACTATTTTTCAATTCTATTTCCGGTATTACATGGACAAGTCTGGATTTTGAAGACAAAACAAGCGACACAATTCAACAGACTAACCTTGATGTCTTTGGTAGCCAACTTAGATTTGGTAATATGTTTGAAGCATCAATGACATTCTACCCGATTGAAAATGTAGGGTTAAATGTCGGATACGAACGGGCAATGGTTTACCCTCGTCATATGTTTTGGTATTGGGCAGCCAGCGGAATAATTCAAGGAGCGGCTCAGGGCTTAACCGGATGGTTCTCAAAAGCTGTAATCGAGAAAAGCCCCGTGGCAGGTGCTATTATGTACTTTGTGCTCGAAAATGCCGTTAATTACGGATTCTTTGAATTGCGGAAGAAAAACATGAATTGGCCCCTTGAAACAGTTCCGCCCTTCATGTATGATTCGTTCAAAGTTGGACTGACGTTCAAATTCTAACAACTTCGTTAGCTTTAAGCCGTCTAACACTTAAATTTTGACGAGGACATTTTTGCAAAAGTTATTAGTTTTGATGTTTTTATTGACTTACACGGCTTCGGCTCAGATTGATGAAGAGCCGAGGCTTGTTCGTTTTTTCAAAGAGTTTTATTCCAAACCGGGGCATATACAGAACCAAACTTACCTTTCGTCACATTACGGATTGACTTTCCCTTCGTTCGGATTCGATAAATTTAATACTGAATTGGCAAATACTTTCAATCTCGAATTCTGCTATGGATTTGTCAGATTGATTGAAGATGAGACATTTGAAGATTTGTTCAAGCACCAATCAGAGTATCTATTTATAGGCAATATTTCTACAAATTTCAAGACTTTCAATATCCAAAGCGATGGAGTGGTGAGCGATACATGGCGATTCGGTTTCGGGTTGAATGATGGCTATGGCTACAATTTTGGTAATAACTCGAATTTCTGGCTTATGCACAATTCGGCATTTACATGGACGAGGACTGACTTTATTGACCGTTTATCGCTAACTTTCGACGATTCATTAATCAATTCATTCGATGAAACATTCAAATTCGGTGGACAGTGGAGCGCCGGAGTTAGAATGCAAATCTATAAATCTTTAAATGTTGATTTAATTTACGAACATTCGCTTTATTACAAGAATTTCCTGCCTGCAGAATGGGTAGGAATGTGGCTGTTCGATAATGTCACTCAACGATTTATCGAAATTTGGGAACCCGAATTATTCGAGGAATTCGGTAGGAATTATCCTTGGATGAAATTCACATACAAAAACCTTCTATCTTGGGTAATGTATGAACTCCGCCGTCAACAAGCCTTTTATCCTTTCAGTGGAGAAGGGACTTTTAATTTTGATTCCTTCAAAATTGTAATTAGTCTTAAATTATAATTTTTCGTTGAAGCAATTTTCGGAGACAATTCGCTCCACTTCATTGATTGTATCATTCAAAACATTGTTTACTACCACATAATCGAAATCACCAGCCGTATCAAGCTCCATTTTTGCTCTTGCCAATCGAATTTGAATCTGTGTTTCGCTTTCAGTACTTCTGCCTCGTAAACGCTCTTCGAGTACTTCGAGACTTGGTGGAGCCAAAAAAATTAGCAATGCATCTTTGGGATAATTCTGCCTTATCGAAAAAGCACCCTTTACGTCAATATCGAAAATCAATAATTCATTATTGCCAAAAGCTTTTTCAACTTCACTTTTCAATGTGCCATAATAATTATCGAATATTTGTTCATATTCGACAAAATCATGCGCATTTATTGATGATTCAAATTCCTCTCTGGAAAGAAAATAATAATCAATTCCATCCTTCTCGTTCGGACGTTTAGACCGCGTAGTAGCTGAGATTGAGAACCTAATACTTGGATATTGCTGCATCAAAAATCGTGCAACAGTCGTTTTCCCGCCACCGCTGGGCGAGGACAGCACAATTAATCGCTTATTATTCGGCATTGGGTGCCTCCGTGCTATTATTTATCTCGGCAATTCTTTTGCTTACTATCGCATAAACTTTTTCATCAGGCACAAGCCCCGGATTATAGTACAATGCTTTGATGAAATTATGTGGAGCTTCAGCAATTGTTTTTTCGATAATTTTCAAATCTTTCTTTTTCAACTCAATTTTAGGAAATATATTTGCCAATAAAGCAGCCGAATTATAAGATTGGCACAATGGAAGTAGTTGATTGAACAATTTAATATCTAATTTGGGATGTGAATTTAATCCATTAATTACTGCTTTTCTTACGATAAAAATCGAATCATTGAGCGCCCCGGCCAAATTCTCGGGTTTTGGGTCAGAAATCGCTAAGGACTTGGCTGCTGCTGCTCGAACATAAGGTTGGTAATCTTCAAGTAATAATCGTAAAATTATCGAATAATTACCACTATTAAATTTCCCTATATTTTCGGCTATATGAATTCTAACAATCCAATTAACATTACTATGTTGCTCAGCGATTTTATCGAATGATTTTGAATTATTAAGTTCGACAATCATTTTTGCAGAATTGATAACTGTGTTTTGATTAACAGAATGGAGAGAATCTTCTAATAACGAAATAAACAATTTAGCATCAAATTGATTTGTAAAGCGTTGTAATAAAGGTATTGAATTTTCAGAATTATCCGCAAGTAGCAGCCCGAACGCCTTCAAAGTAATCGTTGTATCATCAATCATTGCATCAATTGCGGATTCTCTCATCTGTGTCGGTAATCTTTCGTTTGTTGCAATGGAAATCAAATCACTTAAATTATTATTTAATTTTGGTTCTTTAAAGTTTCTCTGTTTTAATTTAAAACTCATAATTGGTAATGACATTAATTCAATCTTAGGCATGTGAGAAGTATTATTATTGTCATATTCCAATTTACAAGTAATACCTGAAGAAAGCACTTGGGAATGCATATTTTCAGCTTTATTATGTTTTGTAAAAGTATAAATGGTGCTATCGCTTGAATTGCTGTTATTTAGCAAAAGGGAAACCCCAAATACGGAATCTTCTATTCTGCGAGATGATTTTAATATAGAATTACCATTGGCGATTAGTGCAGAGAATGACAAATCATAAGCAAACGCTTGAGATTGGGATTTAGAATTGAACTCATTGTCGCCACCATTGTCTATCAAAATCGCGTGGGACGTATTGACTGCAACAGATTGGGAGAAAGTTTCAGCCGAATAATTGTCATCACCCTCCGAATCAATCAATGCCGCGACTGAATACCATGACGAAAAGGCTTGCGAGCAAGATGTACTCTTATACGTATCATCGCCTTTGATGTCAACAAGAAATGCAAGTCCGCCACCTGTAAATCTTGGCATACCAAGAGCAACTGCTTGGGAATATGAGGCTTCGTCTGCTTTTACGTTTGAAATATATTTGTCATTTCCGGATTTATCATTCAAAAATGCGAAGGCTTTTGGTCCGGCAAAGGCTTGCGAAAAGTGTTGAGCATTGTAAGTATCATTGCCCGAATCATCCTTCATAAAGCCAAGCCCAAAAAATGCTGACGCTTGTGAAAATGAACCTGATTTATATACATCATCTCCCGAATAATCAAAAACTGCACCCAATCCGAATATTCCGCATCCGAGACTATAATTTCCTGCTTGATATTTATCATTCCCATTCAAATCAAAAACCGCATTAACACCAAAATATCCGCATCCTAAGCCAAAATCTCCACTTTTATAATTATCATTACCGTTAAAATCAATTATCAATCTCAAAGGATTTGTTATGTTTGATAACTTATCTTTAACTTCCAGCTCATAATTATCATCGCCACCCAAATCCACAATTAATGCAAAATCTCCTTTGTATGTATCTTTACCTGTGCCTCCGAGAGCGAATTTGCCATATTTTGTATCAATAATAGCCGATTTTATTTGGTTATCAGCTCCAACAAAATTGCTTTTTACAACATCATTTGTTTTAATTATTTCGCGTAAAATTGAAATCCCTGCGGACATCGTTTGAAGGCTATCAAGCACCCATTTATTTTTATAAAATTGAGCTGCAATCTCTCGAAATGCCGCATTTTTCTTCTTATATTCAAACAAATCATCAGCATCTAAAGTAGGATTGTATATTATCGAATCTGCATAATTCATCATGAAAGCTAATGTATTGAAATCAATTGAATTAAGACGTTTTTCAAGAATCGTTCTCCCAACTATATAAATAGTAATATATTTGCTCATTATAATCCCACCCAATGAACCAAATACAGAATCAAGATTGACTCCCAGCATATCATTTAGCATTAATCGTGGCATCATAGCATTCAGTTCCGAAATATCAGGCTTGCTGATTCCCAAATCGGCGAAAACGTGACCAAGAAAAGGTTCGAATGAGTTAACATTGAGATTGTTGATTTCGTTGGAATAAAACGAAACTATATCGAATCCGTAGAGTGGGTTCTCGAATAATCTTTCGCTAAATCGAGATTTATTTGTTTCGATATTATAATAATCTCGAGGTAAAATAATATCTCTATAACTCATTGTATTTCTGAATTTTAAAGTATCAATACCATCCGTGTATTTCGTTTGAGCTGAAGATTGCTCAATTGAAAATAAAATAAGTATGAAAATTAATAAATTTCTGAACGATTTCATATAATACACTTAATCTTTTAATATTTGAAGAATGTCCGACAATCTGCCGTCAATCCCAGGAGCAGGTCTGATACCGAAAATTTTACAAAGCATAGGGTAAATATCTATTGAATTCAATGTACCTGTTCTATATTCTGATTTAAACGATGGACCGCGAGCAATAAAAATTCCGTGCATATCCATATGACTATTGTCATATCCGTGAGTAGCCAAATATGTACTCGACCAATTATAGTCAGTTTGGATAAGCCACCCAATATCAGCAACTAAAATAATATCGGTCAACAAAGGATTTGAAAATAAATTGAAGTTTTCTGGCATTTCGTTCCGAAAATAGGCTTTATAGCCCTTTTCTTTTTGTTTTAATAAGGTGAAAATTGTCCCGGATTTATATTTCGGTGCTTGAATTAATGCAAATGGACCCATTGCATTTATATATACATCATCGTCAGGAATTAGTTCACGAACATTGAAGATGCGCGTTGAATCAATTGTTGTCATTCCATGGTCAGACACGATTATTAAATTAACGCTATCCTTAATACCGTGCTTTTTGAGACCGAGGTCAAGATTGCGTATAGTTCTATCCAACAATGTTATAGCCTCATTTAACTCGGGTGAATCAATTCCATGTGAATGTGCACGAGAATCTGCTGCATCAAAATAAAGTGTAATGAATTTCGGGCGAATATTTTCCGGCAGCGTCAGCCAACGCAAAACGCCTTCTACCCTTACTTCATATGGGCGTGTATGTTCGTATTTCTCGTAAAAATCAGGGCGTCTATCAACATCGCTAATTTCCGAGCCGGGCCAAAAATATGATGCGGTTTTGATACCATTTAACTTTGCCGTTTCCCAAAAGGCTTCACCTCTCCACCATTTACTTTCGTACATTGCCGCCGAACCTATTGAAAATTTCTCACCTGAAAACAAATCATGAAAAGAATTCGCTATAATTCCGTGGTTATCAGGGTGGCGACCTGTGATTATCGAATAATGACAAGGAAATGTAGATGTAGGGAAAACCGATTTGAGCGACAAGGCTCTAACGCCTACATCTGCAATCGAATTCAAGTAAGCACTTTCACTTCGTTGCAAATAATCCCATCTGAATCCATCAAGCGAAACGAGTATCGTTGTCGGTTGATTTTGTGATAGAATGAAATTGTTAAATGCAAAAAACAAAAAAACAAAGAGAGCAATATTAGTTGCCCTCTTAGATATTTTTATGTAAAACCTTTTAATCATGCTCCGGGTAAATTAAGAGTTGAAAACAAATGCGCTGCTTCATCAAGAGTTTTTGTCCCCAAATCGCCTTTGCCGTGCTCTCTAAGCGAAATTGTTTTGTGGTCTTCTTCCTTTTGACCGACAACTATTGCAAAAGGAATTTTCTTTTGTTCCGATTCGGCGATTTTACGATTTACTTTTTCTGAGCGGAAATCAGGTTCTGCTCTGAAACCCAGCTCCTTAAAGAAATCAACTAAAGATTGGGCATAATCATTTTGATTTTGGCTTATAGGTAGAACTGATACCTGCACCGGAGCCAACCAAAACGGGAAATTTCCCGCATAGTGTTCAATTAAAATTGACATAAAACGCTCCATAGAACCAAATGGTGCCCTATGAATAATAACCGGGCGATGCTTTTGATTGTCTGAGCCAGTATATTCGAGTTCGAACCTTTCGGGCATTACATAGTCAACTTGGACGGTGCCGAGTTGCCATTTTCTTCCAATTGCATCACGAACGATGAAGTCCACCTTAGGTCCGTAGAATGATGCTTCGCCCAATCCGATGAAATAATCAAGATTCATCATATCGGCAACTTCCTTGATTTCACGCTCAGCTTTTTCCCACATATCAAGTTCGCCGGCATATTTTGATGAATCATCATCACGGAATGATAATCTTGTTGATACTTTCATATCGAAAGTTTTGAATACAAGTTGAGTCAATTCGATAGCATTGACTAATTCGTCTTTGAGTTGGTCATCAGTGCAATAAATATGTGCGTCGTCTTGTGTAAATCCTCGTACTCGAGATAATCCGCTCAACTCGCCCGATTGTTCGTAGCGATAAACCGTGCCAAATTCAGCTAATCGTAAAGGCAAATCACGATATGAACGAGGTTTTAGAGCATAAATCTGATGATGATGAGGACAGTTCATCGGCTTCAGGAGGTATTCCTCCTCTTCGACCGTAATAGGCGCGAATTGCGAATCTTTGTAATAAGGGTAATGCCCCGAAGTTTTGTACAAATTCAAATTACCGATATGCGGAGTAATTACCTCTAAATATCCGCGTTTGATAAGTTCTTCTTTGATAAATGCTTCGAGTTTGCGACGGATGAAGGCGCCGTTTGGCAACCAAACAGGTAGCCCACCACCAATTTCAGGTGTTATCATATATAATTCAAGCTCTTTGCCAAGTTTGCGATGGTCGCGTTTTTCAGCTTCTTCGCGCAAGTGAATAAACTCATCTAAGAGCTTTTGCTTCGGAAAAGTTATGCCGTATATGCGTGTCATCATCGTTTTTGTCGAATCTCCTCGCCAATATGCACCGGCTACCGAAAGCAATTTAACCGATTTGATGTGTGCCGTTGAGGGAATGTGCCCACCACGGCAAAGGTCGGTAAAGTTGCCTTGCTTGCAAAATGTAATTCGCTCACCTTTTAGCCCATCAAGCAAATCGAGTTTGAATTCATTGCCGACACTCGTGTAATATTGATATGCCTCGTCCCAAGTTGACTCATACATATCGTATGTTGATGCTTTCTTAGATAATTCACGCATTTTAGCTTCAATTTCAGGCAAATTTTCTGTTGATAGCTTTACTCCTTCCGGTGGCAAAACATCGTAGTAAAATCCAGTTTCGATTGATGGACCAATGCCAAATTTTGTACCCGGATATAATTCCTGTATTGCTTCAGCCATAAGGTGGGCAGAGGAATGCCAATACATTTGCTTGCCGTCATCATCGTCGAAAGTTGCAATTTTCAATGTAGCGTCGCTTTCAATCGGACGATTCAATTCGTAATACTCACCATTAACTACTACCCCAACTGCGTTACGAGCCAAACCTTCGGAAATAGATTTTGCGATTTCCAAACCGCTGATTCCGTTGGGATATTCTCGTTCATTGCCATCAGGAAATGTTATCTTAACCATAAATAAATACCTTAGTTATAAATTTTATATCATACAAATATATGAAATGCTGATGTCACAATGAAATTTGAGGTGACATTAACACGAAATTAATCTTTATTTACAAAATCAAATAAGAAATACGAAGCTACTATCATCAATCCGCTATATGCTACCATCATTTGCAAATCCTTCATTGCATCTTCAAATGCAATCCCTTCGAATGACATTTTTGTAAGACCTACCCCTAATATTATTATCGGGAGTAGAATCGGAAATGAAAGTACCGGGAAAAGTGCGTTTTTGCTGTTTGCTTTGGCAATTAATGCTGAAATTATTGTAGTAGCTGAAGCCACCGAAAGACTACCTATGGCAATTGTTGAAATAAACAAGGTTAGATTTTTTACTTCTATATCGCCTAAAAACAAGAAAAACAATACAACGGCGAAAAAATTAAGCGAAGCGCTCAATAGCACATTGAATAATAGTTTCCCAAAATAGATTGCATAAGGAGTGGAGCTGAGTTGGAGTAAAATATAAGTACCCCGCTCTTCTTCGCTCACGAATACTTTGGATAATCCAGTCATGGAAGCAAAAAACATAATTACCCACAAAATGCCTGCTGCAATCATCGGAGTAATAGTTTCACCCGCAGTGGCAAACATTATCATTGTGATTGTAGTCAGCACAAAAAGCAAAACAGCGGAAATAGCATAGCGTGTCCGGAATTCGCTTTTTAGTTCTTTTGTTAAAACTGCTGAGATTCTGAGGTAATTAATGCCCATATTTTCACTTTACCAAATATTTAGCGCCGAGTCTTATTTTCAACATCTGAACCTGCCAATCAGTATCTTCGGCAATATCAAATGGTGAGAAATTCATGCTCGATTCGAAGAAACCAGAAAATCTGTCAATTATTGGCACGCTAGCTCCAATTCCTACGTAAAAACCAAGTCTGAGACTATTGAGTGATTCGAGTTCGGCAACGTCAAGTGACAAATATCGGGAACCGTTTTCGTAAACAAAATTATCGGGTATATTAATTCTCTTTCTTATTTCGGCTGATTTTCCGAGCGCCATCCCGACATTTATACCGCAGTTTAAATACATCAAGCGATTAATGAAATATTCAACTCCAAATGAAAGGTTAGCATATAAATTTTCAAGTTTTATTAGATGAGATTCTTGGAATGGCAAAAGCTGACCTGTAGTGGGGTCACGACGACTTGATAAAATGCTGTCGGGGGCATTTAATTCTCCACCGATGCTTTCCAATGACAAAGTTGCTGCGATATTCATCTTTGGCAAAAAGCGTTTTGAAGCATAAATTCCAAACCACCCGCCACTGCCGGCTGCTGAAGAAAAGGTACCCGGAAAACTGAGGTCGCCGGTTCGAGCAAAACTTGCAGCATGTGTAGAGAGCGAATATTGACCAAAAATCCCGACTGTGTATCCCGGATTGGATATACAAGTTTTGCTGATGCCTTCTATTAATGAATATCCCAAAGTTCCTGTACTTGGTTCGTAAGAATAGCATAATGTATAAAGAGAAATATTTTGGGCGACATCCATCAATTCTAAAATCAACGAACCCTCGAAAGAAGGATTTTGAACCTTGATGGCAAATTGAGCCTGAGGCATCCCATCAGCAATTCGGGGAATTGTAGCACTTATTCCTGCACTATCAACAACAGATATTTTGCTCAAACCAAGGTCGTCAACCCTATCATCTCTGACAATTATCATTAAATTACCATCAACTTCCGTCATTTCTGCCATTGGTGGAATTGTATCTTTTTTAGGAACGTACTCAAGGAAAGATTGACCGCCCATGTTGCCATAAGCATCATAAGCATCAATATCACCGAAGCCAAATCCGTAAGAATACATCCCAAATGGTTCTTTGCCACGTATATAATGCGTCCCGAAAGGTACATCAATGAATGCGATTGAATATCTTGTCATTCCAAGTTGAGTAAAATCCTTTGTATCCATCTTTCTGTCATTCAATTCCATAGTTGCAATTGAATTCGTTGGCACCACAACATTAATATGGTGATTCCAACTGCCATTGATGGGCGTTGCAAATCTATATTCGTTCAAGAATTGTTGTGTCGGACTAATCAAAAGCATCATTGGGTCGCCGATTTGGTCGCCGTTTTCATATCCTTGAGAATATTGTGATACCAGAACAGGCTTATCTGCCGTTACTTGCAAATCTTGGTTAGAATTTTTTTCAATAAATTGTCCTGCTTTCAAAGTAGCAATTAATTTTGAATTTTCAAACACCTTCGTATTTGCTTCATGAGCCAATACTCGATAAGTATAAAAAGACCTGCCTTTGAGTCTGCCAAGGTAAAAATGCTTTCCCCACGAATTGACAGGAGGTAATTGCTCCACTAAATGATTACACGCCTTGATACGTGGAGGACCTACAGGTATGTATGTACATTCATGCCCGCTAAATACTGCTATTTTCTTATTCGATTTAATCAGCGAACCTGTCAAATCAACTTCAATATCACGTATGTTGAATTTACGCAGAATCCGAGATTCTGTTTCTGCTCCAACTTGATAAACATCACCTTTGTTTAAAGTGACTGTATATTTTTCGCTTCGAGGTTTGCCGGTATAAGTGATTGTAGAAGGTGTTATTTCCACAATTGTATTATTCTCTGTAGCGACTATTGCAAAAATTGGCGATAATTTTTCAGCTACGTGATAGCACATAGCACGATATTCGGTGCCAAGCACATTGATAGGGAGTCCGAGATAAGTGTCAGTCGTTTGGTGGCGGCGATTCAATCCATAAACAGAAATTGGATTATCGGACATTACGTTGACTCCTAATCCTCTTTCAACCACTTCATAGCTACGAATTTGAGCCAATGGGTCGACAACTATGCTCCTTACAGTTCCTGCCGGAACAAACATTGTCTGTTTATAATTGATTATCGGAATACTTATGCTGACCGTTGCATCGTGGTCGCCGGTGATAAAAAGCTCAAGCAAAAGAGCATTTTTGACATTGCCCGGTTCTTCTTTGAAATTTGTCATGAAACAAAGCCAGAATTCAGTACCGATAGGTTTTTTTGCAATAAATGCTAATTTTGGGTCAATTTCATCTTGTGCTGATAAATTGGGCAATCCGACAATCATCAGAATTAAAATAAGTATAATTTTTGTTTTCAATTTATTTCTCATTTACTTGAAGTACATGAAATTTGTTTTATAGACTTGGTCTTGTACTGCCATTACTAAGTAATATGCACCTGCAGAAATGTTCCAAGAAGCAGGTGTAAGTCTCATTTTATATCGTCCGGCTACGAATACGTGCTCGGTATAATCATCAATCTCATTGCCTGCATCATCGTATATTTCTGTTACAAACGAGTCGTCATTTAGTGCTGAGCTGAAAACATTTCTTCCATTAAGAGAGAAAACTTTGAAACTGACTTTAGTTTCGCTGTCAACACTGAAAAATATTTCGGTATATACATTAAATGGGTTGGGGAAATTTTGCCCTAATCCTTCTGTTAACTTTGGTCCAACCGGTATTGATTGTACCGAAATCGTTCCTGAACCAAAATCAGCTTGCTGCTCGACACCCCCGATTTTTATTATAATCGGTGCTACCAAAGTAGCTGTATCAGGACCTGCCAAACCTTCGACTTCGAGATAGAATAGTATGCCGGTAAATGGCATTTTGAAATTATCTGAAGAAACCTCAAAAGAAGCAGATTCGATTTTTGTTAAATCTACCGAGAATGTATTTTGTTCATCAAGGCAGGTACTTGCATCTGTAACAATTCTTTTGATGTCTATCACATAGGCATTGAAACGGACAGAAAGTTCAAAATTTCCAACAGAGTTTGAAGGGATTTCTCCATATATGGGGATTAAGTTCGTTGTGCCACGCGCAATGCTCGTGTCTCGTAACCCAACTGAGATCGCAGCCTCAGAAGTTGGAGCCGAGAGTATTACCGATGCCAGAATAATTAAAAATGTCGCTAATATCCGATACATTTTTTACCGTTAAAATTAATAATTTACAAATATAAATATATATTCAAATACATTTCACTATAATTCATGATTAAGTTTTCTGTTTTTTCTTTTTTGCAGCAGGGAACAAGATATTATTCAGAATCAGTCTGTATCCGGGAGAATTTTTGAACAAATTCAAATCCGTCGGTGGATCGCCAACTCTATGCACATAATCTTCAGGGTCGTGACCGCCAAGCCAGGTATAAGTTCCCCTGCCAACATTTCCGTGAATGTATTTGACCTCATTTGTGCCTTCTTTCATAGCCAAAATCGTTACCGTATTTTTGAGCAAATCCTTGTTGAAAGATGTCGTTTGCCCCATGAAACCTTTGATAACATTTACGTGATTTTGTGTCAGCATTGACGGTACAGGGTCATATTTAGCCGAAAAATCGAACAAAGTGAACCAATCGGCATCGGGATTGTTGACATTGTGATGCCCTACATCAATATCCGAAAATTCCACTTCCATCGGGTCTAAAATCAAACGGAAATTCTCAAAAGCGAAAGTCTCTTCAAAATTCAACTTGGAATTGGCACCATGGTCATGCGGAGTGCCGTCGAACATAACATCGCACATGTCCACATGCTCTACTGACAAAGCAATATCGTAAGAATCTGTAGCTGTACACATAGCAAATAAAAATCCACCCGAAGCAGTATATTCGCGAATTTGGCGGGCTACTGCCTTTTTAAGCTCGCAAACATCAGGGAAACCGAGCTTCTTTGCCATACTTTCATTTAAAGCGACCTGCTGAATATACCAAGGAGTGTTCCTATAAGCAACCCAAAATTTGCCGTGCTGCCCTGTAAAGTCTTCATGATGGAGGTGTAGCCAATCGTATTCCTTGAGTTTGTCGCCCATTACTTCTTCATCCCAAATTAAATCATGCTTAACTTCGGCATATTCAAGTGCAATACGTACAGCATCGTCCCAAGGTTGGGCGCCGGGAGGGGCGTAAACGGCAATCTTTGGTGGCTTTTCGAGTTTGACCACTTCCATATTTACGTTTTCTTGGCTGACCTCATCTATAATTGATAGAGCTTGTGATTCGCTTAGTCGCTCAAAAGAAACACCGCGAATTCGACATTCAGCTGCAAACTTATCAGTATAATCAACTAAGAAAGACCCACCACGATAGTTGAGCAGCCAATCGGCTGTGCCACCGTTTTCGAGTATCCAAAATGTCACACCATAAGCTTTGAGATGGTCAGTTTGAGCCAAATCCATCGGTATAATCAATCTGTCAGCCCTCATCAAAGAAGGCAACATGAAAAGGCAAATCAATACTATATTCTTAATTTTTAAAATAGTCATCATTCTATATAAATTTTACTTACCACCACTTACTTAACGTTTATGACGATTGAAAATTCTAAGCGTCACACAGATATGTTACTTTTTTTGAATCTGAATCATCTCCATCGGAAAAAAAATTAAATTGTATAGGCTTAACAGCGTTCTTTGCAATTATATAATGAAAATGGAGAGCATGAGCCCTCCATTCTTGTTGATTTTGTAATTATGAATCGTAATTATTCAATAACTATGCGTTGCAAAGTTTGTTCGCCGTAGTGTGTTTGGGCTACGAGCAAATACATTCCGGGAGTTAACTTGTTCAAATTGAAATTCTCGCGGAATTCGCCTTTGCGAATTAGTGTTTCCGGTGATAGTGTCATCAATAATTTCCCTGTAAGGTCATGAATCGAAAGTTTCACTTTTCTGTCCTCTTTCAATTGGAAATTGACAGAAACCGGACCATTTGTAGGATTTGGATAAACCATCATGTTTTCGACTGCACCACTACACGAACGCCAAACGTCCATTATAGTCTCGGAACCTGTCTCAGGTGCCGCTTTGCAAATATCTTCGCTGCTGTTAATCGCTTCAATCTCGGCTGCGACCTGTGATTTGATGTTATCCGGCACGACTTCGAGTAGTTCATCTGTCGGTTCAAACCAGAAGATTAAGTCTGCGCCGCCATCCGGAACATCAAATCGGACAGGAATTAATTTATTGACAGTCAATTCAGTCATCATTTTAAGGCGATTATCAAGATGCGAAAATTTGTCTTTGGGCATCATTCTGTGAATTTTATCCATTTTCGACTCACCTAATGAGTCAATATTTGATTCGTTATTTTGGCGTTTAATTACTATTTTTTGCTCTATTTTCTTGTTGATTATGCTGTCCAAATTATTCAAATCAATTTGTATATTACTTGAGTTGAATCGCAATGAATCGCTTTGGAAAATCATAATTTTATTCAAACTACTATCAAAGTTACTAAAATCAAATTCAAACTCGAAATTTTCAAAATTAGATGAATCTAAATTCAGGTTATCATTTAAATTAAATTTGTTCATATGCACTGATAATTTACTTCTATCAATTTCGAATTTACCCAAGTTATCGGAATTTCCCCAAGCTGAAATTAGTGAATCAAGAGTATATGGATTAATTTGTTCTAGTGGCAATAAATCATCAAGGCTTACATCACTTAATAATGAAAGGTCATCAACTCTTTCAGTATAAAGCACTTGATTAGGATTATTTTCCTCCCACTCAGGGCTAATGTCATTATTATTAGTCAAAAAAGCAATTTTTACGTTACCATTTGCTGAGGTAATTAATTTTGGAACTATTGTTTTATCGAGATCAATATCTTCTGAGTTCGCAATAAATTGTGTTTTTATATCCGGACTAATAGCAATTCGCATCTTCCCACTAATTACTTCATAATTTTTAGTTTTCGTGTCGAATTTGATATTGTATAAATCTAAATCTTTATATGGTAATGTAATTGTATTTATTCCGTTAATTTTGTCAGTTTTTTTGGGTAATTCGATGTCATCATTAATGTCGTATGTAGTCATAGCAAGCTCATTAGGCTTAATTCTACTTTTATTCATGTCTTTCTCATCGTCATTTGGTAATTCTTCTTTTGCAACGGGGTTCGATTTTGCAGTTGAAAATTCAACAGTAGCCTTGTTATTTGTAGGTTCTTGTTTATCAGAATCAATTACATTGAATAGTAGCAATCCTGATACGACAAGAGCTGTCATTGAACTTAATATAGTCATTTTATTTACTCCGTAATTAAAAATACCTGTACTCACCGGATTGACGGTACTTGTGCTAATGAGTTCGCGAACCTCACTATCATTCAAAACCGGCTCCAGATTTCGAGCTTTATCAAAAATATTATCAATATTCGTATGTTTATTATTCATTTTATATCCCTACTTTCATTAATTTTTCATTTTTTTTTGAAAACTCATTCTGTTCAGCTGAATAATTGTTATTCATTTTGTATGTAAATTTATCACTCATCAATTCGCTTAATTTTTCTCGTCCTCTTTTCAATCTCGATTTCACACCCGAAATTGTTCCACCTTGAATTTCTTTGATTTCTTCGATTGTAAATCCTGAAATTTCGTACAAAATGATTGCTTCCTTCATCTTTTCAGGCAATTTGTCCAATGTGTTGTAAAGCACTTTTATGTCGTGAGAAATATCGGGCATCGGGTCGTGATTTATCAAATTCTCCAATGCCATATCATCCATTTCTTCAAAGTTCTTCATTTTTGACTTACGCTTACGATTCAATCTGACCGCTATGGTAAAAATATAACTGCTGAAGGACTCTTTATTTTTAATCTTATCAAAATTTTCGTAAGCTGCCAACACAGTATCGCTAACCAAGTCTCTTGCATTCTCGGTATTGCGAGTGATTGCTCTCGCAAATCCCGAGAGTTTGAATTTCACTCGGTCATAATAAATCATGAATTCATTTTGTTTACTATCTTTCAATCCTATTTCCAAATTATGTTCTCTACTCATAATATAAGTGCCACAAATCCAAAAAAGGTTTCACACAAGAGGAAAATAACAGAAATTGAGAAAAATTCTATCAAATTTCCAACATAAAATCATTAGACTCATTTCTTCAGAACAAATTTTTCAAGTTCTTCAAAAGAAACCATTTCCTTATATGATGATGCTTTCGAGGGCCAATTTGGGATAATAGTATCTACATCAATCCCTAATTCAACGATACTTTCGTACAATCCCCTTGTCCGACTGCTAACCTGCGTTTTATCATCATAGTTTTTAGGTACAAAGCAAATATCTCCGGTGAATAATAGTTTCTCATGTGGGAAATAGCTGATAAGGAATTCATCTGTATGATTGGATTTTATGCCTATGTCATATATTTCAACTTTTAAATTATTCTCCGAAAATACGATTTTCTTGTCATTTACTATAATGATATTAGCTATTTTGGGATTCAGCTGAAGACTATCAGCTTGCAAACTGTAAGGAGCATTGATAATGAATTTCGCATAATCCTCGTTGCCCTTTGTAGTAACTACATTGGCACCAGCGTGTACAAAAGCTCTAATTCCACCCATGCTATAAGGATGATAATGACTCAAAACAACTGTACTGATTACCTTGTTAGGGAAATAGTCGTGAATTTTGTCAATTATCAATGTGCCATATTCAGAATTTGTTGCAGATTCAATTACTAATATTGAATCCTTGAATTCCATAATCATTGATTTGCAATCCAATGGAGGCAAATACAATGTATATAAATGTTCGCCGACTTCCTCAATGAGTAAATTCGAAATGTCTATTGCGTCATCGTTCTGTGTTGATTTTACTTCCCCTTTTTCTGTTGAATTCGGGATTTCAAAAGCCGAGGAATCTGAGAGTACATTTATCATGAAATCACTAAATTCATAGCTTTGAATGATTACATCGCTACTTTTGACTATCTTAAAAGTAGGAATTGGGATGCCATTTATTAATTTATATTCTGTATATATTGTTTCTTCGATTACATCTCCGTGGGGCCACTGTTTGTCAAAGAATAAGTTTTGGACTTTGAATACCAATCCGCTTTGACTATCTACATAAATTAATCTTCTTTTACCTTGTTGATTATTGAATGAAATTACATTATAAGCAAATTCACCAATTTTCTCATCTCCTATGTAAGTGAGAGTCTCACGATTTCGAACAGCTTCAGCCAGAATCAAATGCGGGAGCATCTGAGTTAATGAATTAATGAAGTATTTAGCTAATTCGCCGCTAACATTAACAGTGTCGTTAGAAGAATAATACTTTACATAGACTTCATCCTTCTTGCTCATCACCATACCAATATGCCCGCTTTTCTTGAGAGTGCGAGAAATCATTTTATTCTCGTAATTTTCATCCATTGTAAAATTGCCTTGAAATGGGTATTCAACTGTCGCCCAAGGTTTTCTGATGTGCGACAACAACATATCCCTTCCTTGAATCTTGAATTGCATACACTGTATATCTAAAAAATTGCCGTTTGCACGAATGCTGGAATTCAAAATTTCATTTGCCTTGTTATAAGAAAGATATGAAATATTATTGCTCTGAGCAGATATTTCTGTTTGAATTAGTATTATGTAGAGTGTGAATAATATATATTTCATCATTAGACCTTTATCGGTTTATTTTATCTAAATTTGTAAAACATGTTCAAATCGGACTTATTTACCATAATTTCTCTTTCTAAATAATATAAGTGGTACAATTCCGTAAAAAGTTGCATGTAGTTTATAATTTATTAAAGTTAGTATGAAATTTACAAAATATGCCTTTTTGCCTCTGATTATAGCTTTTATAGCGTGTTCATCGGTTGATTCGGGCTCGCAAAAGAAGAATTTGCTTTGGAAGGTCGAATCCGGCGGCAATGTTGTTTACCTGCTTGGCTCAATTCACATCGCCGATGAAAGCTTGTACCCCTTGGATACTGTAATAATCGAATCTTTCGAGGAATGTGAATATCTCGTTCTGGAGTTAGACCCAAGCGCTCATAACGCACTTGATATTTATAAGTATATGTCCTATGAAGGCGATACTTTGCTTAAAGATATGATTACAACCGAGCAATATGCGCAAATCAAAGAATATATGGACAAACACAATGTGCCTGAGATGGCTTTCAGCACTTTCAAACCATGGGCTGCTGTTATGACTTTGCAATCATTGGAAATGCTAAGTAATGGATTTTCACAACACGAAGGCATTGATTTGCACTTCCTCGAAAGAGCAAAATCGTCCGGTAAAATGGTAAAAGAACTCGAATCATTAGAATTTCAGATGTCTATGATGAATAGATTGAACGCTTACACAGGCGAATATTTGGATTATACATTAACCGAACTTGATGATACCAAAAAATATGTCAAAGAGCTAATTGATGCTTGGAAGCAAGGCGATTCGGACAGAATATATGAAATTTCGCAAGAAGGGAATCAATATGAAGGTTTCGAGCAAGTGATGGAAGATTTGAATTTTTCAAGAAATATCAGCATGACCAAAAAAATTGAAGAGTATATAGCCTCCGGTGATAAACATTTTATAGTGGTCGGCTCGCTGCATTTATTAGGTGAACGCGGAATAGTACAGCTTTTGGAAAGCAAAAATAAATATAAAATCAAACAACTATAAAGAGAAATTCTATATGTTAAAAAACAAAATCACATTAATCACAGGTGCATCAGCAGGAATAGGTAAATCATGTGCCGAAGCATTCGCCGAAGCGGGTTCCAATCTTATTTTAATTGCCCGTAGAATAGAATTGGCAGAAAAATTAGCTAGCAATTTGAGAGAAAAATACGGAGTCGAATGTATTGCCATCCAGCTTGATGTCAGAAAATACGACGAAGTTGCCGACCGTTTGGGGAATTTGCCCGAAAAATGGCAGAACGTTGACATTTTAATCAATAACGCCGGATTAGCCCGGGGATTGGACAAAATCCAAGATGGCAGTCTGGATGATTGGGAAGAAATGATTGACACCAATCTAAAGGGTTTGCTGTATGTGTCGAAATTGATTTTGCCCGGAATGGTAGCACGCGACAGCGGGATGGTAGTCAATATTGGTTCGATAGCCGGCAGGGAAGTGTATCCCAAAGGGAATGTTTATTGCGCCACAAAACACGCTGTCAGAGCTATCTCTCAGTCAATGGTAATAGATTTAAACGGCACAAATGTACGCACTTGCAACATTGACCCGGGTATGGTAGAAACCGAATTTTCGCTTGTACGATTTCGCGGCGATGCACCCAAAGCAGAGCAAGTTTACAAAAGCTTCAAACCTTTAAGCGGAGATGATGTTGCCCAAATTGCACTCTTTGCTGCTAGCAGACCGCCACACGTCAACATTCAGGATATTATGGTAACAGCAATCTCGCAAGCAAGTGCACAGATTGTAAATAGAACGGGCGTATAAAAATATCATTTGGAAATAACAAGAATATGTTATACTTTTGCTAACTGCATTTAAGCCAATGTTTCTATAGAAACGGAGAGGTGGCAGAGAGGCTGAATGCACCGGTTTGCTAAACCGACGTAGTGGTACAACCGCTACCGAGGGTTCGAATCCCTCCCTCTCCGCTGAGTGAAATCATAAGCCCTTGTAATAAAATATGTTACAAGGGCTTGTTTTTTCTACCTATGTTCTTGTCGATTTGGACTTGAATTATCAGCTATCTCTTTAATAAATTAATTCAATAGTTCGGCTAATTTGGCTCTTAGCCCTTCTCCGCGGATGGTGTCAACGGCTATGATTTCGCTATCGGGGTTGATTAGCACGAATCGGGGTATTCCGATCACTTCAAACATTTTTGCAGCTTCGCTTTGGAATTGCCCCTCTGACCATACATTCAACCATGGCATTTTCCATTTTCCCTTCCTGAATCCGACTACTGGCGACGCAGTTGGGTCAACCGATATGCTCAATATTTCAAATCCCTTGTCTTTGTAGGCTTGGTATGTCTCGTGCAAATTTTTCATTTCCATTATACATGGTCCGCACCAAGTAGCCCACAAATCTATCAGAACGTACTTGCCTTTCAGTGTTTCGGGGCTTATGATTTGGTCGGGATTGTCTAAGGATTTGAATTCGAAATTTGGGACTTTCCTGCCAACTTGAATTGCACGATTAGGGTCATATGATAGACGTGCCCGACTTGTAGCTTCTTCATCAGGGAACTCCGCGATAATTCGATTGTATAGCTTAATGCCGGCTTCTTCGTCTCTGTGGATCGTATAACCAATCACAGTGCTCAACAATTCCGCAGCAAATGCTTTATCAGGATTCTTTTCGATTACATCCATAATATACTTATACTCGTGAGGAGCCATATCTTGATGTTTTGCAATTCCGACTAAATCGTATCCGAATTCTTTAACTTTCTCAGATTCGGGAGGTGTTCTTTTAATCAAATCAAGTGCCGGTGCGAGTGATACTTTTGGGCGTTCATCGAAATAGCTCAGGATAGTCAAATAACTCATATATGCCATGATTGCTTTATCTTTGGACTCAATCTTGTCTTGGGTGGCGATTAAATCTAAATATTGCGTCGATAAAGCAAGAAATGGCTCGGGCACTATATCGGTAGATTGGGTTTGCAAAGCTTTGGAAAAGTGCATACGAGAAGATTGTTCAAGTTCATTAAGCTTTGATGTCAAAGCATATTTCTTGTTATAAATTTCGTCAATAAATGTGACTTTTGCTTTGCTTTCTATGTGACTTAGTTTCGATGTCTCATAAGTAATTTCAAAATTTCTGCTTGGCGAAACAAGCACGGAATAATAATCTCCTCCTCCGTCAAGTATGTAAAAATCTGCTTGAGTACCGTTTATACTGCGTTGTTCAGGTCTGTTCACCATTCCCAGAACTTGATATTTGAGCGTATCCGAAGTAAAATTGTTCAGTTTGTAAGTGAATTTACCATCGCCGATATTTGTCATTGCTTCTGCATTTCCAAAGTCATAGTCATTAAATCCGCCGATGATGCTTAGCTCTTTGACATCTTTCTCGTAAACATAATGCTGCAATTGCACATTGATTTCGATAGGCTTTGTGGAATCAAGCACTTCAAACCTCACAATATGTGGCAAATGATTCAATCCGCAAAAAGTATATTCAACCTCGCCTTGCTCTTTAAGCGGAATTTCAAACATTCCATTTTTGTCTGCCTGCACTATGTCTAATTGTCGAAAGTTCCACGAACGAAAAACGTGGGACATCGCGATTGCCTTGCCGTCATGACCTGTAATTTTACCTTTTAATACTGTGGAATGGAGATTGGCAACGAACATGAACAATACGAAAATAGCCACAAGAATAGTCTTCATTTTAATACTCCTAATTATTATATATAGTTCAGATTTTTATTTATAAGCCTATTAATTTTATTTCTCAAAAATATAGCAAAAAATCAAATTAAGCATCAGAATTTAATATTTTTCATGATATTTCAATTTGAAGCAAAGAAAAATACCGATTAATACTTAGATTTCATTGCTAAATTTTAGTTGCAAATTATTTTTACAAAAAGTTCTTGCATTCTATAAATATTTGCAGTACTTTTGGATTGTGTTTAACTAATTTGGAGATTTTCAAATGAAAATTAGAACTCTCTTTGCATGCATGGTCGTATTTGCTATGTTTGCCTGCGATTCAGCAACTGGACCTAACGATATTGGTGGCAATACCGATATCGAACTCACTAAAGTCGGGAGTGAATTTGGCGTTTCAATAAAAATCAAGGATGTCTTTTCGTCGGCGTTACAAAATATTCGCGATTCGGTTTACATTACAAAAAACGATAACGGAATTGTAACGTTCAAAGGGACTTTTTTCTCGAATGTGGATGATTTGAAAGCAATTGACACTTTGCTTGGAACACAAGATTTGTCAGATGAAATTAAGCATCAAGTTGTGGACATTTATTTAGCAAAATATGGTGCTACCATTGACACGAGCGACCATCAAAATTTGCGACTAGATATTGAATTCAAAGCAAAAGTTACTTCGGAAGGTATTCAAGATTATTTCCATGCCAAAGGCGATATGTCGAAGCCTTTTACAATAGTAAAATACTCTTCAAATGTTGGCGATAAGTACGAATTTACTAATTCCGAAGGCAAGAAAATCGTCAGAACTGTAATTGAAAAGAACCCTGATGAAGATTGGGACTTATCATTCTGGCGAGTCAAAACTATTAAGGTGGAAGAAGTTACTACCGATGACCCTCTACTCGAAAAAATCATTTACGTTGGCAATCACAAATTCGGGCTTGTTGGGTTGATTCTCAAATTCAAAGATGGCAGAGTAGTTGAAACTACTGTTTTGCCATGGGATGTAATGTAGCTAAAACTATTCGTATTTTGCTTTTTGTATAATTGTAAAATACAAAGGCAGTATTTTGATAATATTGTCAATATTAAGTTTCCGGACATCTTCCAAAAGTAATTCGCTGTAGTTTATTAAAATCGGATTTCCCGTATCACTTGCAACTTGAATCAGTTTATCGGCAAAGGCATTTATTTTGTCGAAAATGAAGGTATTATGCGCCGACATCCATAACTGATATACCTCGCTCTTGAGCGTTGTCTCGTATTCTTTAGGCAAAATTATATGTGATTTTTCAATTATTTGGCTGATTTCACCGGATGTGATGCTTTGATTTTCATCAAGTATCTCCTTTTCGGCATTTTCATGCGGGTCCATCTCGATGCCAATAAATAGATTGTGAATTATCACCGAAAACTTAGAGCCGATTCCTTCTTCGCTTTCTAATTCGATTTTGCCGTTCATCATTTCGAGCAATCTCTTGGTGATTGTAAGTCCCAATCCAGTCCCGCCGTATTTACGGGCATTTTGACCTTCGCGTTGTCTGAATGGCTCGAATATAATTCCGCGTTGTGAATCGGGGATTCCAATTCCTGTGTCTTCTACGCAGATTTTCAAATCGCAATGATTTCCATCTTCAAGTATGCTATCAATTTCAATTTTAATAGTGCCTGTTTCGGTAAATTTGACCGCATTGCCTACCAAATTGAATAGCACTTGACGCAATCGAATTTCGTCAATATAAATGAATTGCGGAACATTATCAGAAAGCTGCACGATAAAATCCAATCCCTTTTCTTTTATTATCAATGAAAAAATGTACTCGATTTCGCGAAAAATTTTCCGAATCTCAACAATTTCAGGATGAACTTCTAATCTTCCGGCTTCAATTTTCGACATGTCCAAAATATCGTTGATTAGCTGAAGTAAATTATTGCCTCCAACTAAAATTCCTTCGAGATAATCTTGATATTTTGGGTGTTGAGGACTTATATCTTTGAGTAATTCGGCAAACCCAAGTATCGAATTCATTGGAGTACGAATTTCGTGACTGATATTTGCCAAAAATTCACTTTTGGCTCTATTAGCAAATTCAGATTCGACTTTGGCATTGATTAATTTGCTGTTTGTTTCCTTCAAATTTAATGCTATACCGGCTACGTGTGATACTGATTCAATCATTCGCTTCGTAATTGCATCGGGTTTGCGTATAACTTTGTTGAGAAGATAAATACTTCCACAGTATCTCGAATTAGAAATTATGATGGGAATTGCCAATATTGATTTATATCTTATGCCAAGTCTTTCCATCAGTGGATTGATAAATATTTCGGAATCAAAAGTAGTCAATATGGGATTTTGTTGCAATAGTTGTTCAGAATCCATTCCAAATTTTTTGGTTTCGAGTTCAATTAATACGGAACGAATATCATAAACGACTTTTGATACAACAAGAGAAATGTTCCTAGCATCAATATCGGTGATAACTATTCCACATTCAATGTTTTTATCTTGTGATTCGATAGTATCAGCGAGCATTTGGAGTATATCTTCGAGTTCATTGCCCACTACTACACTTTCGAGGACTTTGTTGATACCTGTTTGGAGTTTTTCCGCTCTCATTCTTTCTGTAATATCAATAACGAACGTAACTTTCTTGGGGCTGTTGTCAGAGCCTATGATTTTTGCAGCATCTGCAATAATGTTGATTTCATCGCCGTACTTGTTAATCACTGTCCATTCGCCACGAGCTTCTGTACCATCTCTACCCAAAATGAATTTATCATGCAATTGGCTAAGATTTTCACGATTTTCAGGTGGAACTACAATTGTAAAATGCTTCCCGATTAGTTCATCGCTCGAGTATTTGTATATTTTTTGATATGATTCGTTCGCATATTCAAATATGCCGTTTTTGTCTGTAATACAAATGCCTACAGGAGTTTTTTCAATTATACTATTAAGGCTTAATTCACTTTGGTTGAGTGCTTCTTGTGTAAGCCGAAGATTGGCTGCATGTGTTTCGGCGTTTTCTAAATGGTCCTTCAATTCAGCAATTACATTTTCAATGCCGATTTTATCGGCTTCGCTCAAATTTTGTATTTGCTTAAATAAAGCACTAATGACATCGAGATTATTATCCGAGTTTACGTCATTATCCATATTGTTTAGAAAACCTTTATCCAAATTTTACCAATTATGCTGTCGGTTGACAATATTGATTTTATTCTCTCAATATTGGCATCAGTCAACCTTGTGCCCGAAGCTAACAATTTCAGGCCCGAACTTGTAATAATGTTTCGGGACAAAATCATATCTTCACGCAATCCGCTTGGAGCGATTGATTCTTCTAATGCTCTGCCACTTAGCCCCGGACGTGAATTTTTATATGCCAGATATTGGTCATAGAAAGCTAAGACTCTAAAATCATACAATCGGTTGATTTGCTCAAACATAATGTCAATGACTTTTGACTCTCTACCGGAATTCTTAGTATTGAGATATTCAAAATCTATGGCAACTCTCAAGACTCTTGACCCCAAAGGAATTTCCCAAGATTTTAGCTTTTTGGGGATTCCCGTTCCATCAAAATTTTCGTAAATGTGGAAAAGTAATGTTTTTATTTCAGTTGAATTAGGCATAAGCTGCATGACAGCTTGAACATTGTTGGGATATTCGAGCATTGCTTCATTTTGGACAGTACCTTCTATCATTACTGGGTTAAGTATGATTTTATCATTGAATGGTAATTTCCCGAGATAACAAAACTGTGTAGCAAGCAAAAGGTCTTCAATTTCTTTATTTTCATCAATAATTTGCATAGCGATATATTTGCATGCGTCATGGATTCTATTAAGTTCACTGTCTTTATTTGGCAATCTCATGCTCAAGATTTTCCGAAGCATTTTGTATGTATTGCCGACTTCAATATCGTGCTGCTCTTGCGCCAATTTTAATTGCTGGTTTAATGCTGCATTGGTTTCATATTGTTGATTCAAGCGAATAGAATTTTTCAATTTTATAAAAAGCTGCTCGGGGACTAATGGCTTGATTAATACATCATCAGCGCCGGTTTGTATTGCCTTGATATAGTTTTCCTTATCGTAGCTGTCGAGAATCATAATGAAAATCGAATTACGGAACTTGTCCATACTCTTAATTTTTTTCATTAGACTGACTCCACCAATACCACTGAGTTGAAATTCGACTAAGGAAATAGGCGACATAACCTCATTTTCAATATCATACAGAAATGACTTCGCATCAGAGAAGCGTTTTACGATAGCATTTGGAAAATAGGCGATTATCATTTTCTCCATTGCCGCCGATTCAGAGAGCAAATCATTCAATATGTAGAAAACAAAAGAGTTCATTATTTTATATTTAAGTTTATATATAACACAAAAGATAAAATTAACAAAAACAATTCGAATAACAATGATTTTTTTTGTGTTAAGTGCTATTTTTAAATATATTTTCAACAATTAACCCTACATTTCATTTTCATGTTTTATATTACAAGTTTTATTTGTGCATACTGCTTAAAATATTATGAAAGCCAAACCAAATCCTAAATTGAGATTCTTGAACGTGACAGGTGCAAAATTGCACAACCTGAAGAATGTTGATGTCAGTATTCCGAGGAATAGAATGACCGTCATCACAGGCGTGAGTGGCTCCGGCAAATCATCGCTAGCTTTCGATACTATATATGCCGAAGGTCAAAGGCGATTTGTCGAATCCTTGTCAAGTTACGCACGGCAATTTTTGGAAAGAATGCAAAAGCCCGATTGCGATACTATTACAGGTTTACCACCTGCAATTGCTATCGAGCAAAATACTCACTCGAGAAACCCGCGCTCTACAGTGGGCACTTCGACCGAAATTTATGATTATTTCCGATTGCTTTTCGGCAGAATCGGCAAAACTATATGCTATAGTTGCGGCAATCAAATATATAAGGATACGCCTCAATCAGTGGCAAAATTATTGACCAAAATGCCAGAAGGCACAAAATTATATATTACATTCCCGCCTGAAGATGCCTCTAAAGGGACAGAAAATTATTTCGATAAACTTAAAAAATTAGGATTTTTTAGATTTGTAAAGTCTGATGATTTGGGAATCGTGGAAATTGATAATACTGAGGAATTCGCATCGTATTCAAGTACAGGCTTGACAGTATTGGTAGATAGGACAATAGTGCGTAATGACGAAGAATTTGTTAGCCGTGTGACTGATTCGCTTGAGTCAGCATTCACTTTGGGCAACGGGAAAATTCACGTTTACGACATCAGCACGAATAATAGCTATAAATACACGAACATTTATGAATGCCCTGATTGCGATATTTTGTACGAAGAACCGGACCCACGACTCTTTTCATTCAATAATCCACACGGAGCATGCCCCAAATGCCAGGGATTTGGGCGTACAATAGGAATAGATGAAGACTTAGTTTTCCCTGACCGTGCAAAATCTATAATGAATAATGCGATACATCCTTTCAAAGGAGAAACCTTATCTAAGTATTTGCGAGATTTGATTCATATTGCTCCGAAATACGGAATTGACTTAGATAAACCAATTGCAGATTTGAGCGAAGAGGATTTGGAGATAATTTGGAATGGGAAAGACGCTTACATAGGAATAAACGGCTTTTTTAATATGCTCGAAGAGAAAAGTTATAAGATGCATTACCGAGTGATTTTGAGCCGATATAGAGGATATACAAAATGCAAAGCCTGCAACGGGTCTCGAGTTAGAACTTCGGCTCGGCAGGTTTATGTCAATGGCAAAAATATTCCTGAGCTAATCACAATGTCTTTAAAAGATTTGAAAAGCTACTTCGAATCGATCAGATTGAATGACTATGATTACATAATCGCTGAAAGATTGCTCGATGAAATCAATCATCGGCTAACTTTGCTCAATGACATTGGGTTGGAATATATTAATCTTGCAAGGTTATCGCACACTTTGTCAGGTGGCGAATCGCAACGAATCAGCCTTGCGACTGCTTTGGGTTCGGCATTAGTAGGAACTCTATATGTACTTGATGAGCCAAGCATTGGGTTACACCCGCGAGATACAATGAAATTGATTAAGATTTTGCTCAAAATTCGGAACTTAGGTAATACAGTAATCGTTGTAGAGCACGACCCCGACGTAATCAAATATGCCGATTATATTATAGACATGGGTCCCGGAGCCGGCGAACATGGTGGGGAAGTAGTGTTCAGCGGTAATTATACCGAACTATTAAATTCTGAAACTTCGCTGACAGGTAGATACTTTTCTAACAAAATTGCCTTTGATATTCCCCAAAAAAGACGGCAAAGTAACGGTAAGTTTGTAACTGTTACCAAAGCTAAAGAAAATAATCTAAAAATAGATTCCGTTTCATTTCCTGTGGAGTGCATAACAGCCGTCACAGGTGTGTCAGGTTCGGGTAAAAGTACATTAGTCAAGGATATTATATATTCCGGAATCAAAAAGCACAGAGGAGGCTTTCAAGACCATGTGGGTAAATTTGAATCAATTTTGGGATTTGAAAATTTTGACCATGTTGAAATGGTTGACCAAACACCAATCGGCAAATCTTCTCGCTCAACTCCTGCTACTTTTGTCAAAGTTTTCGATATAATTCGAGATTTGTATGCATCTACCCAAGCATCGAAACAATTGGGGTGGAAAGCAGGACATTTTTCGTTCAATGTTGCCGGTGGACGTTGCGAAACTTGCGAAGGTGAAGGATTTGTAACTATTGATATGCAATTCATGTCAGATGTTTCCTTGCTTTGCGAATCTTGCCGTGGTACTCGATTCAAAAAGGAAGTACTCGAAGTCCGATTTGAAGGCAAAAATATCGTGGACGTACTTGAAATGTCTGTCGAGACTGCTATTAACTTTTTCAAAGATAAACCACGAATATTGAAGAAATTAAAAATCTTGGAGGAAGTCGGACTTGGGTATTTGAAATTGGGGCAACCTTCTACAATGCTTTCCGGTGGCGAAGCCCAACGAATCAAACTCGCAAGCCATTTAGACACAAGTGTTGACAGCAAAACGCTGTTCATACTTGATGAACCAACAACAGGATTGCATGTGGATGATATTGCAACATTAAACACATGTTTTCATAAACTCGCCGATGCCGGAAATACACTCATAATAATAGAACATAATCTGCATGTTATAGCATCTGCAGATTATGTTATTGATTTAGGTCCCGAAGCGGGCGATGAAGGAGGATTAATCGTTGCAGAAGGTAGTCCTGAAGAAATTTGCAAAGTAGAACATTCGCATACCGCCAAAGCACTAAAGGAATTTTTCAAATCTCTTAAGGTGCGTCAATAAACATAAGTTCGGCTCTGCGAGCTTTGATTCGCTCTTCGTCTGTAAAGATACCATCCTCATTTTGAGCCAAAATTTGCTTTGAGTGTCTTGTGAGTATTTGCGATTCGGGCATTCCAAGCATTATACAATATTCTTTGACAGCTTCGGCACGCTTTCCAGCTAATCCGTCCATTTCATATTCGTGGAAAAATCCTGTAATGAGGAATCTTTGTCCCTTATTTTTCTTGCCGTGAGCGACCATTTTGTCTAAAACTTCAGCTGCTTCAAGAGTAATATGAGTCGAATCTTCGCCAAAGTAAACAAAGAACTTTTTACCCGACGTAATTGTGCCCGGATGCACACTCTGGCTGAAACTTGCTTGAGTCACGACTATAAACGACAAGGCAATAAGAATTGAAAAGACCAAATATTTAACTTTGTTGTTCATACAGATTTTCCTTTTAAAAATTCAACAATACTCTATATGTATAGACAATACAAAATTGAAAAGATTACACTTTAGATAAAAGTTTAATTCAAATTAGCAATAATTTCTTATTTTTATATAATTATTTTGTTACATAATCAGGTGGAGTTAGCTCTGCTATAATGGAAGTCCCTCTTATTTTGCTTCTTTACGTGATTGGCATAGCTGCATCGCTGTGTTCCGCTATACTGACATACATTTCTAATGATGAAATAAACAGCTTGATAGAAAAAAATTACAAAAAAGCGCAATCCCTTCAATACATGCAATTCGAGCATGATGAAACCCTCAACCCTTTGTTGGTATTCGAAACCGGAATATATATATCTGCTTCTGTATTCCTTGGCTTCTATATGTCCGAATTCGGATTTGCTTTTGCAAATGTGATTGTAATGCTCCTTGCAACTGCATTAATCTTGATGTTTTCCAGAACAATCGTTTATGCTGTCGGTGCAGTGTCGGCAGATTCTATCGGACCTGCAATGACACCGCTCATAAAGTTGTATTTTTATTTAGGTTTCCCGCTTTATTGGGTATTTTCCGCAATTCACGATAAGATTCGTGGTAAAAGCACAAGCGATGAAAGTCGTGAAGAAATTTCGGCATTGGTAGAATCGGCTCACGAAGAAGGATTAATCGAAGCCGGTGAATATAGAATACTAAAAAATATAATGAATTTCAGCGAAGTTTACGTATCCGATGTGATGACTCCACGCACAGTTATGTTTTCGTTTGATGCAGACAAAACAGTTGATGATGTAGTCCATTTACCCGAAATTCAGATGTATTCTCGATTCCCGATATGGGAGGGCGAATCATTCGATGATGGTGTTTTAGGTTATGTCATGTCCAAAGATATTTTACTTGCTGCACTCAAAGGCAAGGGAGCCACTAAGTTGAGAGATTTTTGCAGAGAAGTTTACTTTATTCCAGAAAATGCAGAATTGGACACTACGCTCGAAAAATTTCTGAATCGCCGCCAGCATTTATTTGTTGTAGTGGACGAATACGGTGGAGTCGAAGGACTTATCTCGATGGAAGACGTAGTCGAAACAATGCTCGGCGTAGAGATTGTTGATGAAGTGGACAAAGTTGTTGACTTGCGATTACTCGCCAAACAACGAAGAGATAATAGAATTGCATCAAAATTCTAATTTTTAATTTTGTTTTGTCCGAAAAAAGCAGTACTTTTGTAATCTGTTTTTTCGGGGTGTAGCGCAGTCCGGTTAGCGCACCTGGTTTGGGACCAGGGGGCCGGGGGTTCGAATCCCTCCACCCCGACAAAATTTTACTTCTTCTTATTCGCTTGTATCAAATCTTGTCCAAATGAAATCGCTTCCATAGCGGCGATTGACAGTTTATTCTCCAATTTACCGAATTTCTTTGTGTAATCTTTGCGGCTCAAATCAATGACGTGAAGAGCTTCTTCGCGTCCGTATGTGTGCGTGATTTCGCATCTTTGCATCTGATGTCCGGGCATATCCTTATAAGTAAGAAAATAGTGCTTCAAACGCGTCACAAGCGATGCCGGAACGTCACTAATATCTTTCCATTGTGAATAGACTTCATCCTGCTTAAGCACGGCTATGATTTTATCATCAGCTTCCCCACCGTCTATCATTCTGAAACCACCGATTGGTATAGCCTGAAGAATGATATTGCCGTACATGATGTTGCGTTCAGTCAAAACACAAATATCCAAGGGGTCGCCGTCACCGACGATATCAGTTCGCCCTGTTTTGGAGTTGCAATAATCAGCTACAGATTTCCAGCAATAAGTCTGAGGAACAAAACCGTAGGGTGCCGGGATGATGTTTGAAAATTTTTGTGGTCTGTCGAGCTTCAAATAGCCCGTTTCCTTGTCTAATTCATACTTCAAAGTATCCGAAGGTACTACCTCGACAAATACAGTCACAATATCAGGCGCATCCTCGCCGATGTTAATACCATGCCAAGGATGAGATTTGTAGCGTAAACCCGCTAATTTCCAAAAGTCTTTCAATGTATCCATTTCATATCCACAAAAAAAAATATATCTAAACTATTACTTATTTCGTTACTATAACAAAAGTATTCTTTTTCTTTTATATTTTACTTTTTTAGTTACCTTTTTTGGGATTAATCGTCAAATTGATATGGAAATAAACGAGTTTACGGCAAAGGTTATGCCGGTAAAAGACAGGTTGTTCAGATTTGCTAAGCGAATGCTGAACAATCATGACGAAGCTGAAGACGTGGTCCAGGATGTAATGATGAAATTATGGATTAACCGCGAATCTTTAGAAAAAAAACAAAGCGTGGAGGCGTTTGCTATGGCTATGACTAAGAACTTATGTATTGACAGATTCAGAAGCAAGCATTTCCAGACCGTACACTCGGGTTTAGATATTGAGGAGTTAAATTTGATGGAAAGAGATATCTCGCCGCTCAGAAAGGCTGAATTAGCAGATGCAGTAGAAATTGTAGGGAAAGTTGTCGAACAATTACCGGAAAATCTGAAGATGATTGTACAACTTAGAGACATTGAAGGACTAAGCTACCAAGAAATTGCAGAGATAATGGACATGAATATCAACACATTGAAAGTTAATCTTTCCAGAGCAAGAAAGAAAATAAGAGAATTTTTGAATAACAATTATAATTATTACTACAATGAAGCATAATATTGATGAAATCAAGCTGTTGCTTGTAAAATTCTACGACGGCGAAAGCTCTTTGGAAGAAGAAAACGTCATCAACGAATTTTTTGAACAGTCAGAAGTTCCAAAAGAACTTATGACCGAAGCCGCGCAGTTCAGATTCTATAAATCCGAATCTGCAATTGTAGCCCCCGGAGATGACTTCGAAAAACGATTAATCAACTCGATTAATAGTTACGAAGCATCTGCCAAGATTGTAAAATCTCGAAACTATATGTACTATTCGAGTGCCGCTGCTATTGTTTTGATAGCCGTTACATTGTTCTTTACCGTATTTCAGCAAAGCAAAGATTTGGAAAATGTCTATCACAACGAAAGCGACCCCGAACAAGTATATTACGAAACTGTAAAAGCTTTGCAACTAATAGCAGAAAGTATGGATGCCGCTACAAGCGACCTTGACAAATTAAACATGGTCGAGCAAGGTCTCGGTGGACTGGGCACTTTCTCGCTTATCAATTTACAAAATAACGATTTCAATAATAATTAAGGGTATTTCATGACAAAATTAATACACATTGCTTTTTTCTTTCTTCTTGCGACTCTCTTCAGCCAAGCTCAAAACGAATCGTTGGATAAATTAATCGAGAAGTTTGGCTCCAAAGAGGGCTTCACTACTGTTAGTTTGAGCGACCCTGCAGTAATGCTTTCAGAAATGTCGGATGTCAAAGACGCAGGTGCTCTCAAAAATGCTTTGGCAGGAGTCGAAAATCTCAAAGTCTTATCATTTGCCAAAGGGAAATCTAAAAATCCCGGCGAAGGACTTTTATTTATCAAAGATGTCCGCAAATTCGAGCCCGGTGCAGGCTTTAGTACAATCATGAATATGAATGACAAAGAAAGCAACATCAAGGTTATGGTCAAAAAACAGGGCGAAAAAATCTCAGATTTTGTGATGACTGTTTCTAGTCCACAAGATGCTGTCATTATCTGGATGGACGGCACTATCAATCTCAAACAGATTTCGACAATCGGCAGATTGCTCAATATCAAAGGTGCAGACAAGATTAAGGATTTGGAATAAGAGAACGTTGAACTTAATTCAGCACATTTCTCTTTGAATCATCAAAGGGACACGGAATTTCTGTGTCCCCTTTTTTTTATCTAATAATTTTAATTCCTAGCGTCAGAGCAGCGTCCTGGTGATGTGAATATTCATTTTTATAAATATGAGAAGTTTTTTCAAATCCCCTGAGATTTTTTCATCATTCATGTGTCTTAATATATATAGGACATTGATAGAAATAAAAGATTACCCTCCGGGACGTGATTATTTTGACCAATCCGGTAATATGTTTAGCTACGTTGGTGAAGTCGGTCCAAGATATGGACCTACATTTGTCTGGAAGGTCACCAAAAATAAAGATTTCAACGATTTAGAATTAAATAAGCAGGTTTTTGAATTAGCCCAAAAGTTGTCTTTTCATGTGGGGGAGCCACCTCCGGTTTTGTTTTAAACAATGAATGCAATTATTTTGGACGTTTACCTAAGGCGGGCATTTTTGGGGGAAGGTTAATATGTGAGGATTATGGATCAGCTATTTTTTTTTTTTGCAATTCTGTTCTATCAAAATGTCAACATCACCAAATTCAAATTCTTTCGCTTTTCGCAAGTCTTGACCACCTTTCTTTTTATCTCCCTTTATCAATCTTGCTAATCCTCTATAATAATACACCCTTGGTTCTTCGGCGGGATTTAATTCATCAACCATATTAAAGTCCGCAATAGCTCTATCATAATCACCCAAATTAAACTTTGATATACCTCTATGAAGAAACGAGTAAAAATCTTTGGGATTTATCCGAAGTGCATTATCATAATCCTTAATGGCACCTTTATAATCTTGTAGTTCGTGTTTAGTTATCCCCCGGTAAAGATGAGACTGAACTAATTCCGGATTTAGCTCAATAGCCTTAGTCAAATCCTTCATTGCGCCATCATAATTCTTAATCATGAGTTTTATTAGGCCTCTATTATTGTATGCTTCGGCATAATGAGGCTTTAACAGTATTGCTTTGTCATTATCTTCTATTGCTTTCTGATAGCTACCTAAGGAAATATATACAGAAGCTCTGTTGGTATATGTTTCTGCAAAGTTTGAATTTAATTCGATAGCTTTATTGAAATCGTTTAATGCCTCTTGAATATTTCCAAGTTCTAATCTTGCACGTCCTCTGTTGTAATATGCTTCAAAAAATTTTGGGTCATTAAGTATTGCGTAATCAAAATCATTAATGGCATCCATAAGATTACCTAAATGATATTTCGTAGTACCTCTGTTATAATATGCAAGAGCAAAATTTGGACTAATCTCGATGGCTATATTCAAATCTTGGATTGCATCTTCATAATTCTCAAGTGCAAGTTTTACAATAGCTCTATTATAATACGCTTCTACTAAGTTAGGATTAATCTCAAGTGCTTTGTTAAAATCATGAATTGCTATTTCATAATTTTTGAGTTCCATTTCAGCTGAACCTCTGTTCACCCATGCCATATAAAAGATAGGATTAATTTCTAAAGCTCTATTATAATCCCTTATGGCTGCACGATAATCACCTAATTTAAATTTCACCAAACCTCTGTTATAAAATATTATGTCAACATTTGGGTCAATTTCAATGGCTTTTGTCAATTCTTCATTTGCACCTTTATAATCACCAATTTCAGCTTTTGCAACCCCTTTTTCAAAATAATATTGGGCACTTTGAGCAAAAAGTGCACAATTTACAAATGTTAAAGCAAACAACATTGATATGTAGAATCTCAAAATAACCTCACAAATAGTTTTTATTTAAATGATGTCGCTAATTTGAAAAAACGTAAGTCACAGATGCCACATTATTCTTTAACTTGTAAACTAGATTAAACTCAGAAAGAAACACCTTCCCCCCACAAATATAACCAAAATTGTTTTGATTTGCAAACGCGGGAAATGCCCCCTCTAATCCATAAACAAGAATTGTCTCCAACTGTCTTCGGTGCGTCCGATGTATTGCTTTAGGAACATGATGTGATTAGGGCGTCGTGGCTTGGAGAGTAATTTCATTCCGGCTTCATCCGGTGTCCGGTTGCCTTTGCGATTGTTGCACCGAACGCAAGCTGCCACGAGATTGTCCCAAGTGTCCATGCCACCACGGGATTTGGGGATAATATGGTCCAAAGTTATATCAAGAGACTTCTTGCCGCAATATTGGCATCGGTGATTGTCTCGTTTCAGTATGTTTTTGCGAGACAAGTCAATCCTTTTGTAGGGCATGTTTATATAACTGAGTAATTTGATTACGCTCGGATACGGATAAGCTCGGTTGATGGTTCGGATTGTTTTGTTGTATCGAACTTCTACTAATTCGGCTTTGAGAAGATAAATGAGTAGGAAAGCTTTTTTTGCTGAGCAAACTGTAATCGGCTCGTAGCTCTGATTGAGAATAAGAACTTTACCGCTTAGCCCATTTGCGGTAGGATATTCTTGTGCTTTGTCGGGCTTATATGTGACCCGATACTCGTATTCGCTTAGTCTGAGACTGAAGACTTTCTCCTATGATTAGATTTTCAAAAAATATACTTTATCTATAAAGACACAAGTATTGCAAAAAAGTTTCATCCAAAATACGAAAAATTTCTTAATTTTTGATTAATTCGTAATTATGCTTTTGTTAAATTGTAATATTTTTGCTTGTAATCTGTTAAATATTATATTCAAAAATGAAATTAAGACAAATAAAATGTTGAAATCAAATATCAAAAAAGGTTCGCCACTCACTTTGGGCATTCTCGGCGGTGGACAATTAGCTAAAATGCTCGCTTCAGCTGCTTATAGAATGGGGCTGAATGTAGCTGTGATAGAAAATCACTCTTTTTCGCCGGCAGGTGATATGACAAAGCTTGATTTTTCGCACGGATGGGAAAATTTGCAAGAACTCGACGCTTTCATCGAAGCATCAGATATCATTACACTCGAGAATGAGTTCATTGACCCCAACATTCTCGAATATATTGAAGCTCGCCGTACGGTTTACCCCTCATCGGCAACTATGAGACTTGTTCAAGACAAGCTCATCCAAAAGCAAACTTTCCAAAGTGCGGGATTGCCGGTACCGAATTTTGTTCAACTTGATTCACTCGAGCAAGCTCTCAGCTTCGGAGAAAGCAACGGTTTCCCCTTTGTGGTCAAAGCCCGAAAGTATGGCTATGACGGTTACGGCAATGCTACTGTTTTTGACAAGGAATCGCTAATAGAAGCGTGGACTCGATTCCACAATGACAAAGTATCTCGACCGTTGATGGCAGAATCTTTCGTTGATTTTACTAAGGAACTTGCTGTCATTGTTGCCCGAAACTACAACGGACATAAGGAGGTCTATCCTTGTGTTGAAACGGTTCAATATCGTCATATTTGCCACGAAGTGATTGCTCCTGCTGAAATAAGCGAAAGCATTATGAAAAAGGCTCAACAGATTGCTTTGCAAAGTGTCGAATCTATTGATGGAATCGGTGTATTTGGTGTTGAAATGTTTTTGACGACTGACGGTGATGTATTATTGAACGAAATCGCACCACGACCGCATAATAGTGGGCACTACACTATCGAAGCTTGTCAAACATCGCAATTCGAAAATTGCATCCGAGCAGTTTGTAACTTGCCCTTGGGTTCGTCAAAGATGATTGTTCCGGCTGCATGTATGGTCAATTTGCTCGGTCAAATAGACGGAGAAGGTACTCCTGAAGATGTTCGTGAATTATTGGGACATTCAAATATTTGGTTACATTTATACAATAAGAAGAAATCCCGCATTGGACGGAAAATGGGGCATATCACTGCAGTTGGCAATTCGCAAACGGAAGCCATCGGCAGAGCTCGCTCGGCATCAAATGCAATTAGTTGGTGAGAGGGGGAATCAAAAGTTAAACATATAGTTGAATCCAATCAATACCCATCCTGCTCGGGGATTATGTCCATCGTTGACCGGAAAAGTTGCATCCGAAGGTACAATGTCTTTTAATGGGTCATGGTCAGTAAAGTCATTGAATATTCCGCCTAACATGTAGCCGGCTTTTATGTGAATATTCAGTCTGCCTGTTTCGTCGCTGAAAAGTGGATATTCGTATCCCATCGAAAATTCTGTCAATCCTGATAAATGGCTATTATTGATAGATTCGCCGTCTAAATCTCCGGCTAATGGCGTTAAATATGAAAATCCAAACAGCAAACCCTCAAAATGTAATTCGGAGTTGATTTTGAAATATGAAATATTGTGTGAATATTTTGAATTGTCGCTAAAGTCCTTGATGTTGTAGGAATATGACGAGTAAAACAACCCGAATTTCACTCCTAACTCGGTGGTTTCAGACATTGGGTAGTAAATGTTGATACCGCCTTCGGGGATTGGACTGAAAGCGATGCCGTTTTGTCTGCCGATTGGAGTTTCCACACCACTTATAGCAGCACGAAATCCGGCATTTATACCCATTGACAAAGGGTAATTTTCCTGCGATTTGGATACAAATCCCATCACAGGAATTAGAAACAATATATAAATTATGAATTTGTTCATATCAAAATATGAGCAAATAAAATGCCATTATTTGGAGGATACTGTAATAGTTGGCAAATTATTGATATTCGGTCCATTAGGGAATGTTTTACGGTATGCACCAATCATGCTGGCGGCTTCTTCGTTACGTTTCATCCAAACAAGCATTTGAATCTTGCCAAAGAATGCCGGCTCGAAGTAAGAAGTGTCACTATACTTATTGATAACAGTTTCGTAGTATATCATTGCCGATAGCGGGCTGTCCATCTTTGTATATAGTTGTGCAGTGAAAAATTCCCTATAAGCAAGCTTATTGCGTAATTCGATGATTTTGTTTGTTGCTTCGGCATATAATGAATCTTCGGGATAGAGATATTGAAACTCTTGAAAAGACTCAATGGCTTTCATTGTGTAATCTTGGTCTCGGTCATAGGCAGGAGAAAGTTCGTAAAAGCACATTGCATTTTTCATCAATGCGTCTTTCACATGAACGCTACCGGGATAAATTCTGCGGAGCAGACTGAAATTAAATGCCGCCATGATGTACTCTTTACGGCGATAATTTATTTCTGCTATATGAAACTGTGCATCGTCAGCATATAAGCTGGCAGGGTATTGTAATTTGATTATTTCGAAGTGCGAGGCTGCGTCAAGGTAGTCTTCATCGTCGAATAATTCCATCGCTCTCGAATATAACTCTTCAGCGGTTCCTGATTCGGGTGGTCTGTTCGAGCCACAGGATACAATAAGCATCAGTATCGTAAGACTGATTAGATATTTTAGTATATTCATTTTCAAAATTTCATTAAATACAAAGTACAAAATTACCAATAAAATGAGTAATATCAATAAGCAACTACTATGACGAATCAAATTACTTACATTTACAAATATTTCGAAAAAAGCAAAATCTTATAATAATTGCAGCCTTTTTCGGACTATATAGCGTCTTGAATTAATTTCTATGATGTAGAAGCCCGGTTTCATGAGTCGTGAATCTATAGTTAATTCATGAGTACCTTTTCGAAGGAATCCGTCATGAACTAAAATCTTGTTTACCGCACCGATTTTTTTTAGTGTGATTTTCAGAAAATCATCATCAAATGTCTTAAACACGATTTTACTATTTACAACAATCGGGTCAGGAACACTATCAACCACATCTGTGTCCGTAGAGTCTTGCTGAAAGTATGTAATTTTATCATTCTCTTCGATTTTATCGTTGTTTTGCGAATTCAGAAGCAAGCTTCCAAATAATAGCAATACCAGTATAATATAAAATTGATTCATATTATACCGACGAGTTTACTAATGAATTGTTTCCTTTTTTCCGTTTACTTAGTCGGTATAAATCTCATAAGCAATTGAGCAAACGCAGATAGATTCCTTGTTTGCATCCAAATTTTGCCGGGACCGGTATATTCGCATACTAAACCTTCGCCGGATGCAATGCTCGAAAATATACCTTTTGATGCTTTTTTGATGGAATAGTGAACAGATTCTTCGAATGCTACAATATGTCCTGTGTCCACTATGAAAGTTTCACCATGTCCGAGTGTTCTTTCTATAACCGTACCATATGAACCGAAAAATACATCGCCCGTACCTGAGATTTCTTGCAAAAACAATCCTTCGCCGGAAATCATAGCTTTAAATGAACCTTTTGTAGAAATTGTCAAATCAGGTGTCCCAGCTAAATAAGCGCCACCTTGGGCAAAAATTCGTCCGTTTAATTTTGTATGGATTATATCGCCAATTGTGCCCGGGGCAAGCCATAATTCGCCGGGTTTTGAATGGCATACATATAAAGAAGCAAAAAACGATTCGCCACCTACAGCTGCTTTGATTGAGCCAAGTAGCCCTTTGCCCGATGTCTTAGCTTGTAGTTCGATGTTTGATGACATTGCGATCATCGCTCCTGCCTCGGCTCTGTATGATTCAGCCGGTTCGAGAATGATTTTTAGTACCGAAAAGGTCGGTTTTTCTAGAATTTCAAATTGCATAATGTCTCCGCTTTGTTTTGAAAAAGAAATCTGTTTATCTAAGATTTGCTATTCTCGAAAATCAATTGTCCGACTTTGTAATCGAATGGAGTTGTGATTTTGATATTGCTGTCTTCGCCTTCAATAACAGTCACTTTATAACCTAAGAATTCAACTAAGGACGCTGAATCGCTACCGATAAAGCCAGCTTTTGAAGCATTGTCATAAGCATTACGGATAATGTCATTCCAATAACCTTGTGGAGTCTGAATCAATGCAAGTTTGCTTCTGTCTAAAGTTTTCACAACCATACCTTTTTTCGAAACTTCTTTGACAGTTTCTCTCGCGTCGGTTGCCGGTATAGCTGCACCTGTTTCTTCTGCGGTCTCGATTATAGTCCGCACAAGCTTTGGCGAGCAAAATGGTCTGACTGCGTCATGAACAAGTATCAAATCTGCTGATTCGACAGATTTTGTGTGCAAGGCATTATGTACTGAATGCTGCCTTTCTGTACCACCGATGATAATATCTTTGACTTTGCTCAATGAATACTTTTCGACCAATTCTTTTGTGAAGGTGTACCATTCATTATGTACAGGAATTACTATTGATTCTACTTCGTCGATTGAATCGAATAATTTGATAGTTTGGACAATTATCGGTGCTCCGACAAATTCAATGAATTGTTTTGGGCGGTCTGCTCCGAATCTTTTTCCGATTCCACCTGCAGGTATTATTACTGTTGTTTTCAATACTTTTTTCTATTTTGATTTTTAATAATTTCTAAAATAAGAAAGATTAAGGTAAGAATCATCAAAAAAACGTTTTCAATTCTATCTTTGATATTTGAATTTTTCCGAAATTGACATTGGACGTACCATTCTGAAATCTCCAAAACCACTATTGTCAACAAATAAAAAGTCTCTATTGTTGCCATATATCCATCGTTCGTAGTTTTTGTTGTCTCCATATCCTGATTGTCTATCTGCTGACATTGGCGGACCAAAAATAATATAAACCATCCCCATATCAGTCATCCAACCTTCAGTATAAGATTTGAAGGTATTATTGGCAAAACTTATACGATTGTAGTATTCATCAAATGCTTCATTCCGAACAGTACCCGGTGAAGGGTCTCGCTCATCCCAAAATTGGGTAAACCTTTTCTGGCGTTCAGATTCTGTTTCTCCAGAATTAATATATTCCAACTCGTTTTGATATGCTACATATCTCAATTGTTTGATAGCAAGATTCAAATCTGCAAGAACAGTTCCCGCAACCGATTGAATGTAACTGATAGAGCGTTGTGTAACCGCCAAATAATTATTCTCCGAATACACTGCACTGTCGAGAGCATTCAATGCAATTAATCGCAAAGTATATGTCCCGGATACAAGCTCTTTGATTTCCGGAATCTTGATATAGTGCCGAGTCGTCCCGCTTTGAATATTCCGTCGTATGGGGTCGCTATAGATGATTTTCTTCTCTTTTGCATCAAACACTTCCCAAACAAAATCAACTTTCTCACGACTTTCTATCCTATCGTACGTTTCAAAAAAAATAAAAAAACCATCTTCTAAATTGCCAATATGGTCGGAAACATGAGGTGTAATTTTATATTTGCCTTCTATCTCTTCAATCGAACTGACTAATAGCAATCCGCTAAGTGAAAAGTCGAATGAATCAAAATCAATTACTGTCACTACTCGTGATTTTTCATATTCCGTATTATTGAATTTGTCTATGATTATGACATTGACCCTGTATTTGCCGGTTGGTAGAGTGAAAATAGTTTGAGTAAAATCAAATGCAGCAGTGCCGCCTTGAGTTATAAAATAGTCTGTTTCGTTTAGTACTCGCTCTTTTTTAGACGTTGTGATATTTATACCTTCATCATCAACGATATTGATTACAATATCATAAGCAGCACCAAATACAGCACCATTTTTTATAAAATTAAGGTTCTCGTATGGCAAAATGGTGTAAACGTCCACCCGTCCCAAATTTAGCTCTGGATCTCGAAAAACAACAGCATCGAAATGGAATTTATCATTCGCTTGGTTCTTTGCGGCTGTTACTTGACCAAATGCATCAATTGACACAAAAATCAGGAATAACAAGTATAATTTTAGATTTATCATTTTTAGTACTGTTTTTTGTCCAAAGTAAGACATTTCTTAAATAGCACAATGAAAATATCGTTATTTATCATTGTTTTTTTACAAGTCTTGCCCCAAAAGCACCATCCATACCTGTCAGATGCGGCAATGATACATAGAATCCGTTTTTGCAAAGGTTTGCATCAATGTGGTTTTCAGCATAATCAAGCGTGAATTCCGGATGCGACTCCAAAAACCAAAGAATATTATCTTCATTTTCCTCAGGTTCAATTGTGCATGTAGAATAAACCAAAACACCGCCCGGTTTTACGAGCTTTCCTGCATTTTCCAGAATATTCCTCTGTAGAATTACCATCTTAGCAATTTCTTCAGGTTCTCGTTTCCATTTTATATCAGGTTTTTTGGAGATTGTTCCTAAACCCGAACAAGGGACATCGGCAAGCACCATATCTGCCTGTTCTTCCGAAGTGTATTCAATCGCATCAGCCGTATCGCATTTTATAATGTTGATAGAAAGTCTCTCAGCACCTTCGTTGATAAAACGCAATTTTGATTCATGCTTATCTAAGGCAATTATCTTTCCTTCGTTTTCCATCAATTCAGCAAGAATAAAAGATTTTCCTCCGGGTGCAGCACACAAATCTATTACAAAATCGCCGGGTTTGGGATCAGCAAGTTGCGCAACAATAGCAGCCGCAGGGTCTTGTATAGTTATTCTGCCTGAGCGGAACAAGTCCGATGCTGTTAAATCGTACTTTGGGGAGTCAAGTAATAGTGAACTTTCATTATGTTCGCACAAACGAAACGCAACATTATGTTGTTCAAAAATCGATTTGATTTCATCAGGATTACTTAACAGATTGTTGACTCTGACAGCAACGTATGGACGTTGATTGTTTGCTTCAAGCAATCTCTCGCCCTCACGCAATCCATAACGGTCAATCCAGCGTTTTGTCATCCATTTTGGGTGCGAAAACATCACAGAAATGAAATAAATTTCATCATCTCCTCTTTCAGGATAACGAATATTATCAAGGTTACGGGCAATATTTCGCAATACGCCATTTACAATTGCAGCTGTTTTCTCGCCCTGTATAGTTTTGACTATCTCGACAGACTCATTGATAGCAGCAGGTATAGGTATTCGGTTCAAAAACATAATTTGGTAAACAGCAATTCTCATTGCATTTTTGACCAAATTTAAGCATTTTTGGTAATCGCCATGATAGAATCCGGTCAGCACCCAGTCTAATTTTCCGCGCCATCTTATCACTCCGTTTATTATTTCGGTCATTAAAGCTTTGTCTTGGCTCGATAGAGATTCATTCCTTAATTCGTGTGATAACAACTTGTCAATATATGAGTCACTTCTGTCATATCGGTTGAGTAGCTTGACTGCATGGTATCTTGCGGTGTCTTGTATTGTCCTTTCTTCGATTTTTTCCATAGAGCCTGTAACTTTTTCCATAATAAATAAATAATAAGATAGTTAATACATTATATTAAAACTTAATTACGTTGAGAGATATGAACTTATTGTTAAAGACCCTTATGATAGTGATTGTGGCATCACTTTCAACAGCCAACCAAGCAGAGTCACAAACTATGCCGTCACCTATTCAACCCGAACAACTATACAATTACCATCAGCTTGGTTTAGTAATAGGTTTTGGGCAAAATTTCCAATCCGGCAAATATTATGTTGATTGCGACGATTGCGTATTTGAAGATGGAGTCAAATTCGGTTTTACAATCGGATTGAATTATGAGTACAACTTAAGCAACATGATTAACATTGGAGTAATGGGACTTTTCGATGATTTCGGTTTGAAGAACTCGTTTGTTGAAAACGAGAAACTCAACGTAACTTCTGATGACGGTTCGTACAACGAAATCATAACAGTTCCATTTCGCCATACAGCAGAAGCAAAGTTTACAGCCTTTTCGATTATGCCGCATATCAAGTTCCATCCCCTAAAATTTGTTTTCTTTGACTTGGGTTTTAGTATGGGAATTCCCCTAAGCTCGAATATAAAACACGAGAAAGAGTTGACTAAGACCACCGCTCGGCTTAGTAATGGTGCTATTGTGGACATTAGAATAGAAGGCACACAAGAAACAAAAGTAGTTCTTGAAGATAAAGAATTTCCCGAAGTAAATAAGCCCCAATTCAGTATTGTTCCTATGATAGGACTCAATTTTATTGTCAATAAAAAAATATTTCTGCGCCCTTTCTTCATGTACAGATTGCCAATCTCAAATTATTCTGACAAAGGCGAGGATTTTATGATAAATTCTTGGCGTATAATGTTCGAATTAAGCTTGAAATTGTGAAAACCGAAACAAAACCGCCCTTTTTTTAAGAAAAATTCATTTTTTTTAAGAAAAACTTTGCGAATTAATTCCAATTGCTGTAATTTATACTTTTTTAAATGCAAATTCTTAAAATTTTTTCTTGAAATTTGTATTAAGAAAAAATTAGTTTATTAGAATGCCGTACTGATACGGATTTGTTGATAGAAGAAATTGATTTTTGATAAAAAATATTTTATTAGTTAACAAAAGGTAGGTATTATGCAAAGTTTCAACTACAGAGCCTTATGGTTTATTATGGCTTATTTTCTAATCGGTTCTATGACTTTGAAATCCCAAAGTATGGAATTTAAAGAGTCATTATTGGCTTTCAATACATCAGAAGCGTATTTGATGAGTGCTGAGATAGTCAACAGTCCATCTCAACAAGGAGGCATCATTGATAATCAGAGAATTCGCATTATTAACTTAGGTCCAATAATTAATCACTCAGGTGTTGATTATGCACCAACTATTAGTGCCGATGGTAGAACATTATTTTATGTGTCGAATAGACCCGGAAGTAAACTTGGCGAAGATAATAATCCGTCGCATGACTTTTGGGCAGCAAAGAAAAATGACAGATTAGATACTGTGTTTTTTGAACCATATAACATTGACGTTCTTACAGGACTTGGTTATTTGAATGTAAATACTGAGTTCCATGAAGGTGCTGCTTCTATTGCCGCAGATAGACAAACACTCTATTTCACTGCTTGTGACCGTCCTGACGGATTAGGTTCATGCGATATTTACCGCTCGATAATTGACGGCGATAAATGGGGGCGTCCGGTCAATTTGGGGAAAAATGTGAATTCTGATAACTGGGATTCACAGCCTTCTATATCGCCCGACCAAAGAAAATTATATTTTGTTTCAGCACGGAAAGGTCCAAACAGCAATGGTACTCCTTTGATGAAAAACATGGATATCTGGTATTGCGAATGGGATGATGACAACGAAGAATGGAAACCTGCAAAGAACTTAGAAGAAATTAATACAAGCGGAACTGAGTTTTCTCCATTTATTGCCGCTGATAATCAGACACTCTTTTTTGCTTCAGACGGTCATAGACCTAGGATTGGCGGGTTGGACTTTTATGTCTCGCGGATGGACGGAATATCAGGAAAATTTGGTAAACCCGAAAACTTAGGCGAGCCGATTAATACTAAAGAAGATGAAATGTTCATTTCTTTACCTGCATCCGGTGACGTTTTGTATTTCTCTTCTCGTCGTGAAGATTTGAAAGGATTCCAAGGGAATCTTGATGTATTCATGGCTTTTGTACCTTCTTTCTTCAAGGCAATAAATTTGATTACAACTGTCGTTGATGAATGTTCTCAAGAATTTATTCCTGCAACAATCACCATAAAAAATCCTTACACCAGCCGCTCTGTCATTGATAGCGTTACAAATAGAAAAACAGAACACGAACTAATAGTTTCAAATCAAGATTATGGCAATCCAAAAGATTCGCTTAAATACGTTGACCTTGAAGTTACTGCTTACAATCCTAAATACGGTACAAAAACAGTAGTTCAAAGAATTGAACGCCCGGGTACTACTGAAGACCCTGACGAAGTGAATCGCCCGGACGAAGTTCGTTTAACAATTACTTTAGGTCAGAGACCCGAATTAGTTGCTGACATTGATGAACCGGAATACATCCGTATGGTTAAAGCTTCCCAACCAAAATTAGCTTCTTTCAGAGGACTTGTAATGAAAGAAACTAAGACTTGGAACCTTTATCCACTACTTAATTATGTCTTCTTTGAGCCCGGTAGTTCGGTTATCCCTGATAGATACATCTTATTAGACTCATATGACCAAACCGGAATATTTACAGACACAACTATTTTAGGCGGTACTCTCGATAAATATTACCACGTTATGAACATTTATGGTTATAGACTTACGAATAATCCAAATGCTAAAATCGAAATCGTTGGAACTATTGATATGGAAGTTGAAAAAGACGTTAAACTTGCCGAAGCACGTGCTCAAAAAGTTTATAACTACTTCAGAGATGTATGGAAAATTGACGAATCGCGCATGACTCTCGGTAAACATGGCAAACCACAACACCCGACAAGCACTAGAATTGACAGCATTGGCGTTCAGGAAAACCGTCGTGTCGAAATCAGATGTACTGATTGGGAAGTAGTCAAGCCTGTGTTTGACGTCGGTTCGATTACAGAACCACAACCACGTACAATGAATTGGAAAATGAAAAACGGTATTGAAGACCAACTTGTAGCTAAGAGGAGAATTGAAATTACAAGAAACAACCAAAACTGGCGTACTTTGACTGACGTTGGCTTAACTGATGAAAAAGTTAATTGGAATTGGACTAACATGGCTCGTGAATATCCAACTGACGAATTATCTTACACTGCTCAATTAGTAATCACAACACAAACTGGTGCCGAATGTAAATCAGACCCTGTTACTATTCCTGTCATGCAAGTATCTTCGACAAGGATGGTTACCGAAGGTACGATTGATACCACACGCGAAACTTACAACTTGATTCTTTTCCCATTTGACTCTGATAACGCAGGACCAATCAACTCACGTATCATGGAAGAATATGTTTACGAAAGATGCCGTACTTCTTCAGTTATTGAAGTAATAGGACATACAGACATCGTTGGAATGTATGACCACAACAAGAAACTATCAGGGAGAAGGTCTGATTTTGTTAAGCAAGGGATCAACAAACAAACCGGTGGTAAATATTCTTCACTGAGTAGTAATGGTGTTGGTGAAGAAGACCCACTATATTCGAACGATTTGCCCGAAGGACGTTTTTACAATCGAACCGTTCAGGTTATTGTAAGAACTCCACTTACAGAATATGAAGGCGAATATTAATAAAACTTGAATTTCTCAAAAAAAATGGCAACTTTTTTTTAAAAGTTGACATTTTTTTTTTGGCTCAAAATACTGTCCTAATCAGAGTTTATAAAATTTTATTGTTATGCTTGACTAAAAATTTGAAAAAAAAATGAAATTTTTCATAAAAAATGTGTGACAAAATCGATTTTGAATTGTTTATACATATAAGGGCGGTACAAAATGTTATTTGAAACAAAATATTCAGGATATTATTTTAAATGTGTTTCGTTAAAAAAAAGCATTTATGAATATAATTTAATTGAATATATCGCAATAGTTTATTAATTTAATAGTTAAGAAAAATAGAAATCAAAAAATAGTTTTTTACAATTAACTTTTATGAGGTACAAATGAAGAATTTACTTAACAAGTTTGCAGTCTTGCTGCTTGTATTCGTTCTGATAGGAACGATGAATATGATGGCACAATCAGGAGAAGCTGGTGTCGATGATTTCAAGTCTAATTTGCCGCAATTGTTAGGCTCAAACAATGCCGGAACATTGTTCTGGGTAACTTTCCACCCATGTTGGGAAGACCCGGGTCCGAACAACTCACTTCGTCTTTATGTATCATCTGCTGTTGCTACTACTGTAACATTAGAGATACCGGGTCTGGCAATTTTCAGACAGAAAGTTACAGTACCAAATGACGTTATCGAGTTTATTTTGCCGGTAACCGAAGGTCAAGCCTATTCAAAAGGTAGTGGGGGCTTACCCATAAGACCGCAGCCTGCTCAAGTTTGGGAAGGCAGAGCAATCAAACTATCTGCGGATTATCCGATTGTTGTTTATGGCGTTACAAGATATAAATATACATCAGACGGTTATTTGGCACTACCTGTTAGTTCTTTAGGACAAAAATATCAGGTTGCCTCTTACGCAGACCCGACTAATAACACATCACAATTCCTACCCTCATATACAAGTATTGTTGGTGTTTACGATAATACAAAAGTAACATTCCGGCTTGGCGGCTTCGAAAACATGATGGTCCCACTTTTAAGTGGTGATACACTAAGAGCTCTCGAAGTCATGAGAGCCACATTGAATGAAGGCGACGTTTGGTTAATTCCCGGTATAGGACCTTTTAATGACCTAACGGGAAGTACAATCAGTGCGACTAAACCTGTTAATGTCTTGTCCGGCAATTTCTGCGCCTATATTCCAACGCACATAGCAGCCTGTGACTTTATTATAGAGCAGGAATTACCCGAAAATGTCTGGGGTAAAAAGTACCACGTAACACCAATTCAGGCACGTAAGAATTATACAATTATAAAAATATTTGCCAAAAAGCCGATGACCCAGACTTTTTTTGATGGCTTACCATCTTTAACTATACAAAATCCGGGTGGATTAATGGGCAAAGGCTGGGTGGAAACTCGAGCCGGTTTTGACGCTAACCCACGTCCTGTGGTTGTTTCAGCTAATGAAGCTATAAACGTAGTACAATTTAATCCGGGTCAACAAGATGACGGTGTAGAAAATGACCCGTTCCAATTGCAACTTTCTCCTATTCAACAATACCAAACTGAAATTGTATTCAATACACCGGGTATTCGTGGTGGATTTGGTTTTAAAGATAATTTCATTAATTTAGTTTACAAAGCTACATTAGATGGTGGTATGCCACAGGATATTGAAATTGCCGAAGTTCTTGACGGACAATTCAGATGGATTCCACTCGAAGCTTTTTCCGGCAATCCGGGAACTGCATTTAATGATTTTGATGTGGATGGCAGAAAATATTATTCCAAAACTATCAAATTATTATACGACGGTGTTTACAAACTTCGTGCAAAAGACCCATTTGTAGCTTATGCTTATGGATATGACAGTTATGACTCATACGGTTTCCCGACTTCCGTCGCCACAGCCGATTTGGAATCGCCCGATACATTAGCTCCATATGTAACTTTCCAACAAGAATGTTCCGGTAACGTTGCAGGTGAAGTAATTGATGAAC
>JAGXRP010000020.1 GCA_018335795.1 Desulfobulbaceae bacterium | reverse complement strand
AATAACAGAAACATTTTTCCATACATTAAAAATGGAATTAGTTTACCAAACACGATTTAAAACAAGGAGTGAAGCTGAGATGATGATATTCGAGTATATTGAAGTGTTCTATAACAGACATAGGATGCATTCCAGTTTGAATTATTTATCTCCGCTAGAATTTGAACAACAATTTTTTAGTAACAAATAATCTCTTATATTTGTGTACACAAAACTGGGGGAAGATCAGTCTATATAAAATAACTCATAATCGAGTGTATTTATATTTAATTTCATAAATGAATTATTGATATGCCCCGAGATACGGGGCTTATCAACGGGTGGTTCCTGATACTGGGGTTCTCTTTGGTCGAATACCCTAACTATTGCGTAGAGCATCGAATCGTTTATAAAGCGTGGGTAATGAAAAGAAAAACGTATTTTATCTCTATCTAATGTTAATTTATTATAGGTTTTCCATCCATCTTTAGTAATTAATATATAAAAAATATTTGGAATGATATAAGCATTTGTAATTGCTCCAATCAATTCATTAGACATAATCATATAAGGAAATGAATGGACACTATCCAATCTAAAATCTGTAAATGATTTACCTGCATCAATAGAGTGGTAAGTTTTACCATTGTTAAAGGCTATATAGATGTTGTTACTATCCGGAACACTCATATCTTGCACTTCTAATTCTTTTATTGAATTCAACAACTCCCAAGATGCACCGGCATCAGTTGTTTTGTAGATTCTGGTTTCACTTCCTCCAGATGCATAGTCGGTCAATATATAGCAATTATTATTGTCATAACATTCAATGTCTTTAGGAAGGTCAGGACTACTAAAGAAAGTTTCTTCCCAAATATTTGAATTTAAATGGCTATAGTTCATCAATAAGAACAAGAGAATTATTATCATTTTCATAACATCCACCTATTTTATAATAATTAATTTTTCAGACTTTAAATTTAAGCCATTTAATCTTAAATTTAAAATATAAAAGCCTGTATTCAGCTTACTTGATTCAATCTGATAGAAATTAATTCCTTTAGATAATTTGAACTTCTTGTTGACCAATTCAATTCCATGAAGTGAAGAGACCGATATGGCTAAATCATCGCTTGCAATTTCAGAATCTATTTCTATTGCGATTTCATTTTCCAGAACTGCTGTTTTCATAATTATTTCATCATTTCCGTAATAGTTTCTGCTTTCATAATTGAATTCAACTCTATGCCTACCATAAAATCCTTCGTTATTAAGTCCATATAACCAACTACATTTGTCTTCACATTCCAATTCGATAAATCGGTAATATGACACGGCACCACTGTCACTTATAATTGGAATACCAAAAGTTGCCCAATTTATAACTGATTGTGTAAAACTTGTACAATTTTCATCACCTTCAAGACCGCCAATTTGCGAAGTCAGATTCATCATCTTATAACCATAAATTTATCAAAAACTTGCCCAACACTAACAAAATACAAACCCGTGGGCAGATGCGACACATCAATTTTTTGTAGAGACAATTCATGAATTGTCTCTACGGTCAATAAACATTCGCCTAAAGTATTGAAGATTTTGATTTCTGAACCTTCATCAACCCTACGGTTAACCGTAGGGTTGATATCTACAGCTATTTCAATATATTCGCTTGCCGGATTGGGATGCAGAATTAGGCTTGAGCTATTTGCACTTTCCCAAACGCTGGTGGCAGGGGTGGCTGTAAAGAGCAAGTCTGTTGTGTCGCCTGTGATTAGGTTGATTCTGTGACTTGAAGGCGAAAAGGTAAGTACATCCGAATAGGGAATAACGTCAAAAGTAAGTCTTGATTCGATTTTGGGGAATTCAAAGCGACCACTTTCATCAGTCGTGGTTGTACTGCTGCCTGTTCTGAGGAAGATGTCAGGAATTCCTTGTCCTTTGTCGTCAACTATATAACCCTCAACTTTGTAAAAAGTACGTAAATCTTCAGCATTAAAATCAAATCCTGTCGTGTCGCTTGTGAGTTCAATGTTATATTCAAGAGGTGTATAATCGAATGGCTTGTAGTAGTAGGTTGGGTTGCCACCATCATAGTATTTATTCAATGCTCTGACTTGATAAGTTCCCTCTTTGAGATTTCCGAATCTGTAATAGCCGTCTTTATCGGTCATTGTTACACGGAATGTGTCTAATGAAATCGGAATACCGGCATGCCCTTTGTCGCCTTCCCAAACTCGTCCGCTAATGCTGTATTTGTGTTCGAGTCCGGGAACGAGATTATCTTCAATCATTCTATAAATGTATCCTGTAAATGTAGCAACTATAGGAATTGTATCAGCATATCTTACGAGCATTGTAGGCGGTGTTGTCTTGCTTATTGAATCGTGAAGTTTGCTTTCATAAGTCCAAGATTCGCCACCGTCATGAGTATAGACAATCTTACCGAACTGACCAACAGCTATACCTGTCAAACTGTCTTTGAATGCTATGCTTTGCAGTCCAAAAGGCGGAATATCATGGTCATAAAATTTATTTCTATGTGAGTACAATTCCAACACTCTTCGCCATGTCTTGCCACTATCTGTACTTTTATAAATTGCATCGTGGCATGTGCCACCGCTGATTGAATTACTTGAACCACATGCAAATAAGATTTGTTCATTGAAAATAAAGAAATCAGCTAAATGATCGAAATGGTCTATATAAAATATCTCGTAATCAAATGTGTTAATATTTAATTTCATAAATGAGTTATTGACATGCCCCGATATAAGGGGCTTGTCAACAGGTGGTTCATGATACTGTAGGTCTCTTAGGTCTTCTATCCTTAATGTTAAGTATAGTATAGAATCATTTATAAAAGTTGGGTGACGATATGAATAATGAATGTTTTCATTCTCAATTTTAAAAGTATCATTAGTATTCCATCCATCTTTTGTTATTAAAATTGAAAGATTTGCAATAGCTCCAACATCTTGAGTTAACATTGAAATGCCACGTATTTGATTAATGCCGTCAATAATAAGCTCTGTGAAATTCTTTCCACCATCAGTTGACTTGAGAATTGTACTATTATTACAAGCAATAAAATGATGCAATGAATCAGGGATGCTTAACTGATACAATGTCAAATCATATTTCTTCGAATACAACACATCCCAATTTTCACCTTTGTTAACTGAATGAAATATGTTGAGATAATTAGTGCCTGTCCCGGCAAGTACATAACAATTATTTTCATCCAAACTTACAATAGTTGTAGCGTGGTTTCCAGGTATATTTAGATTCAACTCCCAGACATTCTGAGAATGAGTATTACTCGTAATAAGCACCAAAAATAAAGCAAACAAAATAATTTTGTTCATGACAATCACCTAATTAAAATAAACTTTTCTGTTCTGAGTACTACATCGTTAACAATAACATTTATGAAATATAAGCCTGTATGCAATTCTTTGATGTCAACATAAAATAAGTTTTCTCCTTTGAGTATATTATTTTTGATACTTTTTTGTTGGCTCCCTTCGATTGAAGAAATCGAAATACTCATATTATCAGTTTCTATCGTTGACACAATGTTACATTCTCATGTATTTTCTAAAAATTTTACATTTACTTGTATTTCATCTAACCCATAATAATCAACGTACTTGATGTCATAATCTTGAAGTGCTCTTTTACCTGCATATCCTTCTTCCTCCAATCCATATAACCAATTACATTTATCTTGGCATGGCAATATATTAAATTGGTAATAAGAAACAGAGCTATCAGGCTGTAAAATTGGTATTCCGAAAGTTGCCCAATTTATAACAGATTGTGTAAAACCTGTACAATTTTCGTCACCTTCAAGACCGCCAATTTGCGAAGTCAGATTCATCATCTTATAACCATAAATTTATCAAAAACTTGCCCAACACTAACAAAATACAAACCAGTGGGTAGATGCGACACATCAATGCGTTGTAGATGTCCAACATCTTCAAGATGTTGGATATCTGGCAATTCAATCACACATTCACCAAGCGTGTTGTAAATTTTAACACCCCCTGACCCCCTCTTAAAAGAGGGGGAAATAATTTCAATATATTCGCTTGCCGGATTTGGATGCAGAATTAAACTTGAACTATTTGCAATTTCCCAAACGCTGGTGGTAGGGGTGGCAGTGAAGAGCAAATCTGTTGTGTCGCCTGTGATTAGGTTTATTCTGTGACTTGAAGGCGAAAATGCAAGCTCCTCCGAATAGGGAATAACGTCGAAAGTAAGTCTTGATTCGATTTTGGGGAATTCAAAGCGACCACTTTCATCAGTCGTGGTTGTGCTGCTGCCTGTTCTTAGGAATATATCAGGAACTCCCAGTCCTTTGTCGTCAAATATGTAGCCTTCGGCTTTGTAAAAAGTACGCAAATCTTCGGCATTGAAGTCAAATCCGGTCGTGTCGCTGGTGAGTTCAATGGTGTATTCAAGTGGTGTATAGTCAAATGGCTTGTAATAGTAAGTTGGGTTGCCACCATCATAGTATTTGTTTAATGCCCTGACTTGATAAGTTCCCACTTTTAGATTTTCAAACCTATAATAGCCGTCATTGTCAGTCATTGTAACACGAAATGTATCTAATGAAATCGGAATACCCGACTGCCCTTTGTCACCTTCCCAAACACGACCAGTAATGCTGTATTTATGCTCGGGTCCGGGAGCGAGATTATCTTCTTGTAATCGGTGAATAGAGCCATTAAATGCAGCTATTATTGGATTCGTACCAGCATATCTGATAAGCATTGTTGCAGGTTTACTTTCTCCGCCTCCCAATTTTGGAGGTAATTTAGATTCATAAGTCCAAGATTCGCCACCATCGTAAGTATAAATAATTTTACCGAACTGCCCGACAGCTATTCCTGTCAAACTATCCTTGAAAGCTATGCTTTGCAAACCAAATGGAGAATAAAAATGTCCTTGATATTTTGTTTTATCCGTATATAAATCCAGCACTCTTCTCCAGGTTTTCCCTGCGTCAGTACTTTTGTAAATTGCATCATTACCTGAGCCTCCACTGATTTCGTGGCTCTTACCACATACAAACACATTTTGTTCATCTAAAACAAAAAAGTCTCTAATTCCGCTCAGATGGTCTATATAAAATAACTCATATTCGAGAGTATTTATATTTAATTTCATCAAAGAATGATTGACATGATCTGTTATACGTGGCTTGTCAATTGGAGGTACCTGATACTGCGGTTCTCTTTGGTCGAATATCCTAACTATTGCGTAGAGCATCGAATCGTTTAAGAAATGGGGGTACAAATAATCATACGTAATTACATCAGTTGCAATTTTAAATAGCTGAAAGGTTTTCCATCCGTCATGAGTAATATACCATCCATTGTGCAATACACCAATATTAGTATCGTACATAGTGATATTCTTAGAATGATTGATTCCTTCTAATTTGAATGATTCGAAATTTTCACCTTTATTTTTTGATTTATAAATTGTACCATCAAAAAATGTTAGAAAAATATTTGCACTATCAGGGCAACTCATATCCTCAACCGTATTATTATTGATAGAATTCAACAACTCCCAAGATTTCCCTACATCTGTTGTTTTGTATATTCTAGTGGGTAAAGCTTTCGTTAAAATAAAACATGTTTCACTATTGACACATTCTATCTTTATAGGTGTCCCAAATGTTGTATATACATTTTCCCATACGTTTTGGGAATACCCTTCAAGAGCTACAAACATTAAAAAAATTGGAATTAGTGCTTTCATTTCAACATTTTTCAAATTTTAACAAAACCATATATATAATATACACATGAAAGGGTAATTTATCTCAAATAGTGTGAATATTTTTTTGTTGAAGAGTGTCTTGTCATTCTGAAGCGAAGTGAGGAATCCATGTCTTTATGAAATCTTGATTCTTCGCCTGCGGCTTCAGAATGACCAGGTGTTCGCACAGAACGCTGTTCTGTCCCTACATTTCAGACACACACAAAAAAAGCTGCCCTTGTGGGACAGCTTCTATTCTACTTTATTAAGCCAAGTTCTTTGCCGGAGATTTCGAATACTTCGAGTATTCGGTCGAGATGTTCCTTCTCGTGGGATGACATGTACGATGTTCGCATCATGCTCATGTTTGGTGGTACTCCGGGCGGTATGAATGCGTTCACGAATACTCCGCGGTCGAACAGTTTTCGCCAGGTGTAGAGGGCAGTTTCGATTTCGCCGACTACGACTGGCACAATTGCCGTTTCGCTATCTATGACGTTGAATCCCATTTTGCCGAATGCTTTACGCATATAATCGGCGTTTGCAAGGAGTTTGTCAACGAGTTGGGGTTCGCGCTCTAAGATTGTAAGTGCTGCAAGTGCCGATGCACATGAAGCGGGTGTTGGGCTGGCGCTGAAAATTATCGCAGGGGAATTGTGCTTCAGATAGTTGATTACGCGTTCGGGTCCGGCTACGAATCCGCCAAGCGATGCAAATGTCTTTGAAAAAGTTCCCATTATCATGTCGGTTTGTTCTGTGCAATCGTAGTGGCTTGCTGTCCCTCTGCCGCCTTTGCCTATTACTCCGACCGAGTGAGCATCGTCCACAAGCACTCTTGCACCGTATTTATGTGCTACTTTTATCATGTCGGGCAAGTTGACGATTTCGCCTGTAACGGAAAATACGCCATCGGTGACGATTAATTTACCGGCTTTCTCGGGAATAGTTTTGAGCAAGCTCTCGAGGTCTTCCATGTCATTGTGTTTGTAGCGTTTGAATTCTGCGAATCCACCTTTGGCAAGCATACAACCGTTCATAATACAAGCGTGATTTTCTTTGTCACTTATTATGTAATCACCTTTAAGGACAAGGGTCGAAATAACGCCCAATGCTGTTTGGTAGCCTGTACTGAAGAGCAACACGGATTCAAATCCCAAAAACTTTGCGAGCCGCTCCTCGAGTTCGATGTGCAAATCAAGTGTTCCGGTCAAATATCTTGAACCCGAACAACCTGTGCCATATTTTTCAATTGCATTAATTGCGGCGTTTTTAACTTCGGGATGTGCTGTAAGCCCTAAGTAATTGTTAGAACCCGCCATCACCATATCCTTGCCTTCAACTCTTACAACCGGACCTTCATTTTCCTCAATCGGATGAAAATACGGGTACAATCCTGCGGCTTTTACTTCCTCGACCCTTGTAAAATTGTAACATCTCTCGAATAAATCCACTGTTTACTCCATTTTCTATAATTATAATATAAATTTTGCTAATCGTCCAAATTATCCATGCCGAAAGGTGCCCAGTAATGCTTAGTCATATCAACTGACTCGTTTACGAAGCTGATTCCTTCCGATTCCAATAGTTCTCTCATCATGTTGGGAGTATGGAAATAGTTTTTGCCGGTTAGCTGTCCGTTTCTGTTTACTACTCTGTGATAAGGCATAGTAATATTTCCGCGGTCGGAGTTTAAAGCCCAACCAACCATTCGTGCCGAAGATTTGATACCTATCGCTTGAGCGATTGCACCATAAGTCGTAACTTTACCTACAGGTATCTTTTTTACGATATCGTACACTTTTTCGAATATATTTTCGCCAACATTCATAAATAAAAAAATATTTTTAAAAATTCAACATTTACCAAACTGAAATATATAATATTTATCTTGATGCTCCAAATTTTTTAAATGAAACAAACAATTCAAATGCATACTTTTTTTGAAATTATTGATAGATTTAAGCGATTGGCGGGGTCAAATCTTAGCGGTTTTGATTCGCATATCAAGATGGCGCCTACGATTCGGGGTGTCAGCTTTAGAAATTTTGCTCCTTCGGGCGAGTATAAAAAAAGTTCTGTGTTGATTTTGCTTTCACAACAAAATAATGACGTTCAAATCCTTTTTACCTTGCGAAGTGAAAAATTGAATAATCACAAAGGGCAAATTAGTTTTCCCGGTGGACGAATGGAAGAAGGAGAAACGGCTGTGATGACTGCTTTACGCGAAACTCACGAAGAAACGGGAATCGAACCGTCGCTCGTGAACGTGGTTTGCGAGCTTTCTCCATTATTTGTGCCGCCTTCTAAATCGCTCATCACTCCGATTGTAGCATATGTCGATTCGCCTCCGAACATAGTGATTAACCCTGACGAGGTTGAAGATTACTTTTGGGTGAGCGTTGATACCTTGCTTGATATTAATTTGCTCAAACACGAAGAATCAAAATTTGAAGATAAACTCGTCACAATACCATTTTGGGATGTGCACCCGAAATCGAAACTCTGGGGTGCGACTTCGATGATTTTAAGAGAATTTTTGGATATTTACGAAGTAATTACGCAGGATGAGTCATGATTGACCGTACAAAACCGCCTTTTAACAACGAACCGAACATTTTTGCATTCCCAACGATTAACTCACACGTGAGTAATGGTGTGACGGTAGCGTCATATCGCGACGAGACGCAACCCTTGATTCATCTCAAAGTGGTGTTTGGTCGCGGTAGTTCGGCTGAAAAAATTCCGGGAAGCACACAGATAGCTATGCAATTGCTACTGTCTGCAATAAAAGGCATGAGCGAAAATGATGTTGCCGACAAATATGAGTTTTTCGGTGCATCCTTGAATGCTTTGGCGTATTGGAATGATGCCGCATTGACTTTTTCGTCCCCATCAGACCATTATTTGAAATGTTTGGATTTGCTTTTGCGTTGTGTGACGGATTTGGATTTGAAGCAAAATGAGCTCGATAGCATCAAAAAACGACTTACAGCAAATATTGACTACAACCTCTCCGATTCGGGATTTGTATGTCAATTGGCTTTTAATAAATACCTTTTGAACGGTACTATTTATTCGCGTCCACGTTCGGGCAATAAATCGGAAATAATGTCCGTAACTTTGGAAGATTGCAAGAATATTTTGGTAAATAATATTTTGCCATCTCTGAAGGTAATCATTGTTACGGGCAATTTCGGCGATGCGGAGTTGAACGCTTCATCAGCCGGCATAATGAAGGCAATTCACAAAATCAAATTCGATGATGAGCATATCGAAGCAAACTCTGTCAAATCAATCATATTGGCACCAAAGCAAAATGCTTCGCAAACTGTTTTGAGATTGGGCAGAACTACAATTCCGAAAAAGCATGAGGATTTCCCTACATTGCAAGTAGCGAATACAATTCTTGGCGGATTTTTCATGTCGCGAATCAATGCTTACTTGCGAGAAGAAAAGGGGCTGACTTATGGCGCCGGCAGCACAATTGATTCGCTCAAACATTTTTCGGTATTCACGGCATTTTCATCCTTGAATAGCGACGGCATTAACGATTCGATAGATTTTTTGAACAAAGAGTTGAATTCTTTCGCGGAGAATCCTTTTACTGATGTAGAATTAGACAGATGTGTCAAATTTATGTATGGCTCATTTGTTCGTGGCACCGAAACGCCCGGGCTAATCGCCAATATGGTACAATCGCTCTTGTCGGACGATTTGGGACTTGATTATTACAATCGTTTCTACGAGAAAATCATAAGTCTCACCGCTCAGGAAGTCACCGCCAAAGCTATCGAGCATCTTTCATTGCCAAACTACACAATTGCAGTTTGCTCCGACGAAAAGACTTTGCTAACGAAATTTGCAGGTATGGAAAATGTGATTTATTATGATATAACAAAAGAGATGTTATAGAGGGATTTTTGTGTTAGAAAACTTCGTGTATAGAAAAAATGGTTAAATTTGCAGAATGGAAATGGGAAAAATATATAACGAGAATTGTCTAATCACAATGGGTAATATGCCAAATGAATTGGTGGATTTTGTAATAACATCACCTCCATATGATGATATAAGAAATTACAATGGTTATCAATTTGAATTTGAGGAAATTGCTAAAGAATTATTCAGAGTATTGAAGTTCGGTGGTGTAGTTATTTGGGTTGTTGCAGATTCAACAATAGATGGTAGTGAAACGGGAACGTCATTTAAACAAGCCCTTTTTTTTAAGGAAATCGGATTTAGGCTTCACGATACTATGATTTATTACAAAATGAACCCCATGCCTCAAACAGGTAATCGTTACCACCAACATTTCGAATATATGTTTGCTCTCTCAAAAGGAAGCCCCAAAACCTTCAATCCAATAACAGAACCTACGAAATATAAGGGTTTGGCAAATATGAAGAATAGAGGTCAAAACGGAAGTTTAGACTATGAAAAAGTTGAAAGGACACAGGAGAAAAAAATTGGAAACGTATTTTTTTATTCGATAGGCGGGGGTATATCAACTAAAGATAAAATTGCATATAGTCATCCAGCTATTTTCCCTGAAAAACTAGTCGCAGACCAAATTACTACATGGACAAATGAAAATGATTTGATTTATGACCCGTTTATGGGCAGCGGAACTACTGCTAAAATGGCACATATACTGAAGAGAAGATGGATAGGTTCAGAAATATCTACAGAATATGTAAATATTGCTGAGGAAAGGTTAAAGCTACATGTTGATAATAATTTATTTATAAATGTTTAATATGACCCCTGCTGACAAAGGCTCTCTAACTGCTAAAGAAGGATTCAAAAACGAAGACGATATTGTCCGTAAATTTAACGATTGGAAAAAGGACAAAGATGCGCAGAAATGGTTAGTTCTTATGAAATATGAATTATCGGAAATTGAGTATGTGGAAGCTGTTAAAATCAGTGGTTCCAAAACTGATGTTCAGGTGCAGGTTACAATTAAGATGATAAAAGTGTTGGATGTTCAAAATCTTCAAGTAAAATTAGTCAGTAACCCAAAAGGATTTAATCAAATTGATAAACGCTGGATTGATAAATATAAAGAGATGTGGAAAATACCGGATAGAGTAGTTGATATTCTCAAAAGATATTCCGGTGAAATAAAACCAAACATTAAGGATCCGATTGATAAACGAAGAATGTTTGCGAATGAATTTTCTACAAAAGAACAAGACTTATTAATAAAGTGGATTAAGAAAAATCAAGCTCTTATTGTTGCTGACATATTGAAAGGACAAGGTAAATTTGCTGCTGAATGGATGCTTGTAGCACAAAAAGTTGATACCAATGCTCGTTGGGTACTCAAACCTATGAATTTTTGTATGAATTATTTCGGGAATGGAGAAATTTGTATTTCTAGTAGAAATAATTTTAGAATTGGTAGAATCACGATGCAAAGGAAAGGTGGTGATGGCGGAAGAAACACAGCGAATATGCTTCAGTTTAAAATTAATCCCGCTGAATTATTCGATGTTGAATAGCTTTAATTAACTATAAGCCTAACTTCTCTACCTTCGCCCGCTCCTTCTCCGTGAAGTTTTGTTGTTTTAAGAAGTTGGAGATTGCTGTTTTGAATTTTTCGTTTTCTGCGAATTTTTGCATTACTTCCTTTGCGGCATTGCTCAATTTGAATTGCCAATCTAAATAGGCGGAAATAAGGTTTGAGACTACGTGACGGTCGTAATAATTCAAATTTAGCAAGGCATTGAATGCGTTTATGCGAGTTTCAAAATCGAAGCTGATGCTTGTATAATCCACCAATTCTGCCGTATATTCTTGTTGCCCTTTTGAAATTGCCAATTCAATCCATTTGATACGAATATTTTTGCCTCGCCACCCGATTTCTTCTTTTGTCTGTGTCAGATAATCATTGTCCGGGAATGATTTTGTCAGATTTTCCAAAGATTTTTCGACATTGATATAGCAAGAATCTTTGAGTATTTTCCGATACTCTTTTTCGAGTTTTTGCGGTACTTGGGTTATGTTTGTAACAACTGACCGAACTACCCACTCATCTCCGGAATTAATCGCTTGAACAAAAATATCATACGATTTGTCGTCATTTGCGATTTGGCGAATGATTTCACTCTTTACCAAATGATATTTCTCCTGTTTGAATGCTTTGTGCAATGTTGTTCGCTTATCTTCAATCGGGAATTTATCCAATTCCAGCACTGCATCATAGCGGTCAATCATGTTTTTCGCCATTAGCGCTTGCAATTTAATTTGCTCAATATCACGAATGTTGGTGAGCTTTTTCAATATTTTCCGCTCCGGGTCAAACACAACGAAAAGGGGCTTTTCTCGGACGGGGAAATCACTCACTAAATTGGAATCAACCCAAGTATTGAACGACTCAAATTTGCCGTCTTTGTAGTAAACATCGAGTTGCAAAGGCACTTTGAAATAACCGATTAGTTCGCTTCTCGGGTGGATTTGAGCAATATCGCAACGAATGACATTCGCTCCATCGCTTGATTTTGTATAATCCCATTTGAATTGAAAATGTGGCTCTCCCCCACGCAAAATCCATTGGTCGAAGAACCAATCCAATGCCATCCCGGTGGATTCGCGAATAGCTTTGAGCAAATCATATGTCTCCGTAACTTTGTGCGAATGTTGCTCGGCGTAATATTTGAATGCAGTTCGGAACAAAGTATCACTCATGAAATTTCGCATCATATCCAATACAAGCGAGCCTTTGGGATACCATCTGTCTGTGCCGCCCTGAGAATGTCCGACGGGCAAATCGTTCACTTTCGCGGCATTCATTGTTCGTTCGTATTCTTTAACTCGCTCCCATTGGTAGTAATCTTCGCCGAAAATTTCACGCTCAAAAATTTTAGCATAGTATGTTGCAAAGCTCTCAGTGAGCCAAACGTGCTTATTGTTCAGATGCGATATTAAATTGCCGAACCACTGATGATTTAGCTCGTGCACGTTGACATTTACGTAATTCCTCATCCACCAAGCTTGTGGGTCAATGTACATGTAATCGCCAAATACGGTTGCCGTGGTGGTTTCCATACCACCATAAAGATAATTGTTCAGAGGTGCTTGCCTGTATATGTTCCAAGGATATTTGATTCCGATTTCCTCTTCAAAATAATCAACCATTGCTTCCATGTGCATATAGGTAGTTTCAAAACGGTCTTCCAAGTCGGGGTAATACCATAATTCGAGGGGAACTCCGCTTTTAGAATGCAATGTGCGATAGTCGTATTCGCCAATCACAAGGCAAATCAAATAAACAACGTGCGGTTTATCCAATTTATAATGCCATGTTTTGGTGCCATTGCCGTTATCACGCTCCATCAATCTATCACCGTTTGAAAAGACTTTGTATTTCGAATCGAATGTGACGATGAATTCACTTGTCAATATGTCATGCTTTTGATTAATAAATGGCATCCAATTTCCGGGGCTATGTGCCCAAATTTGCTTTCTCATTCGGTCGCTCGGGTCTTTCCAACCTGTGAAATAAAGCCCTTCAGTTGGTGTAGCACGATAATCTATTACCATTTCATATATGCCTTGATAATCCAAATTATCCTTTGGGTATGCAATTGTTTGAGTGCCCACGATTTTGAAATCTATGCTTTCATTTTGGATTTTGATCGATTTAATCTCGATTTCGGGACTATGGAATATCAGAGAATCAACACGAGGGCGTAATGTGCGGAATGACATAGTCGCAATACCATCAACAACTTGACTGACAGGTTCGATTTTGAGCTCGCCTTTGAGGTGAATTATGTCAACGGTCATATCCACAGGCTGTTTATAAGCGTCGAACGGATAGGACTCGCTTTTGGGATTTGTTTGACCAATGATTTCGGTGCAAAAAGCTAAGAATACAACTGTAACGAATATGATTTTCATGATTTATTTGAATTTTATAAAATTACAAAATGTGTGTATGCAATTTAATCATAGATTTCAAATTAAGAATCATCGCCGACTTGAATTTCAATAAATTTGTTTGACGTAGTACATCTTTTTGAAAAAATAGCAGAGCAAAATTTGTATCAAGTCTGTGTGCTTTTTGGGAAAATTAAAAAAAATATATACTTTAGAAATGTTAAGATTTAACAATTAATTAGAAGTTTTCGTTATGGTTAAAATATATGTAGCTTTTGACTTTGTCCTTGATATTATCCTTTTTTACATAATGTTTTGAATTGCAAATAATACTAAACGAGATTATTGAACAAGAATGATTATTTTAGCAATATGAAACCGGTTAAATCTTAATTTCTCAGAAATGTCAAAAAAGAAGACTACATATTATCCATTTACTTATCAAGAAATTGAACGCTACAGGCATGAGACTTCTGCAGACCACTTGCGTCACGAAGAACTCACCAACAAGGCTCTGATTGCATTAAGGCGTACTTTCCTGAGCGAAATGCAGAACAACACTAAGCTAAAAAGCACAGTGAATCATTTCTCGAAAGTTACAAAATCAAAATCTATTGAGGAATTAGCAAAGTTGATAAGAATACTATTATCAAAATCTTAGGAGTGGCGGAGTTCGAAACGGACAAATGAAACAGACATCTTGATAATAGACTTATCTATCTCTTCTTCAAACTTAGCTTGAATTTCCTTAGTCGTAATCGCAGCATTCTTTTTGTATGCGGCTTTAACTTTTGTATAAATCTTTTCATCTAAAATTAATTTTCTGCTAATATAATGGTCAGCTTCGAGCAATTCGACTATACAATTAGCCGCCATAGTCTTATTGCCGCCAAAAAGGCGCTTTTGCAAATCGTCAAATGTGTATCCCTGTTGTATCATGGTCAAAGTGTCTTGTGCCAATTTGGACACTTTGTGCTCTTTGGGTTGGGTTCGAATTTTCTTTAATTCCTGCAAAAAAACTTTTGCATATTTTTGGACAAAAATTTGACTCAAGCCGGTTACTTTTTTCAAATCAATTTCCGAATTCGGCATAGCTGTGGCAATTTTTCGGAGCGCTGTATCGCTAATGATTCCGCGCGGTACTACACCGGCAATTTCAGCTATATCTCTTCTCAGTATTACTAATCGTGAAAATACGAATTCTGCATCTGGTGCTTCCATAACTTGAGCCTATTGCCTTTACTTTTGTATTATCTTCAAAAAACTTTTAGTATTCTTTTTCAATTTTAATTAAAAAAGTACAAAAATAATAAAAATTTTAGAAATAGAATGTATTTTCTTTTATTTTTCTTAAATTATTTCCATTTTTCATATTTACAATAATAAACGTTATTATCGTTTCAGAAAACATCTTTTACATGACATTTTCTGAACATAATATCAAAGGTAATGCAATGAAACTACTAATTCTACTATGTGCTTTTGCACTTATCACGACTGATGCATGTGCTCAAGGATTTCTTAACAAGTTGAAGGAAAAGGCGGTTGAAAGTGCTACGAAGAAAACCGAAGAACGAATCGAAAAAAAGATGGATGAAAAGATTGACGAAGGATTAGACGAGGCTGAAGATTCGATGGAAAACAAAGAAGAATCCAAAAAGCAAGACGAAGACCCCGATGCCGCAACTGCCCGTATGATGAGCAAAATGTTTGGTGGAGGTGGGGATGTCAAATTGCCCGAAAATTACAATTTTGACGGCTCCTTCTCTATGGAAACTGCAACTGTGAGTGGTGATAAGAGTAAAATTGAAGCCAAAATGATTATGCACCTTGACAAATCCGGCGACAATATTGGTATGCAAATGTTGGAAGCCGACGGCAAGAAAGTTGACGAAGAAGACAAAACATTCATTGTTTTCGATAGTGAATTGAAATCAATGATTACTCTTACCCAAAGCGGCAATTCAGGAATGGCGTTGGTTATGAGCCTTGATGGAATTGATGGATTGGCAGATTCGCTTGTTGATGATAAGATGGATAATTTAATAATTAATAAGACCGGTAAAACAAAGTCAATTTTGGGCTACATTTGCGATAATTATATCATCGAAACCGAAGACGGCACTACTGACGCATGGATAAGCCATGAAATTAAGATGAGTACATTCAAAGCTTTCAGCTTTATGCAAGCTCAGCAAAAGAAGAAAAATGCAACATACAGTGCTATCAAGGACGGATTTGTGTTAGAAGCTGAAACAACTTTGAAAGGCGAAAAAACCAAATCTATAATGAGAGTTACAGAATTGAATCTCAACAAAAAATCAAGTATATCTACCAAAGGATATACAGTTATGAATCTCGGAAATATGGGCAGATAAGCCAAAAATGGAAGATAATAGCGTCGAAAATAACAATTTGCTTGTTATCGGACTGACAGGAGGAATAGGTTCTGGCAAGTCTGCAGTAGCATCAATATTTGCCGAACACGGTTTTGTTGTGCTAAATACGGATGATTTGGCTAAAACTGTCATGGCTGAGCGCCCCGAAGTTAGCATTGCTATAAGAGATGAATTTGGCGATGAATCATTCATAGACGGCAAACTCAATGCTCAATTTATTGGCGCTATCGTGTTTGGAGATGACAACGAAAAGCTCGAACGACTGAACAGAATCGTCCATCCGCCCGTGATAGATGAGATGATTACCAAAATCGAAGAGCTGCACGAATCGGGTGCAAGCGTTATTTTTGTCGAAAGTGCCTTGATTTATTCTGCCGGAATTGACGAGGGATTTGACTATATAATCGCGGTGGTGGCTGATGACGAGCTTCGTATCAAGCGATTAATTGAAAGTCGTGGAATGAATGAGAGTGAAATCCGAAAAAGAATGAGCTCCCAAACTTCTAAAGAACATTTAATTTCAATGGCTGATTTCACTATCGAAAACAACGGCACAATCAAGGATTTGAGCCAATCTGCCAATTTCATTTTGTCTATGATTCGGTCATTACCACCGAAAAATTTTCAAAATATTAAAGAAAATATTTTGTAGATTCCGAAAAACCTATTATTTTTGTATTCCTATTAAATGTAATAGGATACTGGGACGTCGCCAAGTGGTAAGGCAGCGGGTTTTGGGTCCGCCATTCGCAGGTTCGAATCCTGCCGTCCCAGCTTTTTTATCGTAAGGTCTATTTTAAGATGCATGATTTCAAAGTAGCGTCCGGCAGGTCGAACATTGGGCTCTCCAACAAAGTTGCAGGGCACCTTGGCATTGATTTATCCGAAACTACAATCCGCAATTTCTCCGATGGGGAAATATGGGTCAAATTCGAGGAAAATGTCCGCGGAGTTGACTTATTCTTGATTCAATCTACTTTCGCACCCGCAGATAATATCTGGGAGTTGCTAATTATGATTGATGCTGCGAAAAGAGCTTCCGCTAAGCGTGTTACGGCTGTTATTCCGTATTTCGGTTATGCCAGACAAGACCGCAAAGACCAGCCGCGTGTTTCAGTCACTGCCAAATTGTTGGCTAATTTGATTACTCGTGCTGGTGCCGATAGGGTCATTACGATTGATTTACATTCGTCGCAAATACAAGGATTCTTCGACATTCCGCTCGACCACTTGTACGCTTCGCCTGTGCTAATCAGGGCTTTTCGCAAAATGAACCTTGATAATTTGATTGTTGTAGCGCCGGACGTTGGCGGAGCAAAAACTGCTCGCTCTTATGCGAAAAGATTGAATACGGATTTGGTTTTGCTCGATAAACGTCGTCCTGCTCATAATGTATCCGAAATTATCAATATTATCGGTGACGTTGAAGGCAAAAATGCAATAATTGTGGACGATATGATTGACACCGGTTCGACTTTTGTGAAATGTGCGGAAGCATTGAAAAACAAAGGGGCTCTCGATATATACGGTATTACTGTTCATCCCGTCTTTTCGGGCAATGCGATTGATTTAATCGAATCCAGCGAAGCTGTCAAAAAAGTTTTCGTCACAGATTCCATACCTTTGTGGAGAGAATCGGAAAAGATTCAAGTTGTCACAGTCGGCGAATTGCTTGCTGAAGCGATTATTCGTACTCATGACAACAGGTCTATCTCATCACTTTTCGAGATTGAAAGATAAGAATTAAGATAATAAAGGATTTAATATTATGATGCAAGAAATTACTTTAAACGCTAAAACCCGCGATACAGGGAAGAAAGGTGCCAAAGCCGCTCGTAACGATGGCTATGTAACCGGCGTTTATTACATCAAAGGCGAAGAAAACATTAGCATTAAAGTCAAACCTATTGACTTACGCCCGATTGTTTATACTTCTATCACAAAAATTGTTCAATTGAACGTCGAAGGACATGCAGAGCCTTATCAATGTCTTTTGAAGGATATTTCTTTCGACCCTGTTACTGAAGCTATTGTACATTTTGATTTATTGGGCTTGAAAAAAGGTCAAAAAATCACTGTTGAATTACCGATTAAGTTGGTTGGTCAAGCAATCGGTGTTCGTCTCGGTGGCAAGTTGATGCACACTTTGCACAAAGTCAAAGTCGTTTCTTTGCCTTCAGACCTTATTGAAGCCTTCGAAGTTGACGTAAGCAAACTTAATATGGGCGATAGTATTACATTGGCTGATATTGATTTGGGCAATATGGAAACTGACCTTCCGCTCGAAACAAATATCGTTCAAGTTACTAAACCAAGAGGCGGCGTAGCTACTGCCTAAGTTACATTTCTGTTCATAGAATTTACACCCTTTGCCCCTGCTTTTCTTCAAGTAGGGGCTTTTTATTTTGCATCGTAAAAATATTACAAATTTCATGAGCTGCTCGCAAGCTCGCTTTGGGGTTGTTTCAAAAGTGTAATATCTTAATTTTAAGACAAATCACCTCACCCCGACCCTCTCCAAAGGAGAGGGAGAAAGACAATAAAAATGCCCCAAAAGCCGTTCCCCCTCTTGTAAGAGGGGGTTAGGGGGTGTTGAGTTTTCTTTGCCTCTTCCTAAAAAAAATGTCAGAAAAACCAACGATTCTCTAAGTAAATTTACTTAAGTGCAATTTCCCGATATTTGCTATTTTGGGAAATTGTTGTTGAGCTTGCAACTTTTATGTGATACTTGTATAAATAATAATTCGATAATGTGGATAATTATTTAAAATATTATTTGGTAGTTTACTTCTTTTTAGTATCTTTGTTGTCCGTTTAAAAACAAATTCAAGTGCTAATGAAAATATTTTGTATAATAATCCTTGTATTTAGCCTTAACTTTAGTCTTGGCTATGCTCAGCTAATAGTTAATGCTCAGACTGATAAAGAAATTTATGTCACAGTCGCTCCTGTGGCTAATACAGCTATTTCACTTGCTTTCCGCAACCTTGACTCTCCAAAAATTTTGATGACTTATGATTCGACTAAGCATGTGGCTATGCCAAAAATTGAAGCAGCCGATTTCGGCAAAATTGCTTTTTCCGGCACTAAAGCCCACGATATCGCTATCGAAAATCTTAAACCCGCTACTGAATATGTCGTTGATTATATTGTTTACGACAAAAAATCAAAAAAAATCACCAAGATTGATTCTATTATAATCAATACCTTTGATACAGAGCCTATTCAACCGGCTCGCGCTATCGCATTCAAAAACAAAAGCTACAACAATGTAGGATTGCTTTGGATAGCCGGAAACGGCTCCAATGTACTCGTTACAGTCTCCGAAAACGCTCCGGGTGCCACGCCTACCGACGGAGCCGAATATTTTGCTGATGCTACTTTTGGCAATCCCCAATCTCTAATCCCTGGCACTAATACACACGTGCTATACAGCGGTCCGAATACAGGAAAGTTGGACGTACAGGTGACGGGATTGAAATATGCCGAGTATCATTTTAGAATTTTCGAATATAACGGCGAAGGAAAATTTACAAACTATCTAATTAATACTTCCCAAAACAATCCACGCTCTACGACTACGCTGATTCCGCCTCCTACGAATTTAAGGGCGTCAATCGGCACTGACGGCGAAAGTGTATTGCATTGGGATGGAGTTGACGGTGCGGAATCTTACGTTATAGACATCGCATTAGACGAAAGCTTTATTCAAAAAGTTGAGCCTTATGCTGAGGCTAATATTGGGAGCATCTCTGAAATTCCGATTGTGGTTTCGGATGAAAAAGGTCCCTTGAGATTGTTTTGCCGCATCAAATCTGTGGGCAAAGCCTCTGTTAGTCCATATTCTGAGGTGCTCGTCGTTGAAATGAAGCAGTAACACTAAGAAAAATTTGTAGTCTTAGCGAAAAATTAATTTTGCTATTATTCTAAAAATATTTATTTTATGTATAGAATCAGTCCCAAAGTCTGATTTTTGTTCTGTGATTTGCATTTTTTATGATAATTCGTTAATTTTTCGATAATCATTCACTTTTTATTTATTTTGTTTCATTTATTAAAGGAAGTTTTTTATGAAAAAACTTACACTAGGTTTGGCTCTCGTCCTATTGGGAGTCTTACTTTCGTGCTCCGACATGTTTGCCGCAAGCCAGCAAGCGCGTTATATTTTCATGCAAAATATAACAAGCAACTCCGCTACTGCAAAATGGCTTTACAATGGCGATGGAGCAGGAAGAATTGTTGTCTTGAGAACAGACAACAGTTGGGGTGCTACCGAGACAGCACTTGGTACAACTACCACTGCGTTCGCTGACGCAGCAGGTGACCTTAGTACGGCTACTCAAATTGGTGCCACAGGCTCATATGTTGTGGATGTCCATACAGGCAGCACAAAGCAAATTGCCTTGACCAATCTTGCAGCCGGTACGATGTACTCGATTCGAATCTTTGAGTGGGATGTAGATGGCGATTACGACTATCTCACTTCAAACGGCGGATTCAACAACCCGCATAGCTTTACTACGCTGAATGCTATTCCTCAGCCGCCATCACTTATAACTGTTGATGCAGGGAATTGTTTCTTTGACATTGAATGGACACCGGGCGAAAATGCAAACGGTACAATCATGTCTCTTTATTACGATGCTGACGATGACGATGTTTGCGATCCCGAACCTTCTGGTGAACTTGGAACATTTACAGGTTTAGCAACACCTACCGATTGGATTGAGATTGACCTCGGTGATTTGGATGAAATTTATGGCTTCCCAATTGAAAACTTTAACCATGACCACCGCGTAGAAATGTGGGGATATAACGGAACAGTTGCAAATATCAGCTCCACTTCTACTGAAGAGGATTTCGCACCGGTTTTAGATTGCGACGGTCCGGTTGCCACTATTACAGTTAATCAATTAATTTGGAATGATGAAACTGAAGAATGGGAACTTGGCGTTGAAGTCAGTGAGCCATTTTGCGTCGCAGGCGATAGATTCCGCGTATTTATCAGCTTTGACGAACCGGTTGTTGAATTTGAAGACGACGATTTGAGTCATTCCGGTGGTACTATTGTAGAAGGCTCATGGATAGCAAGCGAAAACAATGAAGATTTCCAATTTGATTATGAAATCGAAGCATCAACTGCTACTGTTTCTATTGATGCAAATGATGATTTGGCAACTGATTGTGTCGGAAATTTCGGTCCCGGTTCAGACCCATTCACATTTGACGTTGATAATGCAGCACCGGAATTTACTGCCGGACCTATGTTTACAAATTTTGGACAAGAAACTTGTATTACAACTGCAAATTGGACTTTCCCTAATTCTCCTTCACCACTTGGTGCAATTAACACACCAGCCGATGTTCCTATCGAAATCGGTTTCAATGCGAGCGACATTGGTTGTTGCGGCGATGTTTTACCTACAGTAAACGTTCAAGTCTGGAACAATGAAACATCAGAGTGGGATTTCGTTGCGGAATTGACTACAGGTTCAAATGGATACGACTATATTGCTACATATACCGTAACATCAGCGACTCCGGACGGAGATTACCAATTTGAAGTAATTTTAAATGATTGCCATGGCAATGAAGAAAGCTGGACAGGTCTTGAATTCTCGGTTGACCAAACTCCTCCTGATGGCTATCAAGTCGAATGTGTGACTGTAGAAGAAGAAACAGTTTGCACAGAAGTAACAGAATGGGATGCACCATGCTTAGGCGCCGGTGAAACTCTTACATTATGCTCAGCAATTATAGAAGAAGGTTGTGGCGAATTTAATATTTCGTCATTTGCTGACCCGGGTGAAAACGGTTTGGGATTATTTATGGATCCGATTCCGGTTAATTTTAGCCCTGGTGACGTATCAGCCGTTAGCGGTTCAGGTACAGTAGAAGACCCATATATAGTATGTGTAACATTTAACGTTACAACTGATTGGACAGAAGGTGGATATGATATCGGCGTTTGGGGAACTGACGAAGCCGGTAACTTCTCTGTTACAGTTGACACTGATAAATTCTTTGTTGACTTGACTGACCCGATTGTTGATGCTGATGATTTAGAATCTTGTTATGGCGATGTTGGTGAAGACGAAATTAATTTTACATTTGAAGCTTCTGACCTTGCAGGTTGCGCTCCATTGACAGTTACAGCTGTATGGACATTTGCTGATGAAACAACTCTTGCAATGAGTTTAGAAGAAAGCGATGGTTTCTATACATTTGTTTATGATGTTATGTCAGGAACAACACCTGAAGGCGAAGCTACACTTACAATTACTGCCACTGATGGAGCAGGAAACGAAACACAAGACATACAAAATACAACATTCGACTTCACTTCACCATCATTAGTAGGCGAACCATTATTGCCTGAAGATGATTGTTTGAGTGATGGTCAACAATTCTGTGTAACATTTACAGTAGAAGACCTTGGCTGCGGACTTGATTTCGGAACAGAATCCGTTAATTGGAGCAGTTATGCAATAACAGCTAACGAAAGTTCAGAAGGTGGTTCTTGGGAAATTACAGTATGTTTAGATATCACTACTCAAGAAAGCGGCTCATATGATTTCTGGTATGAAATATCTGACTTTGGAGGTAATGGTTTCCTAATAGACATTGAAGATGCATTCTCAATTGATAATACTGACCCTGTTGTTACAAATTTAGAAGTTGATGACGACTGCGTTACAACTACAGATGTAGTAACAATCACTTTCAATGCAGATGATGCATTTACATGTTGTGTGGATTCATTCTTCGATGTATTTGTTGACCTTACTTTCTCAAATTCCTCTACTGCAAGTGCTACATTCGTTAGCGTTGTATCAGGAAGCAGCGGCGGTTGGGATTATACATTTACTTATACAGTACTTCCGGCTAACCCTGAAGGCACAGTTTTGGTTGAAGCTTATGCAGTAGATTGTGCAGAGAACGAAGGCTGGCTGGATGCAACATTCCAAATAGACCGCACAGCACCTGTAGTATCAGCTCTTCAAGTTAACCCGAATGATTGTGTCGCTCCCGGAGTTGATATTAACATGACTTTTACTGCTGAAGACATTGGCGGTTGCGGTATTCTTGATTGCGATGCGGCTTGGGCTGTATTGACATTCTCGAACTCTACAACAGTCATGGTTGACTTCGTTGAAGATGAGGGTGGCAATTGTGAAGCTGATATTGATGGAGCTACCGATTATAATACTTATTACACAGTTGGAGAAAACGACCCATCAGGTCCTGTTACTGTTACAGTATTTGTAGTTGATGGAGCAGGCAATATCGGCTCACAACAACTTAATAATGCAGTTACAATTGACAACACTGCTCCAGTAGTAGAAAATATTACTACTGATGAAACTTGTGTAACTGAAGAAGATGTTGTAACAATTTGCTTCGATGCAAGCGACCTTGGTTGCGGAGACTTTAACAATGCTAACTTAGCAGTTTTTGTTTTCGCACCGAATGAAGTTACCACCTCCGCAACTTTCCAAAGTAGCACAGGCGATAATTATTGCTATACATTTGCAATAAGTGGCAGCGAAACTCATCCATCAGGATATTATGCTGTTTCGGTAACAGCTATAGATGAAGCAGGTAACGAAACCGAAGAAACTTTAAATGATGCGTTCCAAGTAGTTCACGCACCTGTACTGGCAGAGTGGACTGTTGAATACACTGAACCATGCGATGTGACAAATGCTAATCCAATTTGCGTTGATTTTGAATTCGACCGCGAAGTATTCGATTTCACAGCTTCAGATATTTATGTAAGCTATGGATTTGAAGTATCAAGCGTAGAAGGCGAAGGCAATAGCTGGACAGTATGCGTTAGTGCACTTTCAGGCTCGGGTACAGGTACATTATTTATGTATGTATCGGAAGTATATGACTGTGCAGGCAACGAATATACAGCTTATGACATCACTGCCGGATACGATTACGATGCACCAAGTGGCTACACAGCATCATTTACAGATGAAGAAGGCAACCCAATTGAATACATCAATGGCGAAACTTGTGACGATGTTTATATCACTATCACAGGTGGCGTAATTGGTGAAGTTGCAGATTGGAAAATAGAAGTTGGTGAAAAGATTTACGAAGGTTCAGTAATTATTACAACAAGCCCCGAAACGTTCTATATCGAAGGACTCTCACTTTGCGAAGACGAAGAAGGCGGTGTTGACTTAACAGTTAATTTAAGTGATTGTGTAGGTAATACAGGCGAAGATGCAACTGACGAAGTTATTCTTGACGTTACTCCTCCTTGCGTTACAATTGACGCTCCGGAATACACAAATGATGACTATGATGTAACATTTACTTGGACTGAAGATGTAATGGGCTTTGACGATTCAGATATCGTTGTAACAAACGGCTCAATTTACGATTTCGCAGGTTCAGGTGCTGATTATACAGTAGGAATTGCTCCAACTTCAGAAGGTCTTGTATTGATAAGTATCTTATCATCAGGTCACGGAATCACTGACTTAGCAGGCAATCCATTCGATGGTGAAAATTCAGAATGTAATGATGAAGATGAAACAATCTACGACATTACACCTCCGGAATTTGATGAATTGACTTGGAGTGATGATAATGTCGAATTGTTATTATATTGGGATGAAGATGTAATGGGTAGCAGCCCTGTCGAATTGGCAGATTTGGCTTTGACATTCGTGCAAAATGGTGGTACAGCTACAGGAGTAACTCTCACAGCAGTTGACCATACAGAAGGCAACGATTGGGCTGAATTGACAATTTCAGTTACAGGCACACCTAACGGTTGCGAAGTAATAGAAATCAGACCTGCTACAGGTTCTTCGGTATTCGACTTAGCAGCTAATGCTCAATCCGTTACTGATATGATTTCTATCAACTTGGTTAACACTAGCTTCCCAACTGTCCAAGCAAGCAACGGTTTTGCCGACAACGTGTATGCATCGCAAGCTCGCTTGAATTGGACACGCGGCGATGGCGATGCAGTAATTGTCATTCTATTCGAAGATAATGATTGCGATGTTGACCCTGTAAATGGCGTTAATTATTATGATGACAATACTTTTGGTTGGGGTAGTTACCTATCATGTGCTTCTTCAAGTGGCGGTTACGTAGTTTATTACGGTACCGGCACACAAGTAACGGTTGACTATTTGTCAGGATGCACTAACTATCGTGCAGTAGTTTACGAAGTAATAGACGGCGATTGTAATAATCCAAATTACTTGACTCCGGGTCATGAATTTGAATTTGAAACAAAACCTGTTGCTACAGAGTTGATTATTACGCATATTAATGGCGTTCCATACGAAAAAGATTGTGATTTCCAATTACCATCAGCATCAGTATTCAGCGTAACAGTTGGGTTATTTGCATACGATTGTGATAGTGGAGAAGAACTCGTCCCTGCTTACTTAGCTTGGGAAGATAACATATTTCTCGAACATCAGGCAAATTGGATTTCTTTAGTTGATGAAACTTGGCCCATAAGCCAAACTTCTAAAACATTTACTAATATACAATTTGGTATAGACAATGAATGCTCTAATATTGGTAACCCCGCTAGAGATTCATACTTTGATGCTTGTTGTGATGCATTGTTTGCTTACATGGATTATGATGGATGGCTGTATGATGACGGTCCTTTGAGCTTCAGAGGCGCCGAACCGGGTCAACAAGCATACGGTATAACATTCTCAGGAACAACGAACAGCAAATTCAATGTCAGTTGGTTGAAATCAGCTGCTACTACCGCCACAGGCGAAGGTAGTTTGCTTGTCATCAAACAAGGAAGTGCAGTGAATGTATTCCCATCAGACGGTGTCGTTTATGGTGCCGAAATGGGAGTTTCTACACTTAACTTCGCAACTGCCGGACAAAACATTGGTTCGGGCAACCGAGCATTGTTGTATCAATTAGATTGTGCTTGTGACGAAACTTTCAGGCCACGTGCAGTTGAAGTAACAGGCTTGAATGCAGGTACAACTTACTATGCAAGAGTATTTGAATTACGTTATGATGTTGATTTTGTTAATTATGGTAGTTTTTGCCAAGAGCCCAGTGATCAAGAAGGCCAAGGAGAAGGATGTGAAAACCTTGCACTCCGATTCCAAGAGCAAGAAAATGTAGTAAAATACAGAACAACGACCGGTACAGGTAACCCACGTAGCAAGAAAACATCAGGTATGGAAGGAATGTTTGCAGGACTTGAGTTAATAGACTTTGACGGACGTTCATTCGAACGCAAAGTAGAACTAGTTTGGGCTACTGCCTCAGAAGGTGGAAGCTTAGGCTTTGAAATCTACCGTGCAGACGCAGAAACATTCGAATTTGTTAAGATTGCAAACGTAGCCGGCAATGTAAACGGTAGCACTTATAAGTTGCTCGACGATGACTCACGTCTCGAAGTAGGCAAGACTTATATCTATCGCTTATCATACATAGCAAAAGACGGTACAATCGAAGACCTTTCGGAAATCAGCGTACCAATCCTAACTATGCCTAACTCAATGCAGAGCATCTATGTTTCGCAAGTTACTCCGAACCCTGTTACAGATTTCGGTAAATTAACAGTCGAAATGACTACAGAGCAAAACTTGAAAATTGAAGTCCGCAACGCAGCAGGTCAATTAGTATCCGTACTATCTGACCAAATTCGTGGCGCAGGCGTTCATAACTTCAACATAGACCTTACAAACCGTGCACAAGGAAGCTATAGCATCCTTATCAGCACAGATTACGAAGCTATTTATGTACCTTTCATGTACGTAAAATAAGCCTCAGGTCTGATTCTAATAATAGAGACCGGCTCGTAATGAGTCGGTCTCTTTTTTTTTGGGGAAAGATTAACTGGATGGAAAAAAAATAAAATAAAAAACTACGCTTTATCAATCTTGACAGAAGTCATAGTCAAAGAGCCTGCTACGGCTTTATCATTAAATAACTGAACTTGCTCCTTAGCCTCTTTCAAACCCAAAATGTATATAAGAGGAAGATAATGTTCCGGAGTGGGTATAGCGAGGTCGAAAGCTTTGCCTTCGTTACGATAGTTAATTAGTCGTTTGTGGTCGCCATCTAAAATAAAATCTTTCATTTTTTGCCCGGCTTCCTTTGCCCAATCATATGCGTAATCGTCATCATTCATCCGATTCCACGCAACAAGTCTCAAATTATGAACCATATTGCCGCTACCAATAATCAATATTCCCTTATCACGTAAAGACGAGATTTCTTTTGCCAATTCGTAATGATATTGTGCGCTTTGAGTACGGTCCATACTTAGTTGAATGACAGGTACATCAGCTTTTGGATAAAGGTGTTTAATAACACTCCAAGCGCCATGGTCAAGCCCCCATTTGTCATCGAGTCCAACTTCTGTTTTGCTAATCAAAGATTGCGTGTCCTTTGCCAATGTGGGGTCCCCCGAAGCAGCGTATTGCACCTGATAGAGTTCCTTAGGGAATCCGCCGAAATCATGAATAGTTCTCGGATTATCCATAGCTGTAACATATGTGCCATTAGTTTCCCAGTGAGCGGATATGCATAAAATCGCTTTGGGTTTTTGGATTGTCTTAGCAATATTCCTAAAGCCGGTCACAAACTCATTTTCCTCAATCGCATTCATCGGACTACCATGCCCTAAAAATAAGAGAGGCATTTTTTCAGTTAAGCTCATTTCTTGGGCTATCAGGCTCAATTCATTTAATTTCATACTTGCTATCGCTAAAGGTGATAAAGCTAAAAGTTTTAAAAAATCTTTTCTATTCATGTTATATAAATATGAGTTATCTAATACTGTAAGAATCAGCAATTACTATAAGAAAAACACGAAACCCACATTTCAATATTGTTAAAAAAGAATCATTATCTAATTGAAGTAAATAAAAGTGGTGTATGGTCAGAAGTTGAAATATTTATTTGTTCACTTCGTTTCTATATTAAACCAAATTTAATATTTCGTAATGAGGAAGCTACACTCAAATATGATTTTTTTGAAAAATTGTGCGGTAAAAGCTATTTTACATATGCTTTTTTTTGCGGTCTTGCTCAAACTAAGTGCCATACTTGTTACGTGGTTATGGAACAGTTATTTGATTAGACATAGCGATTTAGAGCCAATCAGCTTTCTCGAAGCCGTCGGTATCGTAGCTTTCGGTTATTTAGTTTTTGCGGGCATCAGATTCGGATTCAACCAATATGAGCTTTCTCAAAAGAAAATTGATTTACTTGTTTCCGATGATATCCCGAATTGTAAAGAATGTGCAAAAGCGAATGAATCTGCTACTGTATTGAAGATTCGTAGTTTCGCTCGTGAAGACCAAGAAAAGCTCAAAGAGACAATTGCAAAATATTGCGGAATTAACCATAAGACACTTAATAACAGCTCACATACTACCTCTAATATCCCATATCAAAAATCTCAACTTAGAGAAAACGAATTTTAAATTTTATAAATTTACTTTTTCATCGAAATTACGTCTTTTTTTTGTAGTTTTGTAATGCAGCATATAGTATCTTTTCGGAAGGATTGATAAGGAAGTCCTATTTCCTATCGAAATTGATACACATTATTGAAAATAGGGTGTCTCAAGAAATATGATAACACGAATAATGTTGTTTTTTGTAGCATTTTGTACAGTAGCAAATGCGACTGTAGTCGAAATGCCCATATCTTATGGCACGCATCTGACCTTCGAGAGCGAAGAATACTTCGAGCGGGGTTTGATGCATCTCAGCGAATATAAGATACTTGATAAAATCAAGAATTTCCCTGATGAACCAACGGGTGATAAGGCAGAATTACTCCGAGCTGAACTTGATTTGGTAGCCGGAAACCTTTCTGTGGCAGATTCTCGATTGGCTGAATTTGCTAAAACGCGTACTAATTCGCCGTTTGTACCCTTTGCTCTCATCCAACGCGGATTTATTGCATTCAAAGCAAAAAAATTCGACAAAGCAGAAGTACATTTCACATCAGCAAAAATTTCATCGCTTGCAGCTTTTAGCACTCGCAACGACAGTGATTATTATTATAATGCACACATATCTAATTATTTGTTGGCATTGTCACTATCTCAACAAGGGAAACATCTTGATGCGATACCCGTGCTATTTGATGGTGTAAATAATTTGGCTCAAGGCGATTTTACAGATGATTCGTACTTCCTTTTGGGGAGAATTCACGAAATCAACCGTAACTACGATTCGGCATTAGTTTACTATCGAATCATCGAAAATAAATATCCGAACACGCCGGTCATGCTTGTGGCTCTTGTCCGAACAGCTAATTGCAATATTGCACTTCGCAAACCAACAACGGCTTTGGTCGCTCTGGAAAGAGCGGAAAGTTTGCATAGCAAATTGGAAAACGAGGAAATTACCTTCGCAGATAAGCAAAATTATTTAGTTGAGGATTTGAAGGAGCAAATTTCATTTCTCAAAGGCGAATCATACAATCTTGCCAAAAATTTTGGTGAAGCAGAAAAAGAATTCAATTCATTGCTTGAGAGATATCCAAACTCAGAATATCGTTTTGATGCACTGAATAGTCTCGGCTGGGCATTGATGAATATGGAACGATACGACGAAGCCATTACGAGGTTTGATTCGGTAATCAATTCCGATTCTGAACTCTCATCACGTGCAAATCCGGTTGCATCTCTATATAGAGCCGTTTCGTTAAAGCGTTCAGGAAAGAAGGAACAAGCACGGCGCGAGTTTTCAGCTCTCGGCATGCAACCCGCATACCCCTTTTTGGGGCTTGTACTGCTTGAAGTAGGTCAAATGCAATACGAAGCCGGCGAATTTGAACAAGCGATGAAAACACTCGAACGTGCCGCCCGCGAAACCCAAGATGCACGCACTTCCGTAAGAATAAGCTTGTTGTTAGGGGCAACCTATATAGAAATGAAGTTTTGGGAACGTGCCACAAACGAATTCAAAAAGGCTGAATTATTGGCTGAAAATGCAACAGAAATCAATATGCCGAATAAGAATTACTACCTTGCTCTGACTAAATTAAATCAAGGTATCACCTTAGTGAAAGGCAGGAGAGCCACAGAAGCTATACCATATTTGCAGGCTTATATTGCCGAAAACAAAAACGGTGCACGCACAGATGAAGCCCTCTTTTGGCTCGGTGAAGCCTATTTCCGAAATGATTTACTCAGAAATTCAATCGAAACTTATGATAATTTGTTGAATAGATACCCGATGACTATACGAAAAGAAGAGGCGATGTACGGTTTGGGGTGGTCTCACTTCAGACTTCGCGACTTCAACAATTCTTCGAGAGTCTTCGATAATATGATTAAAGAATTTCCAAAGTCAAAATATGCAGTAGAAGTACTTACAAGACAAGGCGACGGTTACTATTTGGATAAAAATTTCGGAAAAGCAGCGGATTCGTACAGACGAGCCGCTAAATTGTCACCGGGCACAGAAGAAGGTCAATATGCTTCATACCAACTTGCCCATGCTCTGTATCGAAACAATAGTTGGGAACAATCAATAACTTCGTTATTGGACTTTGTTCGTCTTTACGGGCGTTCATCTTATGCTCCGAATTCTCTTTATCTTATCGGTTGGATTCGTTTCCAACAAAAAAAATATACAGAAGCAATAGATAATTTCAATTTCTTAATCACCGCGTATGCTCAAAGCACTCTTGTACCAAGAGCATATTACGCTATCGGAGACGCATATTATAATATGGGAGAATTTGAAAAATCAATCGAAAATTATAAAATAGTAATTGAATCATATCCGGGTAATCAACTTGCTCCGGAAGCAATCAGAAGCGTACAGTACAGTCTGATGGCGCTCGGTCGCGAATCCGAAGCTATTGAAATTGCTAACAAATATGTCGAAACCAATCCTGAATCACCCTTTGCGCCTGTATTCCAAAAGAAAATAGGCGAAATGTTTTACCAAGGTGGCAAGTTTAGAGATGCGATTTCGGAATATGAAAGATTTGTTGCCAAAAATCCGAACAATGAAAATGTGCCTGAAGTGCTATACATGATGGCGAAAAGCTACTCGAGCTTGAACGAAACCGACCAAGCAGAGCGAATGTTCAACAAAATAATTCGCGAACATCCAAAGAGCGATTACGCTCCAATGGCACTACTTGAAGGTGGCTTATTGCAAATCGAACTTGCCAATATCCAAAAAGCTGATTCATTGCTCAGGCATTTGCAAAATGCTTACCCGGAAAGTGATTATGCCGGACAAGCAGGATTTGAACGCGCTGTAATAAAGTATCGAATTGGTGATACTACTTCTTCTCTCACTATATTTGAGCAAGTCGCCACTAGATACAAGGATAATGATTGGGGCGACCAATCAAGATATCGTATCGCAATGCACTACCGTACTATTGGGAAATATGATTCGGCAAGACATCATTTCCAATTCATTGCCGATATTGAAGAAAACCCAAAAATATCTTCGGAATCACGTTATCGAATTGGCGAATTATGGATGCGTGATAAGAACTACAATATGGCAATCGAATCATTTTTGATTGTTAAGGACAAATTTGAAGGATATGAAGACTGGTATTCGCAATCATTGCTCAATTTGGGCGAATGTTACGAAAATCTCGAACAATTCGATTCCGCTCGCGAAATATATCGCGTTCTGGAAATAATCAGACCTGATGATGATTACGGCAAGACTGCCAAAAGCAGACTAAATAGAATAAAAAATAAATAATGATGAATATGAAAAAGTACATTTTAATATTTGTAATTTCTACTTTGGGACTTGTGGCTCAAGAATCGGGAAAGCCGACAACGACTGAACCGATTGATTTGCCTACCTTCATTATTCGTGGCGATTTGCAACTTGATGTAAATGCCGGAATTAAGCAAGACCCAAGTAACCCGATTCCACTTACCGTAGGTGAATTGGATTCCTTAAATTCATTGGATAAGATGCCAATTAAACCACTTAACCCACCTTCATTACCTATAGATGTCGGTATTGCAAAGCCGGCTGATGCTTTTGTCAAAGGGCAATTCGGGAGATATGGAACGGCTGCTATCGGAGCAGGTTTAGGTGTCAAAGTGGGTGGTTATGATTTGTATGCCACAGCCAATTTCGAGAATTCAACCGGGCACGTCAAAAATTCAGAGTATTCCAAATTGGATTTCAAACTTACAAGCGACTTCATTGCACCCGAAAAGTTCTTCATTTTTGGTGGTAGCCGCACTCGCACAGAAGTAAATTTCATAAGTCGTGATTATATACTATACGGCAGTTCGTTGGCTTTGAAGCGAGACATCAAGAATATTGGTGTAAATGTTGACGTGGACGGCACTTTCAGCGAAGTGAATTTTAATGCAGGCGTTGGATTCAATGGATTTGGGATGAAAACTGACAACTTGAATACTGCTGATAATAATTACTTCGGTTATTTGAGATTAGATAGACTTTGGAATAACTTCTTTGTAGCAGCCAACTTATTATTAGATATGCATAGTATGAGGAGTAATTCTGCTCAATTTATTCAATTAGATGGCGAAATTTCCTTGCTAACAGATAAATTGACTATGACAGGAAATGCAGGATTGCAAATTGCAAGCAATGATAATGACATAAGTCGCGGAGGATTGCTGATTTTTGGTGAAATTGAATATAGGATGAATGAATTGTTTACCATTCGTGGTAATGCGAGGAGTGGGCTGCAAAATAATAATTTCAGAAGCCTTGTTTATGGCAATCCTTATACTTCGCAATATGCTTCATTCGATTATTCTTACGATATAATCAATGCCAAAGGGATTCTGAATTTTCATCCTACTCATAAAGTCGGCGTCAATGCAGGATTTAACTTCCGTCACGTGGATAGATTGCCTGTCTATTTGAATGATTTGATTTTTGTTCCCGGTGCTTTTGAATTATATTACGAAAAAGCTACAATTATTATCTCGGATTTTGAATTTTATTGGAACTTAACCGAAAACGATAAAGTAATCGGAAACTTGACTGCAACGAAGGCGACACTTTCTGATTATGATGGGAATTTGGTTCCTTATTACCCTGAATTGAAAATTTCGGGAAATTATTCAAGAAAATGGTCAGAAAAGTTTGGCACTAAAATTGGAATTGATTATTTTGGTGAAAGATTTGCAGATATGGAAAATACTTTAAAAATAAGTTCATTTATAAATTTGAAAGCTGAATTTGATTACAATGTCGCTGAAGCCTTGTTGATTTTTGCTTCTTTAGAGAATTTGACTAACAGTGACATCGTGATATATAACGGTTATAAGGAAAGAGGGATTTTCTTCAATTTTGGAATTATGTGGCAATTCTAATATGGCGAAATTGCAAAAGGACATATTGAGCGAAGAGGAAAGGTTAAGCGGATTCGAAGTTGGCGAACCCGACGACGATATTTTTGCGCTTGGCAATTCGGATTATTTCGAAGATATCGAAGAAATTTTTGATATTCCGAAAGAACCTGAACAGATTCCCGAAATTGAACCTGAGCCTGATTACCTTGTATTGAAAAATGTAGTTGACCAAACCGATAAGCCTGAACTGCCGACACCGGAAGTGCCGGTAGTTGAAGTTCCGAATATTTTGCCACCGGAAGAAGAAGTCTTAGTGATGGATGACGATTTCAAGGATTTTGTAAAAGATTTATTAGATAAAGACAAAGTTCAGACAGTTAAACCAAGTTTGCCCGTTGATGATACACCTCTTGTTGACAATTTTGACCATGAAAAGGAATTAGCAGGAGTTGAAAAAGTTTATCTCGACGATTTGGCAACTGACAGCAAAACGGCTGAAACGGATAATTCGGGAGCTACCATAGAAGCAGTTCCTTTAGTAACGGAATCCACAAAAGCTGAAGACGCCAAAGACAAGGTCGAAGAAGAGACTAAAGGTGACGAAGAAGATGAAAAGAAGCGAAAAGCATTCCCAATTTTATTGATTGCCGGCATTGCAGCTGCTATTTTGTTAATTTCTCTCTCAGTTATATATTTTATGTATTTGTCTCAATCTGAAGAAAAAAATGAAATTGCTTCTGATACTACAAAAACGAATCAAGAAGCACCAACTCAAGCAATTGAAAAACAGGTTGAGCCAATGGCGGAAATTGTTAAAGATAGTGCAGATACAGTTGAACTAACCAAGACTGAACCCGAAGCAGTTGCTGAAGTTATGGTTGAGAAAAAAGTAGAACCACCTCCGAGCAAGTCTGAAGAACCGATTAAACAAGTTAAAGAAGTTAAACCCAAGACAAGTACTGCAAAGGTTCAAAAGCCTAAAGTGAAATCGGAAAGTGATTTGGGAGCCAAGGAACCTGCCGTCAAGACGGAAGTACCAAAAGTAAAAGAGGCACCTAAGAAGGATGAAGACTTAGTTTCGATAATTCCGGAAAGAAAACCTGAAACTAAACAGCCTTTGATACGTGATAATGTTAAAGAAGAATTTTCTGTGCAAATTTATGCTTCTCCCTCAAAGGAAGATGCAAATAGATGGTTAGAAAAATTAAGAGCTAAAGACGTAATTGATGCTTTTATAAGCGAACAAATGATACGTGACGTAAAGTGGTATAGAGTTCGATTTGGGAAATATAACACAAGAGAAGAGGCAAGAGCCGCAGCTTTGAGGTATGGATTCGCACAGACATGGATTGATAGAGTAAAATAAAAAAAGTGATTTTTGGGGGGGATTTTGAAATGCCACGAAAGGCAACATACGAGCAAGATAACGCTGTTCAGATTAAATTACCTTGGGATGAAAATACAGCCAAGGGATTTGGTATTGCACTCGCTATTACCTTTTTGTTTTTGTTAATAGCTCCATCTCTTCACTATAAAAATCCGAGCTATCGTAATATCCAAATTAATTCCGTTCCGCTTACGCTATTAAATTTTGGCGACGGCGACGGCACAGGTTTGAGCAAAGGGAATTTAACTGCCGAAGGTATGCAACGCAAAGGCGGCGAAGCATCTTCTATTTTGCAAGATGCCGAATCTCCTTCAATTACACGCTTTGATAAAAATGTTGATATTAAAGACCCAATGATGGCTAACCCAGTTCCTGTTTCGGAATTAAGTTCCGATGCGAAGACCAAAGGCACGGACAAGGGCGAAGGCAGACTTGATATTGGTGTCAAAGACGGCTCAACTGACGGCTCAGGATTGGGTTCGAGAGGTTCGGGTAAAGGTAAAGGGCTTGGCTTCGGCGATATTGAATGGGGCGGTGGTGGTAATCGGATTGTACTCCAAAAGCCTCTTCCGAAATTTCCTGTTGGCGTTAATACTAATGCCGAGTTGAAATTCAAGTTTACTGTTTTGCCCGATGGTTCTGTCGGACGAATTATTCCCTTACAAAAAGCTGACCCAAGACTCGAAGCTGCAGCTATGGATGCTTTGAGACAATGGCGATTTAACCGTCTAAATAGTGATATTATTATGGAAGGTATTATTCCTCTAACTTTTATACTGAGATGATCGACGATATCGTAATGTTTTATACGCAACTGCCTCTATTTGGCAAAGTTATAATAATTCTGATTCTTGTTGGAAGCGGATTTTCGTTATTGAAAAATCTTGTGAAATTGGCTATTATGTTAGTCATATTAGCGATTTTGGTATCGCTGCTTTTCAAAATTTTGAATATCTAATCTCAGCGCAATTTACACAATATCTCTCCATCACAATAATATTCCGCCGCCAAAGCACAAGTCAAGCAAATATGTGCCGGAAGTATAGCAATCGTATCACCAATTTCGACCGCATCAAACAACTCTTTTTCGGCTACTAATACTCCATGCTCTTGGGAAAGTTGCCTGATGTAAGATTGCTCATGAATTTTTTCAATTTCAAATTTCGAGTTAACTCTTGCCGGGATTCCATAAATTACTTTGCCTGAAGAATCCTTTGCATAATCTTTTGATAAATGAATAGCACCTGAGTGTAGCAATATTTCGCCACGTTGCGGATATTTCGATATTACGGTAGAAATCAAATATGCAGCGATTTCCTCCATTTTGCAAACTCCTAGAAAATACTGTTGCAAATCATTGAAAATAAATACTCCCGGACGAATCTCATCAATTCCCTCGAAATTATTAATTAGCGACATCGTAGGCGAATCTCCCATTGAAATCACAGAATTAATGCCAAATTCTATTTGAATAGACTTTTTCAACGTTGTAATTTTTTTGTGCGATTCCTCATGAATTGCCCTGATTTCATCCGCATTTTTTGCTGTATATGTCAATCCGTCATGAATGGCAAGTCCAATAAAAGTTAATCTTTCAGAATTTTTGATTATTCTTATAATTTCAAATATTAATTCAATATCGCTAGAATCCACACCCGACCTTTTGTAACCGTTATCAATTTCGATATAAATTCCGATTGGATTGAAAATGCTTTCGGCTAATATTTGAACTGCTTCAACACTATCGATAAATATGCTGATTTCGGCTTTTGATGCTATTTGATTGAGATTCTCAATTTTGCTCACATCTGACGGAAATGCAATCGTAAGTTTTTGCACACCATTGTCCACAAAATATTCAGCCATCTGAACTGACGATACTGTAAACTCCGTTATTCCTAGCTCGTAATAATATGACAAAAGTGATGCTGAGTGGTGCGTCTTGAGGTGCGGAACGAATTTGCAACCGCTCGAAATAGCTTTGCGGTACATCATTTCCAAATTCTTCATCATTTTATTTCGGTCAATCGCAATGAAAGGTCGCTCAATCATTTCCATTTTCTTTAAAATCTGCAACATAAATATTTCCAAAGATAATTAAATGTAGCGTCATACTTTGTTTTAGTTACTCAAAAAGACTTATTTTTACATTTTGATTTTAACAAAAGAAAATGAAATGGTAAAATTCTTAGACTTACACAAGCAATATTTGTCTATCAAAGGCGAAATAGACCACGCAATCTCAGCGGTAATTAAGGACACTGCCTTCGTAGGCGGTAAATATGTAAAGCAATTTGAAGAATCCTTTGCAGAATATCTCAAAATCAATCATTGCATTGGCGTTGCCAATGGAACTGATGCTCTCGAAATAGCTATCGAAGCACTTGATTTACCCAAAGGGAGCGAGATAATCGTTCCGGCAAATTCTTTCATCGCGTCTTCGGAAGCTGTCACGCGTTCGGGCTGCAAAGTGCGATTTTGCGACGTTGGCGATGATTACAACATTGACCTCGCTGACTTAGAAAAGCAAATCAACCCAAACACTTCGGCAATAATGGCTGTTCATCTTTATGGAAATCCATGCGATATGGATGGATTGATTGAAATCGCAAATAAGCACAAACTGAAATTAATCGAAGATTGTGCCCAAGCGCACGGTGCCACATATAAAGGAATCAAGGTCGGCAATTTCGGCGATATAGCTTCATTCAGCTTCTATCCGGGCAAAAACTTGGGTGCTTATGGCGACGGCGGAGCTATTGTGATGAAAAATTTCGATTATGCCCAAAAATGTAGAATGATTGCTAATCACGGGAGCGCCGTAAAATATCATCACGATTTTGAAGGTCGAAACTCTCGGCTTGACGGCATAAATGCTGCAATTTTGTATTTCAAATTATATCATCTTGATAAATGGAATGCCATTCGCAATGCCGCCGCAGAATATTATTTCGAGCGCCTTGGCGGCATTGAGGGAATCACTTTGCCCAAAAACACCAACGGCAAATATCATGTTTGGCATTTATTCGTTATCCGAAGCCAAAAAAACAAGGAATTAGCAGATTTTTTGAACAAAAAAGAAATCCAAACAGGCTATCACTATCCCGTCGCCTTGCCGCGATTGAAGGCTTATAGTTATATCAAGCAAGACACAAGCTACATGAATGCCGTAAAATGGGACTCGCAGCTACTGAGTTTGCCCATGGGCGACCACTTGAATAGCGACGAGGTTGCCAAAGTTTGCGATGCTGTGCTCGAATTTGCGGGGCAAAACTGATGCGTTGGAGAAAGCTGAATAATCTTTTGCATCGGGATATTGGATATTTTTTTGTTGGTATGACATTGATTTATGCAATTTCCGGTATTGCTATTAATCATCGTAGCGATTGGAATCCGAGTTTCAATCTCAGAATCGAAAATACTAAAGTGGAAATTCCATCTCATCACGTAGATATTTTCAAAGACGACATTTTGAAAGTGCTTTCCAAATTTGACCAAGAAAATCATTATAAAAGTTTCTTTTTCGAGGACACGACTAAAGTGCTCGTTTTTTTCGGATTTAATAATATGGAAATTGACATCCGAACAGGCGACGCAAGAATTGAATGGCTCACGAAAAAGCCGCTTTTATGGGAAATGAATTTCTTGCATTATAATCCCGGAATTGTTTGGACTTTATTTTCGGATTTATACTGTTTGGGATTGATTTTATTAGCAATTACGGGGATGTTCATTTTACAGGGGAAAAAAGGTATCACAGGTCGTGGGAAATGGTTCGTTTCTGTGGGGATAATTCTTCCAATATTATTATTATTAATTTACATTTAAATTGATATAATTCCAACGAATTATTTGGCTCTCCAACAAATGGGCTACTCTCCAAAAAGCCGCAATTAGCAATTAGTTTGCACGATTATTCAAATTCGTAATCCCAATCGTAGTCTTCGTCATCCTGCTCGGCATCTTCAAAATCTCGGGGGTGTATGTGGGGGGAAAGAAACCAGTGAATACTCACAGTGATATTCTAAGTTAGCTAAAAAGAATCAAATGGATTTTTGATTTTGGAAATATTAGCTGAAGATATGTGTGTGTAAATCTGTGTTGTTCGAATATCTTTATGTCCAAGTATCTCTTGAACAATTCTTTTATCGGTACCTTGTTCAATCAAGTGTGTTGCAAAACTGTGACGTAAAGAGTGGACCGTGATTTTCTTTGTAACACCGCACTTCTGCAAAGCCCTTTTCAAAACATTTTGTATGCTTTTAGCTGAGTATTCATCTTTGAACTGCCCTTTAAATAAATGTTCATTTGGTTTGTATTGTTTGTAATAAACTCTTAATAATTCCAATAGTTTTGGAGAAAGCTGTACAAATCTGTCCTTTTTCCCTTTTCCTTGTACTATTTTAATCAGCATACGTTTCGAATCAATTTCAGTAATTTTTAGATTAATGCACTCGCTTATTCGAAGCCCGCAGGAATAAATCAGCGAAATAATCGCTTTATGCTTGAGATTTTCAATGGAATCAAGGACTTGCTTTACCTCTTCAATACTTAGAACGTCAGGTAGTGTTGATTTGCGTTTGATTCCTCTAAGATAGTCATTTTTGAGTTTTTTGCCAAGCACCAACTCGGAATAAAGCATAAGAGCCATAATTGAATTTTTGATATAGCTATAGGACTTATCGAATGCTCTCAAGTGCTCTACATATTTAAAGAGCATATCTTTATCAAGATGCGATTCTCGATAGTTCCATTTTTTGAACTGAATCAGATTATTGTTGTAGTTGCTGATAGTACTTTCGCTATAATTTCGAATATTGAGGATTTTGCGAAATAGTAATAATTGTTCATCATTCATGCTTAATACTCCATAATTTTGAGGGTTAAACGAATAAACGATATTTTTATTTAGTTTGACATCGTAGTTTTTGTTAGATTTGCATATCATTTATCGAGAGTTCGTAAATAAATGAGTTAGCCGTCAGTGTAAAAAGACCGAAACGAACAGACAATTTGCTACTTAAAGACAGAAAAAGAAAAACGAAATAATGAACAGCCCACGCACAAAACTGCACATTTGCAAGCCCCGACACACAAGCCGATGATTCAGCTTGCAAAAGAGCAGTTTTCTTGCCAACGCACCACAGGAAATTGATACATTTGTGATTTTAAATTGAGAAATTAATGGAAGAGTTAAAAATACAACAAAAGGACGGAAAAATATTTGCACCGCTGACTGGTAAGTGGCATATTGAAACGCCCGAAGAACTAGTAAGACAAGATTATATTTGCAAATTAGTAAATGAATACGGCTACTCACTTGACCAAATGACACAAGAACTTAAATTGACAAGTTCAAGCCGTGGAACTGGAAGTGCAAGAGCAGACATAGTTATTTGGGCAAGCTCTCAAGATAAAAATGACGAAAAATCACCTGTTATTGTCATTGAGTGCAAAGCTCAAAATATTACAATCAAAGAAGAAGATTATTTTCAAGGACAGAATTATGCCTACTTTTCAGGTGCTAAATTTTTTGTGACCACAAATGAAAAAGAAACAAAATATTTTCAAGTTATACACGGCATTGTGCCAAAAAGACTTGGTAATGAAATTATTGCAATTCCCAAAGCCGAAGATTTAAAAAATGACAAGAAAATTGAAAAGCTTTTAAATGCTACAAAGGCGTTTGAAAGAGATGAATTTGCTAAACTGCTTTTTGCCTGCCACAATATTATTCGTAATAATGATAAGTATTCGCCAGAAATGGCATTTGACGAGATTTCAAAAATTCTCTTTATTAAAATTTGGTATGAAAGACGAAAAGAAAAAGGTAGAATTTTTTCATTAGAGCGTTTCAAGGCAGCAAAAAAATCTTATGACGAATTTGCGTCTAAGGATTCCAAGCCATTTTACCAAAGTCTTTTTGACAATGTAAAAAGTGATTATGCTTCACAGGACTTATTTGATAAAAATGATGTTATCAAACTACGTGAAAACAGCATTGAGTCTATAATACAAAAGTTAGAGAAATACAACCTTTCCGACACTTCTGATGATGTGAAAGGAATTGCTTTTGAAGAGTTTTTGGGTAAAACTTTCAGGGGCGAATTAGGACAATTTTTTACCCCGAGAACGGTTGTAGATTTTATGGTTGAAGTGCTTGAACCCAAAGAAGGAGAAACGATTTGTGACCCTTGTTGTGGTTCGGGCGGTTTCTTAATCAAAGCATTTGAGTATGTAAGGGATTGCATTGAAAAAGACATACAAGCCCAAAAGGAAAAAATCAAAGCACAATATTTTGATGAAAATTTTGAAAAAGCCAGTGAAAAAAATAAAGAAGAAACTACAAAAAGAGTAAACGACCTTTTGGCAAAACTTAATGAAGAACTAAATCCGTCAAACACAAAATCAAGACTTTATAATCTTAGTTATTGGAGTATTTACGGCACAGATGCTAACCCACGTATGGCACGAACCGCCAAAATGAATATGATTATGCACGGTGATGGACACGGTGGCGTTCACCATAATGACGGGCTTTTGAATATCAACGGAATATTTGAAAACCGTTTTGATGTAATACTGACAAATCCACCTTTTGGGGCACGAGTTGCCAAAGACCAAAAAATAACCGAAGAAGACAAATACACCGATACAGGTAAAATTAAATATTACACCGAACGTTACGGAGAAGAATACAAACAAGCATTAAAACAAGTTACTGGCAACGTAAACAAACCGCTTTTAGGACTTTATGAAACTGGTGCTTTCAGCAGTTTGACAGAAACGCTTTTTATGGAGCGTTGTATCAACTTGCTCAAACCGGGTGGACGTTTGGGAATTGTTTTGCCCGAAGGCGTGCTAAATAATGCACAAGCAATGCAGAAAGTAAGAGAATATTTTGAAGGAAGAACCAAAATTTTGCTTATTGTTTCAATTCCTCAAGATGTATTTATTGCTTCGGGTGCAACCGTAAAACCAAGTCTTGTTTTTCTGAAGCGCTTTACCGAACAGGAAGAAGCGGGCTATCAAAAAATCGTTAAAGAAGTAACCGAAGCAAAAGAAAAAGAGTTTAAGCCGAGATATGATGCCATTGCAAAAAAACTAAAAGATAAAGAAAAGTCAATAAAAGAAGAAATCGACAAAGAAAAAGTTAAGGTGCTAAAAGAAGAATTGAAAGAACTCAAAACAGAAGTAAAAGCTGAACTCAAACAACTTGACCAAGAAAAAGAAACTGCCATAAAATCTGAAGTAAAACAAAGGTTTGATTATCAAATTCCTATTGCAGAAGTTGAAAAAGCGGGTATTGATACCAAAGGGGCAAAATGTGAAAACCACCTTGAACCCTTGCGTGATGAATACAACAACTACCGCAAAGCAAATAATCTTTGGGAAGAAATTAAAAGGCAAAATACTTATGAAATCATTGATGACAATTTGATGCGTATGCCTATTGTTGGAGAACCTGAAATGTTTTACAGTTAATGGAATCAGTAATTAAAGCAATAGATAATTTCAATTTCTTAAAACTCGTAAGTTTTAAGGATTTTGCATTGTGGGACGTAAAACGATTAGTTGCGGAACGTATCGCTTCTGTATTCCCAATAGTTTCATTGGGTGATTACATAAAGGAAGAAAACACTAAAATCAGACCTGCATTAGAACCTGAAAAGGAACATAAGATTTTGGGCGTTAACAACATTGATGGGATTTTTGACGCTTACACTCAATTAGGTAAAGAAATAAAACAGCCTTATAAAATAATGAAAGAAGGCTTTTTAGCTTATAACCCTTACCGTATAAATGTTGGCTCAATTGGTCTCAAAACCAAAGAACATAATAACGACCTAATAAGTCCAGCTTACGTAGTTTTTTCTTGTAAGAGTGGTTTATCCCCTGATTTTTTATACAAACTTTTCAAAACCGACAGGTTTAATAAAGTAATTCGGGATAATACAACAGGTTCGGTAAGACAAAACCTAACTATTGACATTTTAAAAACCTTAGAAATTCCTTTGCCAAAACCTGCTGAGCAGGAAGAACTATTAAATGAGTATTACATAAAAATTCAAGCAGCTAATAACTTGTCCTTTAAGGCAAATGAAATTCAAGAAAGTATTTTACCATTAATAAGAAGTTATCTTGGTATTGAGTTTTTACTTTGGGAGAAAAAACAAGGCTTACATTTCACTTCATTAAAAGATATAAAAAGGTGGGCAGTTTGGAATGTTAATAATTATTCATTAAAAAAAGGTTTTCCAAAATACACTTTAGAACAGCTAATATCCATAAGCAGCGGAAAGTTTTTACCTGCAAACAAACAAGAAGGAGATGAATATTTTGTTTACGGTGGCAATGGAATTAATGGCACTCACAGCGAATATTGCTTTGAAGGCAAAAGAATAATTATTGGTAGAGTTGGTGAATATTGTGGGAATGTTCATTTAGTTGATGGCAAATATTGGGTAACTGATAATGCTTTTTGGAGCGAACGCAAAAAGGAAATTTTTACTTGGGAATATCTTGAAGTCGTATTGACAGGATTAGATTTAAACAAATTTAGGGTTATATCAGCACAGCCGTCAATTTCACAATCCAATATTTTAGAATTAGAAATTCCTGTTCCGTCATTTCAAGAGCAAAATGAAATTGTTGAAATCGTACAAGAAAAAAGAAAGCAAATAGAAGAAATTAAAAATGAAGTAAAGTCTCTAAAAGTATCAGCAATAAAAGACTTTGAAGCAAAAATATTTAAGAGATAAGCAATGACAGCCCATGCTAACAGCCACACACATTGCCAAGTCGCACAAGCCGACACGCAAGCCAAAACTTGTCAAAGAGTGTGTCTGTTCCAAACGCACGGCAGACAGAAACGAAGTAGCAAATTGAAAGAAAAATGACAGAAAAAATAAACACCGAACGGCTAACAACGTGTATAAAACATTTGGCAGTCAGTGGTTTATCAAGCGGTACAGCTCGTATCAAAAATAGTTGTAACTTGATAGGAAATCGCTTCGAAATGCCAAACGTTTCATACACGCAACCGTTAGCTGTAAATTGTTATGAACAACATCGCAGAAATATTAATTGAAATTCAAGACTATCTTGTTCCTCAATTGGATACATATGAGCAAGCTATTTACCATTACATATTGAGGCATACTATTCTTGTAGGAAAAAGAGAAATGTATTTCTCAACAAGAAGTGCTGAAATTGGTTATGGACAAGGAACAAAAAATACAAATCCATCTGGCAAGCAAAGATCTGCAAAACTGCGAAGTCTTGAATCAAAAGGTGCAATACGAATAGTTGAAAGAAGCAATAAGGGAATAAAAGTGAAGATTTTTCTTCCCTCAGAAATGTCAGGTCTAATAAAAGAAGAAATTAGCTCAGATATTAATATTGAGACTTTAGATTTCTATACAAATAAGAAGTTGATAGGAAGCATTCTTGAACGAGAGAATAATAAATGTTTCTATACTGGAAGATCTATAAACGAAAGTAATTGTTACCTTGATCATGTCATCCCTCAAAGTAAAGGAGGAAATAATACCTATAGGAATATTGTCGCTACTTGTTATGATGCTAATTCTGCAAAACGGGAGAAAGATGCAATAGAATTCTTAAGAGAGATGTACCGTGATGAAATTATATCACTTTCTGAATTCAATGAGGTTAAAATGAAATTGGGAAAATTAACGAATGGTGAACTTGTTCCAAATATTGAGACTATAATGCAGGCAATCAACAGCTAACATGCGGTATATGTAATTGCTTTGTCACAACTTTTGCGACCAGGCTTTAAGGATTCTAGAAAAAGTATTTGTAAATTAAGCCTTGAAAAAAGAAAAGCGGTGGCAAAAGTTGCGCCAGCTTTTTCCGTCTGTATAAACCCTCGCCAGCGCGCGGCCTGAGCTACTATTCCAGCGAATCATTTGGCTCTCCAACAAATGGGCTACACTTCAGAAAGCCGCAATCAGCAATTAGTTTGTGTGCTTATTCAATAATCTTTATTTTAGTGAATTATTTTTCGCTAATTCGGATTAAATTATGCAAAATGAACGTGGACAGTGGAGTTCGAAATTTGGATTTATAATGGCGGCGGCAGGCTCTGCAATAGGCTTGGGCAATATCTGGCGCTATCCGTATATCGTCGGTGAGAATGGTGGCGCCGCATTCGTAGTGCTATACCTCATCTTCGTCCTGCTCATTGGTTTGCCCTACATGCTGGCGGAATTTTCGCTCGGCAGAGCCACTCAACTCAACGCCGTCGGTGCAATAAACAAAGTCAAACCCGGCACCAAATGGCGAATCGCCGGATTTATGGGCATCATCACAAGTATCGGGATTTTATCCTTTTATGGTGTAATTGCAGGCTGGACTTTTGGGTTTATATTCAAATCACTTGCTTCCGATTCCGGCGATTTTGCAGCTTTCATCGCCAACCCACTAATCGAAATCGGGCTATATGCTTTTTTCATTATGATTACAACACTAATTGTTTACAAGGGCGTCGAAGGTGGCATAGAGAAGTGGTCGAAAATACTGATGCCCGTGCTTTTGCTGATTATCATCGGGCTAATCATTTACGCCAATATGCTGCCGGGCTCATCCGCCGGATTGGAATTTTACCTTCTCCCCGACTTTACGAAAATCACTTTTAAGACTGTGCTCGCAGCACTCGGGCAGGCATTTTTCTCCTTAAGTCTTGGGTTGGGGCTTATGGTTACATTCGGCAGCTATATCCCGAAGAGCACTGATATATTTACAGCATCAATAATTATTGCCCTCACTGATGCTACCATAGCAATCATGGCAGGTTTGATTATTTTTCCGGCACTATTTGCTATGGGCGAAAACCCTGCATCGGGTCCGGCGCTTGTCTTCATCGTGTTTCCGCAGCTATTCATGCAAATGCCCGGCGGAGCGATCGTTGGCGCCTTCTTCTTCGTTTTGCTATCGATTGCAGCCCTTACCTCAACAATATCATTACTCGAAGTGCCCGTTTCCTACTTTGTTGACCAAAAGAACCTGAAACGCTCCAAAATTGTGTGGCTTGTATCCGCATTTGTATTCATCGTCGGGTTGCCATCGGCGCTATCGCAAGGTTCGGTGGACTTCTTCACTAATTTCGGGCTAATCCC
>JAGXRP010000019.1 GCA_018335795.1 Desulfobulbaceae bacterium | reverse complement strand
AAAACCGGAAGATGCTCTGCCCGGAGATTTTGTAAATATAATCTGGAATAGCGGCGGCGGGCACTCGGTTGTGTTTCTCGGTTGGTATAAAGATGAAAGTCCTATCTTAAATCTGGTTTATTGGTCCAGTCAGAAATCAACTAACGGGCTAGGTGATGTTGTTGTTCCAATTGAAAAAATTAAAAACGTAAAATTTGTAAGATTAACCAATCCCCAAAATATATTTGCTTTTGATCCATTAAAAGAAGTTAATAGAAAAATCTCTCCCAACATCATTAATTTTGAGGAGTAATCGAAATTTGTGAGGAACTTAATATTTTTTGTTAATGTTTTTCTTTTATATTTGTATATAATAAAAAATTTATGGAGTAAATATGAAAACAAAGAAATCTTATGGTAAGAAAATTGATTCTGCTCTTACTTTATGGGTCAAATTAGCAAGAGCACATCTATCCGTTCAGAAAAAAGTTTCGGAAAATATTCTAAGTCTCAATTATTCAGAGCCGCAGTTCGGAGCATTAGAGTGTCTCGGACATCTAGGAGCTTTACCGATTGGGACAGTAGGGAGTAAAAAACTCGTTAGCGGGGGCAATATGACTTTAGTTATGGATACTCTTGAGCAGGGTGGGCTGGTTGAGCGAATTCACAGCAAAGAAGATAGACGCTCGGTGATAGTTCAATTGACACCCAAAGGAGAAGAAACATTTAAGGAAGTATTTGCAAAGCATTCTGAATTCCTCGTCAATCTTTTTTCTGTATTGAATGAAAAAGAGATCGATACCCTTGCGGCACTTTTGAAAAAATTGGGGACTTCAATTGAAGGGATTGAAGAGAAAGAAGAAAAAGAAATTACTAAATAATGAATTTCTTTAAATTGTAAAAACTCTTGGGGCTGTCCAAAAAGTTTGGGAATCGATGCCTTCGGCATTTGTGTTCTTTTCTGCTTTAGGGTTTTCGTAGCGGAAATCGGAACGATCTCCAAAGGATCTCCGAAGGATCCCTCGGACTTCGGAGAAGGGATTTCTTTAATATTCAAGATTTTATGTGCCACTCGGAACGATCCTTCGGAAAAATCACAAAAGCCCTTAACCATTACTAAAATTAACTTTTAGACAGCCCCTCTCGATTATAAACTCACCCCGGCAATTTCCTTACAAAATCTTTAAATTTGATGGTTTGATAACCTTTTGCACTAAAAAAATATATTTCGAAACTAAAATATATTTTTTGGTAGATTTTGAACCCGAAATACTTCTTTCGTGTTTAATCTTTATTATAATGAAAATTCTGAATAAAAAATGTTAGAAGTCAAAAATGGAAATAAACGGGGAAAAACGAATATTGAGTGGCTGAAAAGTTATCACAGTTTTTCTTTCGGTGAGTATTTTGACAATAGCAATATCCGCTTTGGAAGTCTGCGGGTACTTAACGATGATACTGTTTTAGGCGGCGGCGGATTCCCCACTCATCCGCATAAGGATATGGAAATTATCACTTATGTTACCGAAGGGGCATTGAAACATAAAGACAGTATGGGAACCGAAGAAATTATTCACAGCGGAGAAGTTCAAAAAATGTCCGCTGGAACCGGAGTTTATCATTCCGAATTTAATAACTCTGAAACCCAAAATGTTCATTTTTACCAGGTATGGATTTTTCCCGAAGAGAAAGGTTTACCGCCTTCATACGAAAAAGTTAAACCGGAAAAATCAGGTAGAAAAAATAGACTGCAACTTATCGCTTCCCCGGAAAAAGTTGAAGGAACGGTTTTGGTTCGTCAAGATGCAAAAATGTTTCTTTCTGATCTTGATGAAGGCACAAAAATTAAATATGAACTTAATGTTGGTAGAGGCTCGTTAGTGCATTTAATAAGTGGCAAAATTTTGGTTAACGAATTAGAACTATACCCGGGGGATGAAGTAAGAATTTTCGAGTTAAACTCTTTTGAATTTTTAGCATTAGATAATTCGGAGTTTCTAATGTTCGATGTTTCCCTTAGTTTTTAACAATCTACAATAATTTAAGGTTTTTAATAAAATCAATCAATTTAATCCCTAAACAAAGGAGTAAAAAAATGAAACAATTCTTTTTATTATCATTTCTGCTTTTAGGCGGATTTGTTTTTGCACAGAACCAAACATGGTCAATAGATAAAAGTCACTCTACTGTCGGATTCTCGGTTTCACACCTTGTAATTACAGACGTCGACGGCAAGTTTTCAGATTATGAAGCGTCACTTGAAACCGACAGTAAAGGGGTACCGGTAAAAGTAGAAGCAAAAATAAAAACAGCAAGTATAAATACAGATAATAATGATAGAGATAAACACTTACGTTCCGACGATTTTTTTAATTCGGAACAATTTCCGGAAATGAAGTTTGTCAGCAAATCGGTAAAAAATGATGGGAAAGACAAATATAAAATTACGGGCGATTTAACTATTCGCGACGTAACAAAAACCGTAACACTTGATGTTAAATTCAACGGACAGACCAACGACCCGTGGGGAAATACAAAGTCAGGTTGGTTCGCGACTACGAAAATCAACCGTTTCGATTATAACTTGAAATGGAATAAAACTATCGAAGCCGGCGGACTTGTTGTAGGTAAAGAGGTAACCATAAATTTAAAACTGCAGTTCACCTTAAATAAATAAAAGATTTTCACGAATAATCTTCCGGGAAGGAACTCCGCTTTGGATTTTCTTCCCGGTTTTTTATATATACCCCAGCCCCTCTATTTTACTGCAATAAAGAGGAATTATTTTCTTATATTTTGACACTAAATCGGATAAAAAATGACTTTCTACGCAATCTTTAAATTACTTCATGTCCTTTCTTCGGTCGTCTGGCTCGGTTTGATTCCGGCAGACTATCTACTCAGAAAGTATATCTCTTCAAACAAAGGAAGAGAGTCTGAAAAAACTCTTATTTCCGTCTGGCTTAAAACAGTTAATCTAAGCGGTATGATAGGGTTAACCGGAGTTTTAATAACAGGGATTGTTTTGAGTATTTCTTTAGGTTACGGTTTCTTTCAATTCGCCTCGGGCGGGAATCACTGGCTTTATACAAAACAATTTATTATGGTAATCCTTTTAATTCTTGTCGGTGGATTGATAATCCCTAAAGCAATTAAAATCTCAAA
>JAGXRP010000018.1 GCA_018335795.1 Desulfobulbaceae bacterium | reverse complement strand
AGTCGGTTTTTTACTCGCTTCACTTAGTTCTGAAGTGAAAAGGGGTACTTCCGAAGTGATAAAACGATTGATTTTTCCAATAAAACTTCAATATAGTCATGGTTAAAACCGTTATGAGTTGGGCGATTAGAGCTCCGGCATTAAACTACCGGATTGAAGGATGGAGAAAAAAAACATCAAAACATCGTAGATGCGGCATGCTTAAAGAATAGAATCAACAAATACGCTGTAAGCCATAGCCAGCGATATGGACAAAAGATGATGAAACCGAATCAATTGAAAATCCATACCGCTCCTACCGGAGCTATGAATAATTGGTGTAACATAAATTCTATAAGCATATCACCCCTAACGGGGTTTGCAAAATGAGATATAAAAGATTAAGCCCCATGGGGGCGGAATGCTTATAGAATAGAAACAAACTAAATTATCAAAGCCCCAGCCGGGGCGATATGAAAACCACTTTTTTATCCCATCGGCTCAACATCATTCGAAATTCTTTATCTTAATCTTTCTCGTATTCTTACTCTAGAAAAACATGGTTACACACACTCAGAAGATAAAGATAAAGAGTATGATAAAGAGAAAGAGTGTTCAATAAATGGAAAGGGTAAAATGAAATACCGATGTTTTTCTGCCACCAAAATCAAAAAAAACACGAAATCGTCACTAAAATTTACTTTTTGCCACCCCATCAACTACAAATTCAGGTAATCATTCCATATTTTGAACAACCGGTAGGTTGCATAGATATCGTCTCCGCAGTAGATAGCTATCTCCTTGATCTTACCTGCTTCGTAAAGGTTCTTCACTTCCATACCGGAGACTTCCTTAGTCTTTGGTGATTTTATACCAAAGGCGTGACAGTAGAAGTCAAGGTTGAACCGTTTAGTTACACCGTAAAAGGAGAATTGCTCAAGTAAATCAACATGTTGTTTTGTCTCGTAACGGTAGCCCATCAAGTTTTTTGACGGTTTAATTCCCAGCATAGCCGAGCGGATCATCATAAAAGGAATATCGAAATTTCTACCGTTAAATGTTATCACCTGGTCGGTAACTTCAATAATCCGCCAGAACGATTTTATCATCTCCTCTTCGGATAATCCTTTGTATGAAATGTTTTTCTCTTCAACACTCCATTCTTCCTCTTTATCGCTTTCGAAATAAACATACGATTTCTCTTTATTTACATCATAAATACCGATTGCAACTACCTTCGCGGTTAAAGGATATAAACTCAGAAACCGCTCGGCATCAAGTGTTTTCTGTGCTTTCAACTGCTCGTCCTTTTCTTTCTCCGCTTCACGAAGTAGGTACTCCTGCTGACTTTCAGCAAGTTCGGTTAATTTACAACCGTATGTTTCGATATCAAATACAATCTGACGTGTTTTGCTTTGCTTTGCCATAATAAACCTTACTTTGTTTTTATTATTTTAACATTAGATTCATATTGCGTAATTAATTGATAAAACCTTTCGGGCAATGGGGAAGATTTCCGCGTTTGCGGATTTACATGAGCCATCACTCCCGTACCATCTACAACTATCTCTTTAGTTTTAGCCTTTTCAATGATATGTTCAAATCCGAATGAAGAGTTTTTAATATACGAAACTCTTGTATAGATATTAAGTTTATCGTCATACCTTGAGTGGGCACGGTAATTAATCTCGTTCCTAACCATAAAATAAAGTTCGTTACCAGGGAACAAATTGTTACCGGTAAATATCTTTAAATCTTTCAGATACTGTATCCGTCCCTCTTCAAAGAAATTAATATAAACAGCATTATTACATACTCCAAGCATATCTACTTCGTTGAAACGGACTTTAACTGATAGCTTATGTTTAAAATCATTTAAATCCATTTTACTCCTATAAAAACACTTTATTAATTATTTCAATTGATTTTTCAATATCACTAAATGTAACATCAAGATGAGTAACTGCACGTAATGAATCGGTTTTACCCACTGAAAGCAGCAATCCTTCATCCCGGCATTTCTGTTGTGCTTCGGACACAGATGAATTAAGCGGTTTGAATATAATTATATTTGTCTGTACCGCTTTTAAATCAATTTCAAGATTTGGGTTCTCGGCAATAACATTTGCAAGCTGTTTTGCTTTTTCGTGGTCTTCCGCTAAACGGGAAATATTATTTTTAAGTGCATACAATCCGGCAGCCGCTATAACACCTGCCTGTCTCATACCTCCGCCCCATGCTTTTCTTACTCTGTAAGCGCTTTTAATAAAATCTTTACTTCCGGCTATTATTGAACCGACCGGAGCTCCTAATCCTTTCGATAAACAGCAAGAAACCGTATCGAAATGAGAAGCGTACTCATTTACTTTTATTCCGGTTGCAACCGAAGCATTCCATATCCTTGCACCGTCAAGATGAAAATAGAGATTATATTTTTGTGAAAGTTTTTTTAATGCGGCAATGTTCTCTAAAGGAATGATTGCCCCGCTTGCGCGGTTGTGTGTGTTTTCAACTGCAATAACTTTAGAATGAGCCATATAATATGCGGTTACTGGACGAATCGCTTCTTCAACATCTTCAGGCAACATTACACCGTAATTACCTTTAACCGGATGGATCTGAATACCGCTTAATACAGCAGGTGAACCGGATTCGTAATTAAATATGTGTGCATCTGTTTCACAAATTACTTCATCGCCGGGATTGGTTAATACATTCAAACAAAGCTGATTACCTTGAACACCGCTGGTTACAAACAAAGCTGCTTCTTTACCAAGCAGTTCTGCCGCATATCCTTCGAGTTTGTTTACTGTCGGGTCTTCTTTGAATACATCATCGCCAACTTCAGCTTCGTACATCGCACGGCGCATCCCTTCGGAGGGTTTTGTAACTGTATCGCTTCTTAGATCAATATAGTTTGACATAATTTTTCTCTAATTCAAATTATAAATACAAAAATAACTATTTATAGCTTCCATTTTATTTTTAGCTTAATAAGTAAGCTAACCCCGAAAATCCACAATGAAATCACAGAGGATAGAATCGGAACAATCAAAGGATTACGCATGTAAAATGTTGTATCGGAGTTCAATTCAAC
>JAGXRP010000017.1 GCA_018335795.1 Desulfobulbaceae bacterium | reverse complement strand
GCTACGGTTCATCCTTGACCCTAGAGTCCCGTCAATACCCGCTATACTCAATGAATTATAATATGCTTCATAGAATCTCATATCCAGGTAAAATTTTTCTAATAAGCTTACAATAGAGGCAACAGAAATTCTGTTAAATCTTGAGATGCCGGAACCATCAACAATGTTCGTTCCTGTTGAATAAATGTCATTTTCTTTAAGAAAGCGGTGTATCGCTTGTGATGCACTGAATGCATTCCCCTCAACTCCGGAAGCTGCCGCTCCAATAATCTTAAACAGACATTCCGCATAGAAATTGTTGCTGTTTTTATTAATTACATTTACCATATCCATAAGCTTTATTGAAGCGGAAGCAAGTTCAAGTTTACTATTTGGAGTAATACCCGTTTCAAATCTATCATCTACCCGAACACCATTTTCTATAAGTTTTTTTCTTAATAATTCTGCTACGTAGAGTGGAGGATTCGGGATATAGCTGGAATAATTCCGTATTCTGTTTTTATATTTTCGTTGAGTTATAATTTGATTTCTATTAAAAATTACAGCTGAAATGGGAGGTAATTTTACAGATGATTTCTCATCCTCAATGCTATCTTCTCTCCGATAATTCGAATCAAAAAAGGAGTCATCACCGATTACTTTACCCGAAATTCTAGTAATTCCCAAGTCTTTAATGGTTCTAATCATATTATCGAGATCTCTGTCTGAAAATGCGGGATTACCATATCCTTTTATGTAAAGATTCCCATCAATAAAACCATCGCTAAAGTTTGGATTATCGGTAAAAATTTTTGTGCTTACTTCATAATTTAAACCTAAAAGTTTTAGTGCAACCGCAGAAGTAAATAATTTTGTGTTAGAAGCTGGAATTAAAGATTGAGATATATTGCGGGCATATAGTGTATCTGAAGTAAGGGGATTAATTATTAAAATTCCATAAGAAGTTCCCACTGGAAGCGAATTTAAAATAGTGTCAATTTTACCAATAAGTTGCTGGCTCAAAATAGATATTGAATTGATCACGAAAAAGATTAAAATAAAAATTAGTCTCTTCATAGTTCCTTTGTAAATGCTTGAAGTGTAGTTCAAAACCAGTTTAATTAATAAAAAAAATAATTATATTAATATACAAGATATTAATAGTTTACTAATCGTTCAATCCTTCTTTCCAGTATGTTGAAATTTAATCGGCTCGCTGACAGAAGATGACGTTTTAGTAATATTATTATTAGAACAATTAAAATATTTTAAGGATAGTAAGAATATGATAAAAACACCTTTAAAGGCTTATGCAGATCTTGAATTCCTAAATTCGGCGGATGCAAGAATACTCAGGGTTTTAGCCGAATATTTGGAGCCGGAATCAAGATTTAAAAAATATAATATAATGGACACAATTGTTTTCTTTGGTTCGGCAAGGATTAAATCCAAAAGAGAAGCGAATGATGAGTTCAATAAAATAAAAACTGCAAATCCAAAGACAACTCCGAATTTTGCTACTAAATTACGGGAGGCACAGCATCATGTAAAGATGTCAAAATATTATGAAGATGCAGTACAATTATCGAAAAAGTTAACTAAGTGGTCAATGGGACTAGGGTTGAATGAAAACAGATTTATTGTTTGTACTGGCGGAGGTCCCGGGATAATGGAAGCAGCGAATAAAGGGGCAAAGCAGGCAGGGGGTTATTCTGTGGGGCTAAACATAAGTATTCCATTTGAACAATTTGTTAATCGTTATGTAACTCAGGAGCTCAGTTTTGAATTCCATTATTTTTTTATGAGGAAATTTTGGTTTGCGTATTTATCTAAAGCATTAATAGTTTTTCCCGGTGGTTTCGGAACTATGGATGAACTGTTTGAGATTCTTACTCTAATTCAAACGGAAAAAATCAAGAAGAAACTTCTGATAATTGCTTATGATGAAAAGTACTGGAAAACTTTAATAAATTTTGATGCATTAGTCGAAAATGGAATGATAAGTAAAAACGAGATGAATTTATTTCAATTCTGTAGTTCAATCGATCAAGCCTTCAACTTAATTACCAAACACTTCGAGAAAAACTATCTAAAAGCCTCTATGAAAAAAGCCCCGCTATAACGGGGCTTCTTATTAATCAATATTATCAAATCTATGAGCTCTTCGGGTAGCTTTAATCTTTTCCATCCGTTTTTTTACAGAGGGTTTTACGAAAAAAGTCCTTTTTTTAAATTCTTTTAGAACTCCGGAACGTTCGTATTTCTTTTTGAATCTTTTAAGAGCTTTGTCAATCGACTCATTTTCTTGAATCGTAATGCCTACCAACTAATTCACCTCGCTTCTATTGGTTGTTTTATTGTTTCTAATAATTGTTTTTGTCCCAATTTTTGAAATTTTACCAAAACCGATCCTTTACCGTTTGATAAAACATTCTTTGATACTACAATACCAAAATCATCCCAGCCTTCATGATAAATTGCTTCTCCAATCCCAAAGGTCTTTTGTGGAGAATATGTTGAAAAATCGGCAGAATCAATGTTTTCATCTGTAATTTTTACCTCTTTCCCCGGTTCTTCCAACTGAATTAAAGAAGTTTGTTTACATTTTTTACATTTTGCCCATTTTTTATTATCTGACGAATTCAATGTAGAATCCCCGCTTAGTTCCATTTTTGTAACAGCATTACAGAAACTACAATGTGCCTCGATATTCTTAGTCCTTGCCATACTAACCTTATTATCCTTTTAACAGATTACAAATATATTAAATTGAACAATAAACTGCAATCAAAAAAAATATTTATATTTCTGGTGTTCTTAGTCTCACGTCTAATACCCCCAAAATAACTGCAAAATATTTTGATGTATTAGTAGTAAACGGAATATTTACAAAATCGGATTTTTACAAGTACAACATCCGATTTCGAATTCAGCATTGATTAAAAGCACAATAATCAGTTGAAATATAGTTTTATTAAGTTCTATTGTATAAAATTAGTCGAAGTAGTTTTAAAACATACATGTATTTACTATATTTGCAATAAATGAAAAACAATGGGTATTCTTCATAATCAGGTTGCATATATGGAAGAAATAAAGAGAATTAATGAGGAAAAGAAACAGTTAAAGGGACTGACAATAAAAGAATTGAAGAATTTCTTCTTCAGTATTGGAGAACCTAGTTTTAGGGGAGAACAGGTATTTAACTGGATGTATAATCACCTGGTTACAAGTTTTGATGAGATGGGTAATATACCTAAAGTACTTCGTCAAAAACTTCAGGATAAATCATTTATGATGACTCTGGAATTGTTTGATATTAAAAATTCAGTCAGTTCGAAAACCAGAAAATATTTATTTAAAACTTTAGATGGATTTTTAGTAGAATCTGTACTTATCCCGGATGAAGAGAGAGTTACCCTATGTGTTTCCTCTCAGATTGGATGTCCGCTGGATTGTAAGTTTTGCGCTACGGGTTTGATGGGTTATAGAAAAAATCTTAGTTCAGGCGAGATTTTTGACCAGTACTTATTAGCTCAAAAAAACTCTGATCAGCAAATTACCAATATTGTCTATATGGGAATGGGAGAACCCCTACTAAATTTTAAGGAGACTCTACGTTCTATCAGAATATTTGCCGCCGAGAAGAATACAAATATAAGTCTAAGCAAAATTACTGTATCAACAGTTGGAATCCCTCCAAAAATTAAATATCTCGCAGATAGCGGATTGAAAGTAAAACTTGCCTTTTCGCTTCATTCATGTTTTGAAGATATACGCTCTTCTTTAATACCTCTGAATAAAAAATACTCTTTGACAACTAACCTCAATTTTTTAGATTATTATTATAAGAAAACAAGTCGAAGAATAACTTTTGAATATCTAATGCTGAAAGATATCAATGATCGCCAAGAAGATATTGAGGCACTTATTAAATTGAGTAAAAGAATACCGTCAAAAATTAATGTTATTCCGTTTAATTCTATTAAACACATGAATCCAGAGGGGTTATCAGCAGAATTGGAACCAACATCTTTGTATAGGATAGACGAATTTGTAACCACCTTAAGGGATAATAATGTCTCAGTGTTTGTTAGGAATACACAGGGTGACGATATTGCTGCGGCATGCGGTCAACTTTCGTTTGATGGAAATGTTTTAACTCCATTGGTAAACTTTACTGAAGAGTATTAATCCTTAAAAGGAAATAAAATTGATTAGAATCTTCATAATCTTCATAGTAAGTATTTAATAAAAACTATTAAATCATGCGTAAGCTAACCCACGATGAAATCTCTCAAAACAGATCTACTCTTGAAACAATCGAGAACGTTAATAAAGTACCAGTT
>JAGXRP010000016.1 GCA_018335795.1 Desulfobulbaceae bacterium | reverse complement strand
GAATTTATTTATATATTTGGGTGGGTTTTGACAGTGACGAATCAGTTAAATCGCTACAATACAAGCCCGCAACCGTTACCTGCAAGGCTAAAAAAGACAACGACATAGATAAAATGTTTGCCAATATAAAATGAGAAAATTACAACCCGACCCACATTGCACACATTGCCAAAGCCCCACGTGCCAAAGCTACAACCAAAGCTTTGCCAAAGAGTGCAATTTTACAGACGCACTACATATAAACATAATCTGTTGATAAAAAATGATGATTATTCGATAGATTATTGCCGTGTATTTGTATTTTTGCTATAGCGTTTTATAAAATACACGAGATGGAATATTCAGAAATAATTAAAAAGATAAGGACAGAAAAAGGCTATTCACAAGAAGAATTCGCTAAAGAACTTGGTGTTTCGTTTACTTCTGTGAATCGTTGGGAAACAAAAAAATCTGAACCAAGGAATGGTGCTTTGAATGTTCTTCAAGAATCATTTCCTGAATATTTTATCAGAAAAGTATTTCCACAGAAGCATAAAAAATTAAATGCAATTGCTCTATTTGCTGGAGCTGGAGGTTTTCATATTGGAATGGAAAAGGCAGGATTTAATATTTTAATGGCTTCTGACATTGAACCAGCAGCAGAATTAACACATAAAAAAAATTGGCCTAAATTACCATTTCTATGTAAAGACATAAGAGAAGTAAGTACTCAAGAAATCTTGAACTTAACTGACAACAAAAAACCAGATATCATATTTGGGGGACCTCCTTGTCAAGGATTTTCAACAATTGGAGCAAAAATGTCCTCAGACCCTAGAAATGAGCTTTTTGACCATTATGCTAGAATTGTTGGTGATTTGAAACCTCGATATTTCTTATTTGAAAATGTTAAGGCATTGACTACAATGTATGGTGGACAATTCAAAGATAAAATAATTCAAAAGTTTTCAAAACTAGGTTATACCTGTTATGAGACAATATTGAATACTGCTAATTTTGGAGTTCCTCAAATTCGAGAGAGAGTTTTTATTTTCGGCACATTGAGTGATTCACCTTTTATGTTTCCTAACCCGACACATGGGAAAAATTTATTACCATTTGAAACTGTTGGTAAACACATTATGGATTTAGCTGATATTGAAAATGAAGCATTAAATGGTCATTCAATATTAAATCATTCTGAAACTGTTGTTAGAAGATATGAGTTAATTCCAGAAGGCGGTAAATTACCACCACCAGAAGAATTACCTGAAGAAATTCGTCGGAATAATTTTGGAAATACTTATAAACGTTTAGATAGAAACGCTCCTTCATTAACAATGGTTCCTGGGAATAATGCATTTCCAATACACCCAACAAAAAATAGAAGTTTAACTCCTCGGGAAGCTGCCAGATTACAAACTTTTCCAGATAATCATAATTTTGTTGGTGACAGAAGAAGACAATGTATTTTAGTTGGAAATGCTGTGCCACCCAAACTAGCAGAAATAATTGGTAAATCAATATTAGAACATCATTTTGGCAATGTTAAGAAACAAGATTCTTCAAAACCAACTGTTTTAATTACTGATTCTGAAAACTCTATTGAGAATTCTATAATTCCAATGAAAAGCCTAAGTAAATTAAATGAAAGCAAAGGATTTGTTGATTTATTTTGTGGTGCTGGTGGTTTTACAATTGGTTTTGCAAAAGCTGGTTGGAAACCTTTATTAGGTGTTGATATTAATAAATCTGTAACGATAACTCATACTGATAATTTTCCATCAATCCCATTTTTAAATGGAGACTTATCAGATGAACACGTATTTAATCTAACAACTCAAAGATTTGAAAACAAAGATGTTGGTATTGTTGTAGGAGGTCCTCCTTGTCAAGGATTTTCAATTTTTGGTAAAAGACGGTTTGTTAATACACAAGGTTATAATCCACATGATGACCCAAGAAATAGGCTTGTTTATTCCTATTTAAATGTTGTAAAAAAAATACAACCTCGTTGGTTTTTAATGGAGAATGTTCCTGGTTTAGCAAATCTAGACCAAGGTCTATTCTTGCAATCATTGATTGAAGAATTTAAAGAGATTGGATATAGCAACACCGAATTTAGAATTTTAAATGCTGCTGAATATGGTGTACCTCAATTAAGGAGAAGATTAATTATTATTGGCAATAGAACGGGACATATTATCCCTTGGCCAAAAAAGAAATATTTTGAAAAACCTAAGGAATGGCAAAAGAAATTTAGAACAGTTGGAGAGGTAATAAGTGATTTGTCAGAAGATAAATCATTGTCTGAGTTCACATGTCATGTGCCAATGAATCATAAACCTTTACTTGTAGAAAGATATAAATACATTGAAGAGGGTGAGAAATTAAACGTTGATAAATTGCCTGAACATCTTAAAAGTGGATATAGAACCGATGAAGTAAAGAATTACAGTCACGTTTTTAAACGACTACATAGAGACAGACCTTCGACAACTATGGTACCTGGTCATAATGCTTTTCCCATACATCCTTGGTTAGACCGCTCTCTTACAGTTCGAGAAGCTGCTAGAATTCAGACTTTCCCTGATGAGATTCATTTTAAAGGTAATAGACAAGAACAATGTATTCAAGTTGGTAATGCATTTCCGCCTCTGTTAGCACAAGTATTAGGAGAAAATATTTTAAAAGCGGAACAGAATAATTGGTTTCCTGGTTCTGTTCCCGATTCTGCTTATTATGCACTGATTAACAAAGAAGAAAATAACAAGGAACTAGAACTAATTTTACAAGAAGATGAGTCATGATTTATATGCAACTTGGGCAACTACAGAGATTGTTCGAAGTATAAAAGCTAATCCAAGTATATTATTCCAAAGTAATGTAGTTACAAATCAATTGACTGCTTTTGCTAATCGTGAAAGCGGAAGAACTTGGCCTATACCTGATGGTAGAATATCAGGAAATACAGCTAATAAAGATTTTGATATCGCAATTGAATTGAAACGCACTAATGAAGGACTACATGGTGTTCTTACAGCTATTGGTCAATCTCAGGCTTATCTTCATAAGGGTTACAATAGTTCAATAATAGTTATTCCTGATTCATACAATTCTTTTGGCAATCCAGGTAATTATATTGCAAACGTCATTAATCAAACAAATAACAATCTTCCAATAGGCGTTTTTACTTATTCTCAACCAGATACATCGCAAACTTCACCCTTTCATGGTAAACTCACTTGTCATAGAAATGTTGGTTTTGACATTCATAATGCCCCACAAGTCAATACTCAAATTTCATCTGCGACAAATACGCAATGGGCTCATTTAAGAGAAGGAAGTAGTGAATCGCATGCTTTTTTTAAATATTTACAAACTGCCAAAAGGATAAGTACAAATGACATATCAATTGAACCAAATATCAATCATTTACCACAAGAATTAATCGATGCAGTTTCACGCATTACAAATTCTGTTTCAGCATTAAATTATTTGTCTTTTGCAACTGGTTCGTCTTTACATGATTTGATTTGGCGTTATTTCTGGTTTGAAAATGTTTTAACTAATGATATTTCAAAACTATATTCTTCAAGCCAACCTTTTGTAGTTCAAGATTCAAATTCTCCCTTATTATTGGAAAACGGTGTCTTTAAAAAGTTCTTTTCTGGTCGTTCTGATTCCATTAAAAACAAAATTATTGATAAGCTGAATGGCGGTACGATTTCATTAAATGATGCTTGGGATGAATTTGCTAGAAATATACATAATAGAGCACATAGTTATAGAGAGGATATTGATTCAGGTTTAAGTCATTTAGGTTTCTTAGAAGATGATGGTCGGCCAACAGAATTGGGCTATCGCTTTATTGACATTTGCGAACGGACTGGAGACTTTTATTCAGGACAAGCAAAAATGATATTGGGCAGTTCTATACTTAAAAACGGTGATTTAGCAGTATTACTGCATTATTTTTATAAAATATCTGAGGAAATTTTCTCTAATGACAATTTTGCATTTACATCTCAAGTAAATGGCAGATATTCATTCAATAAAGACGCTTATTTAGATAGAGTTAAGGATGTTTTAGCTAATGATTTAAGTGTTATGAATACTGCTTCAATTCGTGGTGGTCAATCAAGAAAAGCTTTTCAAGGTGAACTCGCCGTTTTAAGTAAGTTTGGTTTTATAGGAGACAGAACGAATAGATTTAGAATTGGTAATGGATTACTTATAAATTGGCCATTAATACAAGAATATTTGAATTTTGAAATCTAGCCAACGCTATTGCAGGCACATTTGCAATTCCCACGAGCCACGCTCCACCAAAAATTGCAAAAGAGCCTTCAAGCCAACGCTGACAGAGAGATTAGCAAACATTGAAAGATAAAAAATGAATAAATCGAGTAGGTAAGGGGGAATCTCACCCCCAAACCTCTCACAGAACCGTGCTTGAACCTCTCGATTCACACGGCTCTTCATAATAAAAGACTGCGATTAAGGCATAAACCCAACTTTCCAATGCTCAAACATATACGGGTAGCATTTGGCTAATGATTGTAGATATTTGTATGCAAAGTACCAGTGCCTACGCCTAAATCTGCGATACTTGTTGCGTACCCATTTGGCTAATCGCTTGTTAAAATCACGAAATAAATGTCGTAACTCCGACTTACGAAATTTTGAGTAGTAATAGAGCCAGCCTCTGATTTTGGATTTCAAAATCTCCCCTATTCGGCTCAGACTAAAGTAAGTCCAATGATGTATTTTGAGTTTTCGCAATACATCATTTATTCGGGCTATACTTTTCTGACTTATGGCGGGAGAGAATCCCAGTTTTAGTTTGCTTCGCTCTTTGACTGTTCTGGGTTTAAAAGTGAAGCCTAGAAAATCAAATTTCTGATAGTAAACCTTAAACGGTGGTTGTTTCTTCTGGTTACGGCGACAGTAAACAATCTTTGTCTTGTCCCTGTTAACCTCAAGGTTACAGGTTCTGAATCGTTCTTTTATCGCTTCTAGCAGTCGCAGTGCTTCTTTGATATTGCTACAATGTATAACAATGTCGTCGGCATAGCGTTCGTAAACAACTTCAGGATTACGTTTTTCAATCCACTTGTCAAACACTACGTCTAGAAAAATGTTTGCCAAAATCGGGCTGATTACTCCGCCCTGTGGCGTTCCTTTTCCGTTGGTGTGTTGGATTGTTCCATCGGCTTTCTGAATGGGTGCTTCTAACCAGCGTTTACAGTACATTGAGATATGTTTCTTATCTGTGTGCCATTGCACGGCTCTCATTAGCAACTCGTGGTCAATATTGTCGAAAAAGCCTTTAATATCAATATCTATCACCCAGCTGTACTTCATACAGTTGATTCGACATTGCTCTAAGGCTTGATGTGCAGATTTATTCGGGCGATAGCCAAACGAACTCTCGCTGAATGTTTTATCTGCAATACTTTCCAATTCCGTTGCTATTACTTGTTGTGCAACCCTGTCAACTACTGTTGGTATGCCTAACGCTCGCATCTTTCCGTCTCCTTTTGGTATTAAGGTCTCACGGACTGCTTTAGGGAAATAACTTCCGCTTGACATTCTGTTCCACAAGGGATACAGGTATTTGCGCTTGTTATTGTTCACTTGCTCAATGCTGATATTATCCACACCTGCACTCCCTCCATTGGCTCTTACTCGTTTAAAAGCCTCTAATACTTGCAACCTGCTTATCGGTTGCGTCTTCTGTTCAATCTCGAAAATCATCCTTAAGTGATTTTAAGTTGTTATACAATTTTGAACCTATTATGTGAAGTCCTTCGCTTGTGAGGTCATTACTCCCACTCTCTTGGATATGTTCGCTACTACGACTTCATCTGCCACAATGCTGTACTTCGCTACTTTTGGCGTTTTCCCTTCGGGATTCTCCACCGTTTGGCTTGGCATTACAGCATTGCTTCTCCTGTTCCTTGAGAAAGCCAAAACAGAGTTCTTGCCATCTTTATGCCGTGTGGTGTGTAACCGTAAGTCAGGTTCTCTGTTACACTTATATCTCTCGGGGTCGCTCCCCCCTCGATTTTACCACAGTAAGAGTTATTTACGACACCTCAATGATGGTTCATTTGCATTCAACTCCTCTGTTCATACCATACAAAGTCTCGACATACAAGCGTCTGACTTTGCCTTGACCTTGACGCTCAGTACCACACCGTGAAAATGCAGCACCTCAAGGCGGTTTGATAAATCTGCCTGAACAGTCTTTACCGATAGTCCAAATATCTTATTATTTCTTTGCGTAACACAGCCAGTCGGTTCGCTTGACCTCCACAATTACACACAAGAATTTTAATGATATTCTCTATCATCTTTCTCAAAGTTCTGTTACCATTTCAAAGAACTTTATTTATCTTCGTATCCTATGGTAACGCAGGACACACAGCCCAGCAGGTAACACGCGGTATAAAACATTGGGGTTTAAGTGGTTATGCAAGAGTTCTGCCCCGCATCAAGTTCGGTGTAACTGGACAGGATAGTAGCCCGCAATCCCCAACGATTTCATACCGCCGACCGTTAGCCACAAATTTAAAAAGACAACGCAATGAGCAAAGAAATATCGTTATTCTCTGATTATCACACGAAAGAAAATTCACTGACAAATCATTGTGGACTGATTTTAAAGTTACTCTATGAAGAAAATCCAACAAGTTTTGAAGAAGCAATTTCGTCTTTGACATCGACAAATTTTATTATCAATCCGACTTTTGAGCAACAGGTAAGAAAAGAAACAAGTGTGCCTGATTTAGTAATTGAGCAAAAATCTTTTTCAATATTCTTTGAAACCAAACGAACTGACTGGTTTTATTCTGACCAGATAAATCGTCATTTAGAAGGATTTAAGAAAAATGTTGATTACAATATCTTGTTTTTGCTTTCAAATTTCGAGATTGACAACCCCGAAGAAAAATATCAACAACAGATTCAAATTGCTAAATCACTTGACATCATATTAGTTCCAATATCTTTTGAAGAATTTGTTGAAACGTTGGAATCGGTTGACTCTTCTGATGTTTTTAAAAAATTTCTTGTAGAATTTCGAGCGTATCTTGACCGAAACGGCTATTTCCCATCATGGAGATACTTATTAGAAGTAGTAAACTGTGCTTCTACAATTCACGAAGTTCACGAACAAAACGTGTTTATGTGTCCTAATACTGGTGGTGTATATAGTCATCGAAGAGCGAAATATTTTGGTGGTTACAAATGGAAAAATGTAAAATTTATTCATGAAATAAAAGCTGTTGTCGTTATTGAGAAAAACTATGATAGCGAATATGTTCAATGGAATAATTCAAATTACACAGATAGTGAGCTTATTCAGGAAGCCAAAGAGAAAATTTTACTTTGGGACTATCGGATAGAAGAAATTAAAAACAATGGAATTCAGGTGTTTTTGCTTGATAACCCATTCAAAGTCAATTTTAAAAAGACTTCCAAAGGCGGACTTTATGGAAATAAAAAGTATTTCAGGGACTTAGCTAAAGAACTCAATGCCACAAATTCAAATGAATTGGCTGATGGAATTATAAAGAAAAATCTTTCATGGAAATAAATTATTAACTCTTAACATCTTAAAACTATGAACATTGTTAAAATCACAAATGGAAAAGTTGAATTACGTAAGGATTCAGGTTCTTTAATTAGGACTATTGTTAGCAGTGGAGCTGTAGATGCAGATATTAATAATGACGGTTCTCTAATAGTTGTAACAACTGCAAATGGAAAAGTTGAACTGCGAAAAGAAAGTGGTTCATTAGTAAGAACAATCGTTAGTAGTAATGCGATTGGAGCTAAATTTAGCGGAAGTGATATTTTAGTAAAAACCAACAAGGGTAAAACGGAACTTAGAAAGGAAAGTGGTTCTTTAATTAGAACTATTTGATTGAAAACCAATAAAATCTGTGGCTAACATCGTGTATAAAACATTGGGGTTTAAGTGGTTAATTCAAGCGTTTTGCCCCGCATCGGCGTTTGTGTCGGCTGATAGGTACGAAGCCCGCAATCCCCAACGTTTCATACACGCGACCGTTAGGCAAAATATTAAGAAACAGAAACCATGATACTATACGGAACAAATTTGATAAAGAAAATAAGGACTGAATTTGATAATGCAACAAATCGAATTTGGATTGCTGTTCCTTTTATTGGAGAATGGACTGCTGTAAAGAAAATCATGGGGACAAAATGGATTAGTAATAATAATCTGAATCTCAAAATACTCACAGACATTCGGAATGATGATTTTATTAATCCTGAGACAATTAAACAAT
>JAGXRP010000015.1 GCA_018335795.1 Desulfobulbaceae bacterium | reverse complement strand
CCGAGCCGAGACTTTGTACCTGTTCTTTAAATTGGCGGGGCGGGAAAAAATCCCGGAAAAAATCGTCCCAAAAACGGTCGGCAAACGGACTCATAAACGGATTGGTCGTGACGATGCGTTCCTGAATCACGGTTATTGAAACCACGGCCGGACTGACTTTTTGGGCAGCCAGCACAATCGCGGTGGTGCGGGAATTAACGATTTGTTCTTGTAAAGATACCGGCATAACTGCTCCGTCGTGTAAAATATTGCGGATTATTTGCGGCTGAGGGCGAACCTTGATTAAAATGAACGCACCCAAAACACACATTAGCATGATAATGATGGAAAACTGCTTTTTACTCATATTTTTATTATAATATCTGTCGCATAAAAGTCAATTAAGAATCGACCTCTTGGTAAATATTTGGTTGCACAGCTGGGTTCTTGACCCCGCACCTATTCCCAAACACACCACTGTAAAGTTTCGTCTGGAACAATTTACCCGTACAATCTCAAGAATAGGTGCGGGGTTGACATATCAATTATTACTTTTATACTAATTTTGTGACGATAAACAACAGGTTTTTATTTTTTTTAAAATCACAGGTGTTCCAATTCATTTATAGATAAAAGAAAGGCAAAACAATCACGAAAACTTTAGTTGTTTTCTATTCCCGAACTGGTCATACTAAAAAAATCGGGCAAGTACTCGGACAAACCTTGGTGTGTGACACCGAAGAGCTTTTTGACACAACAAATCGCCTGGGCTTTTTTGGCTGGTTGCGCTCAGGTCGTGACGCGATGCGAAAAAAAATGACGGTTATTAAAGAAATAATTCGCAAGCCTGGTGATTATGACTTGGTTGTTTTGGGTACGCCCGATTGGGGCGGTATGCCATCTCCGGCAATAAGAACTTATATAACTCAAAACTTAAACGCACTTAAAAGCGTAGCGTTTTTCTGTACTCACGGCGGCTCTAATGCTGACCGTGTTTTTGCTGAATTAGAAAACATCTGCGACCGAAAAGCCGTTGCATTGCTAAACGTAAAAACAAAAGATGTGAATAAGGGTTTCTTCGCAGATAAGATAAAACAGTTTGTTGAAAAGATTAAATAAGTGGAACAGTTGGCAGTATTTACTTCGATTGAAGAACTGGGTAAGCGTTTGGCGCCATTTCGCGTTCGGCGTGAACAGATAGAAAAACTGCTTGCCGACCCGACGGTTTTGGCTAATTCTGGTCAAACTCTGGCGTTAAGCAGGGAATATAAAGACATCGCCTCAATGTTACAATCTTTCGAAGCGTATAAAACAATTGATAAAGAACTCCAAGAAGTCAAAGAACTCCGCACGACGACAGACGATGATGAGATGCGGGAAATAGCTGAAAAAGAATTGGAAAACCTGGAAAAGCAGAAACAAGAGCTTCGCTATTCGATTCTATATTGTCTGGTGCCTAAAGACCCGACATGGGAAAGCACCTGTATAGTTGAAATCCGGGCTGCGGCTGGTGGTGAAGAGTCGGCGATTTTTGCCGGTGATTTGTTTCGGATGTATACCAAATACATTGAAAGCAAAAAACTTCGATACGAAGTTCTGTCGTCCCGGCCGAGTGATTTGCAGGGTTTGAAAGAAGTCATCTTTTCGGTTGAGGGCGAATCTGCTTTCCGATATTTCCGGTTTGAAAGCGGCGTGCATCGGGTGCAGAGAGTGCCCTTAACCGAAGCGTCGGGCCGATTACATACTTCAACGGTCACGGTTGCGGTTTTGCCCGAACCGACCGAGGTCGAACTGAAAATCGACCCGCAGGATTTAAAAATCGATGTGTTTCGGGCCGGCGGCCATGGCGGACAACACGTTAATGTCACTGACTCGGCAGTAAGAATTACGCATATTCCGACCGGAGTGGTAGTTTCGTGTCAGGACGAACGAAGCCAGTTAAAAAATAAAATCCGGGCAATGAAGATATTGCGGGCGCGTATACTTGAGATAAAAAAAGAACAGGAACAGAAAAAAATGGGTGATGCCCGGCGCAGCCAGATTGGTACTGGCGACCGGGCTGAAAAAATCAGAACCTATAACTATCCGCAGAACAGGATTACTGACCACCGAATTACGCTTTCAGTCCATAACCTGCCGGAAATTATGGAAGGTGAACTCGATTATATCGTCCACCCCTTAGAAGAAGCAGAAATTGCTAAATCACTCGAATCGACAAAATGAACAGATACCACAAAGACACAAAGGCACGAAGGGCACAAAGGTTTTCCCCTGATTTTCTCTGTGTCTCTGTGCCTCTGTGCCTCTGTGGTATTCGTTATTAAAAATTCAAAATTAAATGAGCATAACTTATAAAACCTTGCTTGAACAAGCCGACAATCATTTCCAAAACCGGGCTGACGCTGAATTTTTTATGCAGGCGCTGACTAACAAGAAACGACACGAGCTTTTTATGGATAATCTTGCAATTCCCAAACACATATTTAATGAGTTTAACAAATACTTAAGCAGATGCAGACCAGACATGCCGGTCCAATACCTGGTTAATAAAGCGTATTTCTTATCATATGAGCTTTATATTGACGAGCGGGCGATGATACCAAGGCCAGAAACTGAAGAGCTGGTTATGAAAATTGCGGACCGGCTCAACAAATCAAGTGTATCACCTAATGCGATTCTTGATATTGGTATGGGTTCAGGTGCAATTGCCATTGCTTTGGCAAACATGTTTCCTGATTCAAATGTTTTCGCAACCGACATCTCTAGCAAAGCAATAGATGTAGCTAAGCTTAATGCAAATAAATATGGCTTGGTTCGTAAAATTAACTTAATTCAAGCCGACTTGTTTCCGGCAACCGATATCAAATTCGGGTTGATAATTTCCAATCCACCTTATATCCCGCATAACGAAATCAAAACCCTTCCCCTTTCGGTTAGGAATTATGAACCTTCTCTTGCCTTAGACGGCGGCAAACAGGGGTTTGAGATAATTGAAAAAATCATCAGACAAGCGCCTGATTATCTTATGCCAAAGGGCCTTTTGGCTTTAGAAATCGACCCACGGCAGGAAAAACTTATAAAAAATTTGGTTTCACACGCACAGTTTGAAAAAGATAATCAAGGATTTATAAGATATGCGTTTATTAAATACGAATAAAATATTCGAATGGATTCGCGAATTAAATTCGAATCTTATTCGTGATATAGAGGTGTAATATGAAAATTGGTTTAATTGTTAATCTGCAAAAACCTTTAGCAAAAAAGGTTGTTTTAGAGCTCATCTCTTATTGTAAACAACAAGGAATCACGCCTATGTTAGAAGAATCTGCTGCGGCTTGCCTGAAACAAATAAAATATGCGTCAAAACAAAAAGATTTGGTCAGTGTCGCCCAGCTTTTAATTGCCCTGGGCGGAGACGGGACTTTGTTAAAAACCGCCCGCTTGGTCGGTTCCAAAGAAAAGCCGGTTATGGGAATAAATCTCGGTGGTTTGGGTTTTCTGACCATGTTTTCGGCTGAACAGGCAAGGTCTGCCGTGGCTGATTTTTTGAATAAAAACTATCGCGAAGAAGAGCGCATGGTGCTTGAAATTGCCTATAAAAAAGAAAAATTTTCTGCGTTGAATGACTGTGCCATTAATATGGGTTCGGATTGTCGGGTTGTTGACCTTATTCTTTCCAGTAATAACAATTTTATCTGCAAGCTGGTTGCAGACGGTGTTGTCGTTGCTACGCCGACCGGTTCAACTGCATATTCTTTGGCAGCGGGCGGACCGATTGTTTTTCCAACCATGGAAGCAATTTTAATCACTCCGCTCTCCCCGCATGTCCTGTCCGGACGGCCTTTAATTGTTCCGTCGTCAGAATCAATCTCATTACAATTGGCTGAGTGCTCAGAACCTGCCGTGCTTACAATTGATGGTCAGGAACAACGCAGATTAAAACCAGGCGATAAAATATCAATTACTAAAGCCGATTATTCGATGCGCTTGATTGCACCCAAAGGAAAATCATATTATGAAATTTTGCGCACCAAAATGAAATGGAGTGAACGCGGTCAATGAATCCCTCGCCTATTCTCAAATACAGTATTGATATCTATATGATTAATATTTTACTTATACAATCTCAAGAATAGGTGCGGGATGAACAATAAATTAGAACTTGGTAAAATCTTAAACATACCCAACATATTAAGCATTTCACGCCTTGTCTTGTTGCCTCTTATCCTGTTTTTAATCGCAACCAAACAATATTATACGGCATTGGTGTTTATGGTAATTTCCTGGATAACTGATGCGGCTGACGGCTATATTGCCCGCAAGACCAATCAAGTTACTAATGTGGGCAAGGTCTTAGACCATTTTATCGATAAAATCTGGATCGGTACGATTCTGGTTGCTTTGGTTATAACCCGCGGCTTACCCTGGTGGATTGCAGGACCGGTAATTCTCAGGGATATTTTGATAGTAATTGGTAGTGTGCTGATTATCCAAAAGAAAAGCTATATCTACTCTTCGCCAATTCTTGGTAAAATAACCGGCTTTTTCTTTGCCGTGATGATAGTTATGTATTTATTAGATTTTACCCATGTTGACATTGTCAGAAACATCCTTTTGGCAATTGTCAGTATTTTAATCATTGTGTCTTTCGCTTATTATATTTATCGGTATATCAAAGCAATAAGAAACAGACAACCTAATCATTAAGAAATCGCTGAATTTATAAATTCGTTGGTCGGTTTTTTCAGAGATATTGTCAATGTTTGTGGAAATTTTTTAGTATTAGGATACATGTTTTTGTTTTGTTACGGTTCCATCAAG